>DASRSL010000110.1:0-5400 GCA_035656495.1 Roseiarcus sp.
GCGGGCGTTGCCCTTCATGATGGTCTGGCCGACGCTCACCTGTCCATCGCCGCCGAGGACGACCCTGTTGCCTTTACGCACCATCAGAATCGTCGTCGCGTGCCATCCCGGCCCGGCGCTTTCGTTCATATCGCTGTTCTCTCGGGCCCTTGGTGGCAAGCGACCGATTTATGGCCGGAGCGGCCCCGGCGCAAGGGCGCTCGGGCTTTAACCCGCGGCGAGTTCGTCGATCCAGATCGGGTTGGTCCAGGCGCGCCGGCCCGCCGCGTCGATCGCGACGACGCGGAACCACTTCGGCGCGCCCGGATCTGCCCAGGCCTGTTTGAGGACGTTCGAGAATTCGAATGCAGCCGAAGTGACGTGACGGCCGATCTTGCTGAGAGCGCGGGAGGTTCCCGTCAACAGGGCGATCGAATGGACGGGCGTGCAGGAGACGGCGATCTCCCCGGGGCTCACCTCGACGTCGAGCAGGCGCGGGCCCTGGCTCGAATAGAAGCGTCCCGCCTTCAGCGATTCCAGCAGCGCGTCGGGGTCGAGGCTTTCCGCCTTCACCTCGACGAATCCGCCGAACGCGTCGTAGTCGCCGTTCTTGAAATGGGCGTCATCCGTGGCTACGGCCGTCATCCGGCGGCCCTCGTTCAGCAATTGATCGAGCAGGTAGAAGCCGTCGCCGCGATCGGTCTCGACCGCGCAGCCGTGATTATAGATCTCCACCGCGTGGGCGCTGGCGAGCGCGCGTCCGTCAGCGATCCTGAGCTGCGACCAGGCGGGATGCGCGATCGCGACGAAGGCGCCCGCCGCGCGCGCCCGCGCCGCGAGTTCGGGGCCTGACTCCTGTGGCTTCGGCGCGGGAAAATCGAGCGGCAGGCCGGCTGCGAGAATGTGCCAGAGCTCGCCGACCTCGGTGCCCATCGCATGCAGTTCGGCGCCGATCAGGGTGGTGAAACTGTTCGAGCGAAAGGCGCGGGTGTCCGCGATCGGCCAGCCGAAGCGCTCGAGGAAATGATCGGAGAGCTGCAAAAAGTCGTAGCCCGCGCGCTTGTACGCCTCGACGACCTGCTCGGGACTCAACGCGCCGTCGGACGAATGCGAATGGGTGTGCAGATTGCCGCGCCAGAACCGGCCGGGGCTCGAGAAGGGGGCGATGCGCATGCGTGGGTTTCTCGAAGGAAGGGATGAGCATAGAACCCAAGAGGCGGCCCGAGTCGAGACGGAGTCGCGTCGCGCTGGGTGTCCTCTTCTTAATTGTTGTTATTAGATAAGAAGGCTAGTCTTAGCGCAGACGGAACAATTATGGTAACCGTGACTATCTCACTTCCAGATTCGCTCAAGGCGTTCGTCGACGGCCAACTCGAGGCCAAGGGCTACGGCAACGTCCGCGAGTATTTTCGCAGCCTCCTGCGTGACGCTCGAGCGAAGGAGCAGGATGCTCGCCTCGAGGCGTTGCTGCTGGAAGGCTTGGCCTCTAAGAGCTTGCCGCTGGACGGGGACTTCTGGAAGCGCCTCGAGGCCAAGACCGAGGCGCTGATCGACAAGCATTCGGCCAAGAAGCCGTGAAGCTTTTCATCCAGTCAGCTGCCGAAAACGACATCGCATGGCAGGCGCGACATCGAGGCGATTCCCGAGACGCAGGATCTCGAGCAGCCTGATTTGTACTGAGTACGATCAAAATTTTGATTTGTTTGAGGTTTCCGCTTCCATCGCGCTCAGCCGCCGCAGCAGGAAAGCGCGCGTCGCCGCATCGCTCTCGAGGCCGATCGCCCGGCGGTAGCTGTCTACAGCGCCCGCGTTGCCGACGCGCGCCTGCAGGTCGGCCCTGGCCGCCCAGAAGGATTGATAGCCCTCCAGCAGGCCGGCCGCGCCGGCGCTTTCGAGCAGTCGAAGCCCCGCGGCGGCGCCGTGGGCGTTGGCGACCGCCACGGCCCGGTTCACGGCGACTACCGGCGAGCCGGTGAGGGCGAACAGCGTCTCGTAGAGCGCCGCGATCGAAGGCCAGTCCGTCACGCCGGTCTGACGGCGTGCGGCGTGCGCCGATTGGATCGCCGCCTCCAGCTGAAAGCGCCCCGGCCTGCGCTTCGCGCCGGCGATCCGCAACGCCGCCTCGGCTTCCGCGATCGCGACCTCGCTCCAGAGCGCCGGGTTCTGTTCGCTGAGCGGGACATAACTCCCCGATGAATCGCGGCGGGCGGCGCGCCGGGAATCCGCATAGAGCATCAGCGCGAGCAGCCCCAGCGCCTCGGGCTCCTCGGGTGACAGGGCGACGACGACCCGGCCCAGCCAGACGGCTTCCTCCGCGAGATTGCGCCCGCGTGGATCGTCGGCGAACGCCTCCGCCCAGCCGTGCGCGAACGCGGCGTAGATCGCCTCGAGCACGGCCCCGAGGCGTTCGGCCAACTCGTCGGTTTCCGGGATGCGAAACGGGATGCCGGCGAGTTTGATCTTCGCCTTGGCGCGCGCCAGTCGCTGCCCCATCGCGGCGGGCGAAACCAGGAATGCGGAGGCGATCGCGGCCGCGTCCAGCCCGAGAATCGTCTGCAGCATCAACGGCGCCCGGATCGCCTCGTCGATCGCGGGATGTGCGCAGGCGAACATCAGCGCGAGGCGCCGATCGGGGATCGGCCCTTCCGACGCCGCCGCGTCGTCCAGTTCCTCGCCGATCATCGCGAGCGCGTCCGAGGCCGCCTCGGCACCGCGACGGCGGCGCGCGAAATCGAGCATGCGCCTCCGAGCCGCGACGACGAGCCAGCCTTCGGGATTGTCGGGCACGCCGCGCGTCGGCCAGTTTTCCAGCGCCGAAGCGAAAGCCTCCGACAGGGCGTCCTCGGCGCCGGGCACGTCGCGCCCCGGCGCCGCCAGAAAAGCCACGAGCTTGCCGTAGCTTTCGCGCGCGACTCGGGTAGCCGTGCGCGACGCCGCTTCGCGCGCCTCCGTCACATCGGCCAGATGGGCCTCACTTCGATGGCGCCGAACTGTGCGCCGGGGCAACGCGCCGCCCAGCCGATCGCTGCGTCGAGATCGGCCGCCTCGATGACGTAATAGCCGCCGAGCTGCTCCTTGATCTCGGCGTAAGGCCCGTTCAGCACAGAGGTCTTGCCGTTGGACGCTCGCACGACCGTCGCGTTCGAACTCGGATGCAGCCGCTCGCCGGCGCGATGGACGCCGGCGTCCTTCATGGCCTGCGTATAGGAGTTGTAGGCGGCCAACATGCCCTGCATGTCTTCCTTGCGCGCCTGTTGCATCGCGCTTTCGTCACCGTGAATCATCAGCAGGTATTGCATCGTCGCTTCTCCTTTGATGGCGCGGTCCGATGACCGAGCCTAACCCAGAGTCGCGCGAGATCGGAGGGTTTCGACATCGGCGGCCGAATTAATTCGACGCGGGCCGGCCCGGTGGACGCGCGCCGCCAATCACAAAGGCCTCTCACCGCACCTCTCCCCGCAAAGAGTGTTTGGACCGGAGACAAGGGTAACAGGTGTTCGGGGACATGGGTAACAGGTTGGGTTTTTGCGCCGCGCATCGGGATGGTTAACCATCCCGATGCGCGGCGCGGCGAAAATGACGTGGCGAGCCCCTTGTCTGGCGGCGGTTTGCGGGCGTTGGGTTGGGGTCGAGACAAGGGTTACCCCGGTTCGGAGGAATGGTTGACAGTTTTCGTGTCGCGCAGCGCATCTCGCAGGTCGACCTGCGAGATGCGCTGCGCGACGAAGATCACGTCCCAGACGCCGTCGTCGGCGGTGGGCCGTAGGGCGATCCGCTGCGACGCGAGGGCCTTGGAAACCTTGAGGGTATGGCCCTTGAAGGAGAACCAGCCGTTCTTCTGCACGCGGCGCTCGAAGTCGTCGGGGCCGTATTCGGGTTCGATCAGACGTCCGGTCCAGGGGCGCGGGCTGGGTTGATAGCGTTGCGCCGGCACGTCGTAATCGAGCGCCTGATGCGGCCTCTGGGTGTTGTAGACGACGCGCCAGGCGTCGAAGGCGGCCTGCCAATCCTCCAGGTCCTCGCGAACCTTTTGCATCGCCTCGGCGTGCATCGATCGGTGCATCCGCTCGTCCTTGCCTTGGGTCTGCGGATGGTAGGGCCGGGAATGCCCGCAGCGCACGCCCAGGCGCATCAGCCAGACCGTCAGCGGCGTGAAGCCGCCGCCGTAGGGGCCGTCGCCCCAGGGCGAGCCGTTGTCCATCGTCATGCGTTCGGGAAGGCCGTAACGCTGGAACGTCTCGGTCAACCTGTCCTGGACCGTCTGCGTCTGCTCGTTCGCGCAGGCCGCGATGCACAGGGCGAAACGAGAATGGTCGTCCAGCACCGTCAAAGGATGGCAGCGCCCCCCGGCCCGCATCTCGACGTGCCCCTTGAAGTCCATCTGCCAGAGCCCGTTGGGACGCGGATGCTCGAAACGGATGAAAGCCTTGTGCTTGGCCGCCTCGGCCGCATCGAGGCAGCCGTTGCGCCGCAAAATCTCGGTGATCGTCGAGTGCGCCGGCAAGCCCTCCTCGCCGACGTCGCTCAACCGGCGACGCAGTTTGCGCGCCCCCCAGGCCGGATGCGCGCCCCGAAGCGAGACGATCTTGGTCTCTACAGCCGCTGCCGTCCGCTTCGGACTCTTGTCGGGCCGACGCGAGCGATCCGAAAGACACGCCCCCTGCTCCTCGCCGCGTCTCAGCCACTTGTATCCCGTCTTCCGACTGATCCCGAACCGCCGGCACAGATCCGACACGTTCGAGCCTTCTTGCAAAGCCAGACAGACGAACTCGAGACGCAGCTCCACGACCGACCTCAAACGCCACATGACACGGCTCCAAAGCCGCCATCATTGTGGGAAATGTGTTACCCAACTCTCCGAACACCTGTTACCTATCTCTCCGGTCCATACACCCACAAGGGGGGAGGGAGTAACCACGGACCGCATCAAATCGAGCGACTCGAGCGCTGCGTGTCATCCTCAAGTCCAGGGCGCCACGACCGCTTCAGGAAGAGTTGCGTGGCGCGTTGCCGCCTCGGTTTCCCGCTTCGCGCCGCCTCGTCGTGTCCCCACGGCTGGATACCCTCTTTCGCGGGTATGACACGTGCTGGCGTCAGATCGAGCGCGCGGTATCGGGGCAGCCGAGCGAACCCGCAACAGGAAAGCGATATCAGATGTCCGCAGTTCAGCCACACGCCGCACCGGCCCACCCCGCCGTCGACCGCGTCGTCACGAGGGTCCGCCACGAGGTGAAAATGCGCAGGCTCGAGGTGCGCCGATCGGAGCGGCTTTCGCCCTCAATGGTGCGCCTGGTGCTGGCCGGTGACGACCTCGCCGGCTTCACGAGCGCGGGGTTCGACGATCACGTGAAGATTTTCCTTCCGGCGCCGGGCGCCAGAGAACCGCTGCTGCCGACCATGGGTCCGAAAGGCCTGGCGTTC
>DASRSL010000111.1:0-4710 GCA_035656495.1 Roseiarcus sp.
ACGCGGACGCATTCGACATTTTCATCGTCTGCGAGCCGGGCGACGTGGCGCCCGGCTTCGAGCGGTTGGATCCCGAACTTCGCGGCAGGATCAATTTGCTGACGCTCGATTTCACCCGATACGCCGATGGCCTGGCGGGCAAGGGACGTTTCTCCCGGGCTGTGTTCCGACGGCTGTTTCTCGACCAGATATTGCCCGAGTCCTACCCGCGCCTGATCGCCATGGACGCGGACATGCGCGTCGCGCGGCCCGGCCTCGGGCGGCTCGCCGACATCGATCTCGAGGGACATCCGCTCGCCGCCGCCTTCGACATGATCTACCTGATGGACTGCAAGGGCGGCGCGCTGGCGAAGCGGTTTCAGGCCTATCGTCGATCCCTGGGCCTCGAGCTCGAGACGCCTTATTTCAACGCGGGCCTGATGGTCATCGACCGCGCGGCCTGGCGCAAACAAGACCTCGCCGCCCGCGCCGCGAGCGCCCTGCGCGAGACGCCGGATCGCTTCGACTTCATGGAGCAGAGTGCGCTGAACTCGCTGGTGGCGGGTCGCTTCGCGCCGCTTTCGCCGCGTTGCAACTTCATGGGCGACTTTCTCCTGCTCGATCTCGAGGGGCGGATCGCACCGCTCGTCCTGCACTTCGTCAACAGCCCGAAACCCTGGCAGTTCGACCTCTGGCGCGGAGAGGCGCGGTTCGCGCTCGACTACCTCAGCTGGTTCGAGACTTCGCCTTGGCCGGGCTGGCCGTGCCCCTTCCGCCCCTTGCAATATCAGACGCGCAGGCCGCGGAAGACCGCGACGCGGCGAGCTTTCGCGGAACGTTTGACCGACTTCCTTTCTCGGCAGAGCTTCGTCGATCGTTAACAAATACTTGCCTGCGTGAAGGTTTGCAGGTAAATTGTTAGGGTTAATTTTAAATTAATATTTCTCGGCGAAGTTGTCCTCGAGCTGTTTGGCGGTTGCGTCCGGCGCCGCGATGGGGATGGAGTCGATGAAGAAAATTGCCGTTGTTGCTCTCGCCGGTTTGGCGATCGCGTCGACGCCGACGCAGGCCGCCGATCTGTTCGGGATCGCGCCGCCGCCGCTGAGCGAGCCCGCGAGCAACCCCGAGGTCGAGATCGGCTCGAACTGGTATATCCGCGGCGATCTCGGTTACGGCGAGGTGAATTCACCGACCATCGTGCCGTCCGCCGGCCTCATCCCCCCGGTCCTCTACGACATTCCCGGCACGGGGGCGGGCTTCGACGACTCCCCGGTCGGCAACTCTTCCACAAACGCTCCCGTCTTTCGTGGTAACAACAAGACCAAGGACGACGGCGTTTTCGATGTCGGTCTAGGCTTCCGCGTGAACAATTTCCTGCGGCTCGAGGCGACCTATAGCTTCTGGAACGGACCCGGACTGGGATATCAGCAAAAGTCGCTGTGCCCGAATACGGCGTCACCCGTGTCGAATACCATCAACGTCACAACCAACAGCGTAACAGCTGCAACGAGCGTTCCTGTTGGCTATCTATGGGCGCCAGTGTCCTGCACCGGCGTCCTGAACGCCAAGCAGTACAACAATCTGGGCTTGGCCAGCGCCTATTTCGACGTCGGTAACTTCTGGGGCTTCACGCCGTACGTCGGTGGTGGCTTGGGCCTCAACGCCAACACCATTTCAGGCTCCACGACCTTCACCAATGACAATGACGGCAGCGGCTTCCGCGGGAACACGTCGGTGAACGCCGGCAATCCCCTGCAATGGGTCGTCAACACGGGAACCGGCGTCAACGGCACTCCCCTCTACGCGCCCCTCACCCGCCAACCCAACGTCGCGTTCGGTATGCTGAACTGGAACCGCAACTTCACGTCGACGAAGTTTTCTTTCGCCGGGTCGCTGATGGCCGGCTTCGGCTATCAGTTGACCCCTAGCGCGACGCTCGACATCGGCTATCGCTTCGTCGATTTGGATTTGAGCGGAGCCACCCACAACACCGCGCAACAGCTGACCGTCGGCGTCCGTTATATGCTGAATTGAACGGGGCGCCACGCGGGTGGCGAGCCGGCCATGTTCTGCCAAGCTCACGCGCTCGCGGCGTTTCGCGCCCCTGGTCCGGCGCCAGCTCCTCTCGGCGTGCAACGACAACTACGTTCGCCAGATGCTGGCGATGCTCATCCTGTTTCGATTCGGCGCGGAAGACGCCGGCGCCGCCTCCAATTGTCCGACGAGTTCACCGAGTTTGCGCCCACATCCGCCTCACGCGACTGCCGCCATCGCCATCGCGCGACGTCCCGGAGCGGTTTTCGGAATCGTCACCAGCACGACGGTGCCCTCGCCTTGCCGCGAGGTTACGCGCAGAGCGCCGCCGTGGAGCTCGACGAGCGAAGTCGCGATGGAGAGCCCGAGGCCCGAGCCTTTCATGCCGTTGGCCAACGTCGTATCGGCCTGCTCGAAAGGCCTGCCGAGGCGCGCGACGTCCTCGCTGGCGATGCCCGGACCGTCGTCTTCGACGTAGAAATAGACGTGGTCCTTGAAGGTCTGCGCGCCGACCGTCACCGCCCCGCCTTTGGGCGCAAATTTCACGGCGTTGCGTAACAAGGTGGTCAGAATCCGCTCGATCGCGTCGTAATCTGCGTGCAACGTCTCCGCCGCGCCGACGTCGATCTGCAAATTCACTTGCTTGTCGCGCGCCGTCGGCGCGACGTCGAGCACCGCCTTGTTGATCGCCTTCTCGACGGCGAACTGAACGTAGTTGAGCTTGACGCGCCCGGATTCGAGCTGCGACATCTCTAGCACGTCGCTGAAGACGTTCAGCAGATATCGTCCGCTGGAAAGGATGTCGGCGCAATATTCGCGATATTTCTCCGAGCCCATCGGGCCGAAGGTCTGCGCCGCCATCATTTGCGAAAAACCGATGATCGCATTCAATGGCGTGCGCAACTCGTGACTCATGTTGGCCAGGAATTCCGCCTTGGCGCGGTTGGCCATTTCGGCCCGCCCCTTTTCCTCGTGATAGCGTTCGGCGAGGTCGGCCAGTTGACGAGCCTGCGCTTCGAGCGAACGACGCGATTGTCGCAATTGAGCGATGGTGGCGAGCAGCAGCCGTTCCGATCTCACCAACTGGGCCTCGTGCTCCTTGAGCGCGGTGATGTCGGTGCCGACAGAGACGAACCCACCGTCGCGCGTGCGGCGTTCGTTCACCTGCAGCCAACGTCCGTCGGCGAGTCGGGCTTCGTAGGTCTTGGCGTCTTCCTGACCCGCTCCCGGCTCGTTCGGATTCACCAGCCCTTCGCTCGAAACGATCGGGGTCGAGCCCATCGCGGCGAGTTCGGCGTAAGCCGCGCCGGGGTGGGCGGACTCCGCGGGCAGATCGTGCAGTCGCCGATATTTGGAATTGCACAGCACCAGACGGTTGGAGGAATCCCAGAGAACGAAGGCCTCTGAAATGGCCTCGACAGCCTCGCGAAGCCGTTGGTCGGCGGTAGCGGAGATCTCTGCTTCGCGCTTGCGATCCGTCACGTCGATAGCGATGCCGACCAGACGGCGCCCGCCCGTCGAATCGTCCTCGACGATCTCGGCCCGCTTGCGAAGCCAGACCCACTGACCGTCGCGGCCGCGCATGCGAAACTCGACATCTATCGACCCGCGGCCCGCCGCGAGCGCCGTTCGCGCCACGCGCTCCAGGCTCTCGTCGTCGGGATGGACCATCGCCTGCAAATCCCCAATCGAGAGGCTCGAAACGCAACGCGAAAGGCCGAGCAGTTCGAACATCGATCGCGACCACGCCACTCGCCCGCGCTCGAGGTCCCAGTCCCAGAGGCCGCACCGACCGCGGGTCAGCGCGAGTTCGATATGCGCGCGTTTGAGCGCCTCCCTGACAGCGCGCGCGCTTGCTCGAACCGCATGAACGCGAAGTGCGCCGATCGATCCGCCGAGCGCAAACCCCGTCGCGGCGAGCAGCGCGATCATGACGCGAGCCGTTGCCCACCACGGAGCGAGCAGATCGTTCACTGGCGCCGTCAGGGCGACTTGCCCGGAGGTCGCCGCGAGGTTGCGCACCGCCGCGAGCAGTTCTTCTCCCTCGCTCGATTTGACCCGCATCGCCCCGGCTTTGTCGGCCAGGATGGTCAGCGGCGCCCCCGAACTCAGCAAAGTGGCGAGGGTGAGGTTTTGGATCGGTCGCGCTGGCTCGCGCGCGACGATCAGCCCGGTCGAATCGGCCAGCAGCGCTTCGCCCCCGACCAGGCCCGGATTGGCCGCCAGCACCGCTCGCAAGGTCTCGGCGACAGGCGTGGAAGGCTCGGACGCCAGCGCGGCGTCGAGGCGGCGGGCGAACTCGCCCGCGCGTATGTCGATCTCGAGCGCCGCAGCCTCCAAGGCGCGCACCCGCTCCGCATTCAGGTGCTGGCACGTCAAGTCCGCCAGAAAGATGAAGAGGAGACCCGCGGCGACGGGCCCCGCGACGCCGGCCCACGACCTCGCGAAGCCCCAAAAGACAAATAATCCGGGCTGCGGGCCAGACGCAGCGTCGGTCGCCCGCGGTCTTCGCGCGCGCGAATCCCCGTCTGGCGCGTGCGTACGCGTCATCGTCATTCCGATCTTGTCTCAGCGATATCGGGAGACCCCGCCACACACCCCGAATCGCCTGATATGAATCTCTGCGCGAATCTTTGTCCAGAGCTTAATGCGAGGTCGACGATCAATTTTCGCCGTCGAGCGCGGAGCGGATTCGCC
>DASRSL010000112.1:0-16857 GCA_035656495.1 Roseiarcus sp.
CAGCGACATCTGCAGCGCCTTGCGCGCCGTCACCGTGCCCTCATAGCCGAGATCGAAATTCTGCGGCGCGTAGGCGCCGTAGCGCGCCGGCCGGTCGAACAGCACCGTCTCCGGATGGGCGAGGCCCTCCTCGAAGGCGAGGGCGTAAATGAAAGGCTTCAGCGCGGAACCCGGCGAGCGCGGCGCGCGCGACATGTCGATCGCCCCGTCGCGCGAGGCGTCGTCGACGTCGGCGGCGCCGACCCGGGCGCAGACCTCGCCGGTCGAATTGTCGATGACGACGATCGCCGCCGACAGTTTCGGCCCGAGCCGCGCGACGCTCTCCTTGGCAAGCGTCTCGAGCCTCGCCTGTAGCCGTCCGTCGATCGAGAGGCGGATCGTCTTCGTCTGCGGGTCGGCGGCGACCGCCTCCTCGGCGGCGTGCGCAGCGAGTTCGGGAAACCGCCTTCGCGCCTCCGGGACCGGCTCGCGCTTCGCGGCCGCGGCGTCGTCGGCGTTGATGATTCTTTGCGCGGCGACCCGGTTGAGCACGCGGTCGCGGGCTGCGCGCGCCGCCGCCGGGAAGCGGTCGGGACGGCGCGCCTCGGGCGACTGCGGCAGCGCGACGAGCAGCGCCGCCTCGGCGATCGTTAGCTTCAGCGGCTCCTTGCCGAAATAGGCGAGCGAGGCCGCCCGCACGCCCTCAAGGTTGCCGCCGAACGGCGCCATCATCAGATAGCGGTCGAGGACGCCTTGCTTGCCGACCGCCCGCTCGATTTCGCGCGCGCGAAAAATCTGACGGAGCTTCGCGGCGAGCGTCCGCTCAGGCCTCGGCTCGATCAGGCGCGCGACCTGCATCGAAAGCGTCGAGCCCCCCGAGACGACATGGCCGCGCCACAGCCACTGGCCGCCCGCGCGCAGGAGCGCGCGCAGGTCGACCCCGCGATGCGCGTAGAAGCGTCCGTCCTCATAAGAGACGAGCATCGCGAGGTAGCGCGGATCGACATCGCGCGTCGAAGCCATGAGCCGCCATCGGCCGTCCGGCAGGGTGAAGGGACGCAACAGCCGCCCGTCGCGATCGACGACGACGGTCGAGGTCTCGCGCGAAGCCGCAAGGTCGAGCGGCCCGAGGCTCGCTTCATAGCGGGACCAGGCGAACGAGGCGAGGACGACGAGGAGTGTGGCGACGGCGGCGAACGCGGTGAGAGCGACGAGAAACGCGCGGCGCAGCCGAGTCATCGCTTGCCCTCACCCCGGCCCTCTCCCGCAAGCGGGAGAGGGAGCGAATCCCTTCTCCCGCTTGAGGGAAAAGGTGGCCGCGCGCAGCGTGGCCGGATGAGGGCGTCGCCACATCATTTCGCCGTCACCTCCAATTCGCCGAACTCCGTCCGGCCGTAGCGCTCGGGGTCGTACATGTCCTCGGCCGTCGCAGGCGGATAGACGTAATGTCCCGGCGCCACCGCCCGCACGACATAGGCGATGTTGATGAAGGCCGACTGGCCTTCCGTGCGGTCGAAGGCGGCGACGAAGCGGTCGTCGCGATATTCCGTGTGCGCGGGAGTCTCGTCGCTGGTGAGCCATGAAAAGGCCTCGACCGAGCCGCCGTCGACGAGCGCCGGATTGTCGATCTCGAGCCCGGCGGGCAGCCGGTCGACAATGAGCAGCTTCGCGTAGCGCGCTTGCGCCTCGGTCACCTTCAGGGCCACGACGACGCGCTCGTTCTGGGCGAGGCTCTTGAGGTCGATCTTCGTCCCGTCGAGCTTGTAGAACGTCCGCTCGATCGCGTAGCCGTGGGCGACGGCGGGGTCCTCGTCGACCGGCGAGCCCGAGATTGTCGTCACGAGCTGAGCCGCATTCTGTCCCGAATTCGCGATCGTGATCGGCTTGGCGAGCGCCGTGCCTTTCCAGCGGCGGTTGAGCGCGCCCTTGACCGCCTTGCCGTCGACGCTGAACTCGCCGAGGCCGCCGCGCTCGGCGAGCGCCTCGGCGGCGAGAACCATCCAGTTCTTCTCCTGCGTGCTGGTATAGGTGCGCTCGGCCCGCGCCGCCTCGACCGCCTGGCCCGCGCGCTCGATGGCGTCGCGCGGCGCCCCATCGCCGGCGAGATTGGCCTCGGCCAGGAGCGCAAGCACGGCGGCGGCGTCGCGCAGGCGCGAGCCATAGTCGGGGCGGGAGACGCCCTGATCGCGCTCCGCCTCGAGCGCGGCCAGCGCCGCGGCGAAGATCTTGCCGGCGCGGGCGCGGTCACCGAGCATCGCAAGCCCCGCGGCGAGCTGCGCCTTGGCGAGCGGGCTCGAAAAGGCGTCGAGCTTGGCGTCGGAGAGATAGCGCAGATCGCCGATCACCGGCCGCCCGTTGCGGGCGAGCACGTAGAGCGCGTAGGCGAGCGCCTCGGCGTTGTCCTTGTTCGGATCGGGCGCGTTGACCACGGTGTTGCGCAGCTTGTCGAGCGCAGAATCGAAGGCGACCTGCGGCACCGCGAAGCCGCGCTCGCGGGCGCGGGTGAGGAATTCCGTGACGAAGGCGTCGAGCCAGGGGTCGTCGTCGCCGCTGTCGGCCGTCCACAGGCCGAAAGCGCCGTTCGCCCCCTGGCGGCTGAGCTCCCGCTCGATCGCCTGGCGAATCCGCCCGTCGAGGTCGGCATCGACGCCGAGGTTCTCGAGCGAGGCGAGCCGGTTGGCGTAGAGAAGCGGCATCGCGCGGCTGACCGTTTGCTCGGAGCAGCCGTAAGGGTAGCGGTCGAGCGCCTGGAGCAGCGCCGGCGCGTCGAGCGCCCCGAAGGGCGAAGCGGAGATGGCGATCGACCCGGTTCCCGGGATGAACTCGGCCAGCAGATCTCGGGAAATCGTTTGCGTCCCGCCGCCCGGCAGCGGCGTCACCATGCGCCGGTAGACGTCGGGCGCGCCGGACAGGATGCCGAGCTTGAAGTCCTGCGCCTCGTCCGTGTTCGGCCCGGTGAGCCTCAGAGCGAGCTCGGCTGTCCCGACGCCGGCCGCCGTGATCGGCATCGCGACCGACAACCGCCGATGCGCGTCGAGCCGCACCGTCCGGCGCAGCGCGTCGGCGTCCGCCGTCAACGGCCCGTGGATGTCGAGGTCGAGCGTGTAGTCGCCCGCCTCTCCCTCGACATTGTCGATCTCGACATGCATCTCGGATCGATCGCCGACGTCGAGGAAGCGCGGCAGGGTCGCCTCGACGACAATCGGGTCCCGGACGACGACGTCCGCTTGCGCCGAGCCGACCTTGTCTTTCGACCAGGCCACCGCCGCGAGCCGCACCGAGCCTGCGAACGCCGGGAGGTCGAAAGTGACCGTCGCCTTGCCTTCGCTGTCGAGCTTCACCACGCCGGAGAAGAGCGCAAGCGGCGGCTGGGTCGGCAGATTGCCCTCGAGATTGCCGCCCGTGTCGCCGCCCGTGTGGATGGCGCCCGCCGCGCCCTGCATGCCGTCGATCAGCATGCCCCAAAGGTCGCGGATCTCCACGGCAAGCTTGCGTTGGCCGAAGAAATAGGCGCCCGGATCCGGCGTCTTGAATCCGGTGAGGTTGAGGATGCCGATGTCGACCGCCGACACCGTAACCCGCGCCTCCTCGCCCGGCGCGAGGCCCAAGACCTCGATCGGCAGCGTCATCGGCTGGCGCGGTTTGGCGAACGCCGGCGCGTCGAGCGCCACGGCAAGCTTGCGCGAATCCGTGGCGATGCCGAACCAGGCGAGCCCGATCGCCCGGCCCGGCATTCGCCGCTGGGCGACGTCGAGCGGCCGATGGGTCAGCGCGACCGCATAGGCGCCTGGGCCCCAGTCGGCGCCGACCGTGAAGGGCACGACATTGTCGCCGGCGAGGAGGTCGACGTCGATCAGGCGCTCGACGGCGTCGCCGATCAGCGCGACCGTCGCCTTGCCCGCATAGGCCGAATGGACCCGGAGCTTCGCCTCGTCGCCGGGGGCGTAGCTTGTCCTGTCGAGCGTCACCTCGGCGTTGTCGGGCACGTCGGCGCTCGCCGTCCCCGACCAGCCGACGTCGAAGGCGAAGCTCGTCTCCTCGCCGTCGAGCGTCTTGACCTCGAGCCGGTGCGCCCCCCAGCGAATCGGCGCCGAGAACTTGACCGGCTCGTCGGCCCCGATGTCGATCGTTCCGCTCGCGACGCGCTTCGACGACTTGACCGGCTCGAAAGTCCAGCGTCCGTCGGCGTTGAACCACTGGTAGTCGTTGGTCACCTGATAGAGCGACCATTCCGCCCCTTTGCGCGCGACGCGCGAGCCGTCGGGCGCGACGGCGATCGCCTCGAAAGTCGCGACGTCGCCGGCGCTCAGCGAATTGTCGAAGTCCTTCTTGATCCCGACCATCACGCCCTTCGCCCGCACCGGCAGCGTGACCGTGCGCTCGACCGTGCGGCCGCCGGGCTCAGCAACGTCGACGATGAGCTTTGCTTCGAGCGGCCGGGTGGCGGCCGCCTCCGGAAGATCGATCGACAGATCCGCGTGGCCCTTGGCGTCAGTCTCAACCTTGTCGGTGAATTGGTTCTGGACGGCGGGAAAGTCCTCGTCGGCGAGGCCCGCGACATAGCCGGGATGGCCGGCGAGCGCGGCGTCTTCCACCGCCTGCAGTCGAATCGCGCCGGTGACGTCCAGCCCGCTCGCCGGCGCGCCGTAGAGAAAGCGTGCGTCGAGCGTGAGCTCGACCGGCTCGACCGGATCGATGAACGGCTTCGTTGGATGCAGAGTGAAATCGAGCCGCTCCGGAATATAGTCCTCGAGCAGGAACTCAGCCTCGCCGATCGGATCGCCCTTCGGATCCGCATAAGCCTCAATCGTCCACTTCCCGGGCGCCGAGCCCGGCAGGAGCGGAATGGCGAAGGCGCGACCGCCCATGCCCTCGTCGGGCAGGGCGGCGCGCTTGTACTCGACGCCGTCCGGCCGCTTGACCACGAGCGTCAGCGGCAGGCCTGGCCTCGCGGCGCCCTTGGCGTCGCGCAGGAGCGCGGTCGCAAACACAGTTTCGCCCGAGCGATAGACGCCGCGTTCGGTATAGAGGAAAGCGTCGAGCCCGGCCGGCGCGTCGCGGCCCCCGACGCCGCGGTCGGTGAGGTCGAAGGCGTTCTGCGCGAGGCTCAGGAAATTGTAATCGTCGCCGAGCGTGGCGACCAGGAGCCCCGGCGCCGAGCCGCCCTTGCCGCGCGACAGGCCCGGGTCGAAATCGACCCGGCCGTCGGGGCCGGTCGTCCTTGTCGCCAGAACCTCGTTGTTGCGGGCGACGAGCTTCAGCTCGACGCCCGCAACCGCACCGGCCGAGCCGAGCGACTGGACGAGGGCGTGGACGCCGTCGTCACCCGACATCGCAGTCAGGCCGAGGTCCGAGACGACCATCCACTGCGTCGCGAGCTGCACGGATTCCGCCTCCGCTGATTCGGCGGCTTTCTCTTTCCAGGGACGCGCCGTGATCAGATAGACGCCGGGTTTCAGCGGCCCGACCGCCTTCATGACCGGGAATTCCGTCACCACGTCCTTGTTGAGCTCGCTCGCGACGTCCATCGAGCCGCTCCAAACCTTCACCCCGTCCGTGTTCTCGACGTCCTGCGCGCGCGACGAATCGATGGGCTTCAGGAAGTCGTCGCGGCTCACCGCCGCGAGCAGGTTGCGGTCGCCGATGCGGTAGACGTCGACGGCGACTTTCGCCGTATTGACGGTCACGAGCGGCGCGCCCTCCTGGCCCTGGCGCGGCAGCACATAAGCCTTGCCGGCGAAATGCGCCTGCGGCGACCGGTCGCGCACGTAGATCTCGTAGTCGGCCGACTTGATGAGGTTCTCGCCGACCGCCGAGGGCAGGCCCTGGCGCAGCGCGATCGCGTACCGCTCGCCGTGCTTGAGGCCCTCGACGCAGATCTGCTGGTCCTCGACCGAGATCGCGGTGCTGGACGCGCCCGACACCGCGACATAGGGCGCAAAGTCCGTTTTGCGGGCGAGCTGCTCGGAGAAGTTGAAGCAGACGCGTGGCGCGCTCGATTCGTTGTCGACCTTGTAGTCGAGGATGCGGAAGCCGTGCTCCTCGCGCATCGCCTCGTAAGTCTTGCGCACATCGATGTTGTCGCGCCGGTCGAGCGAGGCCTTGTAAGCGTCGAGGGCGCCCCGCCAGGCCTCGCGACTGGCGAGCAGCTCGCCGAGCGTGGCGAGCGCCACCGCCTGCGCTTCGGGAGTCGTCGAGCGCTGGTAGGCGGCGTAGGCGGCGGTCGCTCCCTGAGTGACCAGATCCCAGCGCCCGCTCGCCTTGGCGTCGTCGGCCTTGACCGCGACGCTGGCGTAAGCGAGCCAGTTCGCCGAATCCTTGGGCGCGGCGGCGACCGCGGCGGCGGCGAACCTCTCGGCGACGTCGAACTTGCTCGCCGCGGCGGCCGCGCCCGCCGCCTTGCGCAGATCGTCCGGCGTCTTGTTGGCGGCCTGCGCCCCGATCTTGCCCGCCTCGATGCGGAGAGTCTCGTTCAGGCGCACCACGTCGCTCGCCATGTCCTCGCGGGCAAAGGGCTTCGCCTCCGAAGCGAGCGCGCCGCTTGCGATCATCAGCGCAAGGACGAATGCGATTGAGCGCAAGAGATGAAGCATGATTTTCCCCTCAAATTTCGGCCTCGCGCGCCTGACCGCTCGGCCGCTGTCGCCCGCGCGAAAGGGCGCGCGGAACGACGCGCCTGTCAATCGGATCGACACAACAGAAGATGACGGCCAGGTGCAGGTCGTATCCCCCGGATCCGGCCGCTACGCCATCGCCAAGCCCAGCGTGTCCGCGACGACATGTAGCCTCCTATCGCTGGTCCAGAGCCTTGCACCGGGGGTCAATCGCGCCGCGGCCAGCAGATGGATATCGACGTAGCCGACGCCGCGCCCGAACAACGTATGCCGGTCAATGAACCTTAGCGCTTCTGTGTCCGTGGCGACCACGACCTCAGGCAGATCCGAAAGGTCTTCCAGCACGGCGCGGCGCTGCCGAAAGTCGCCCAACGCAAGTTCGCCGATGACGAAGGGGTGCGTGAAAACCGTTCCCTCGGCAAGCAGCCCAGCCAGCTTCGCGTTGCCCGCGCGCAAATGGTCGATCCATATTGAGGTATCGACGAGGATCATCCTGGCGTTGGCCGACGCCTCGGCGGCGCTTTCAGGTCAGGCTCGCTGCCGCCCAAACGCGCCAGTCGGCGCGCGCTCTCACGCTGGATAAGCGCTTTAAGCGCCTCGCGGACTAGACTCGACTTCTCCTTCAGGCCAGTGATCGCCTGAGCTCGGGCCACGAGCTCATCATCGAGCGCCAACGTCGTTCGCATTCGGTCCTCCGGGGCGCCGAAATTATCATCGTTTGATGCTTCTTTCAATGATCAACCGGTTTCGTGCCGGCTACTCGGCCTCGCTGCTATGTCCTTTTTGCCGAGGCCTGCCTCCGCCTTCTTGGATCAATTCGCCGAACCCGATCGCTATATGAGTTCCGTTCGGTGAGGAATTGGTCCAGCGCGAAATCCGCAGAACTGCTCCGAGCGAAGCCGCTCAACGCGGCGTGATAGGACGAGCGGCGGGACGCTCACGCGGTCGTCGTCGCGCGCGAGAGTTCGTCGCCAAAAGTGTGCTTCGCTCAGGTCGGCTTCGAGACGACCGAGGACAAGCCGCGTCCGCGAAAGGCTCAAAGGCCAGCTTGCTCGTGCTTGATCGTGTGGGTCGCCACGTCCTTCATGAGCGACAGCAGCTCGGGAGGCGCCGTCATCGGCGTGCAGGCTTTGTTGCCGTCGATGAAGAACACGATCCCGCCGCCGATGCCGTCGAACCGCGCCAAGGCGGCGTGATCGCCGTAAGGCAGCCCAGGCGGCGTCAGGGGGTTCATCGCGTAGACGCCGCGCAAGAATTGCCACTGATCGGCGCTGAGTTCGGTCCACCGGCCGTGATGGGCGGCGACGATCGCTTTTGGCCCCCCGACGTCCGCGCAGAGCGGCGCGGGATCCTCCGCGGCGAGCGCTGCGTGCGAAAGAACGACCAAACCCGTGAAGAGAGCGAAACGTATTCCGAACAACATGATGGCGCCTCCTGGCCGGCCGCAAAATGAACTCCCCTGTGAGCGTGCGCCTCGAGCAACCACGACCGATAGCGAAAGCGTGGCCCGCCCCGCCGTCAGTCCAATCTACGGGCGCGTTGCGTTATATCTCGAAGGGTGACCCCAGGTGCGCTTCCGGACTTCCGCATAGCGCCTGTTGGCGCGTGGGAGGCCGGCGACCCTACTCTCGGGTGCGAGCGCCACCGCTCCGGTCGGGACGCCCAATGCCGGCTCCGATCCGACCACGGGAACCCCGCTATACGGATAGCCTTGCGTTCCATACGGATGGATCGTGACCGGAGGGCACGATAAGCACCCGGAAGGATGGTAAATTTCAGTGAAACCCACCTGCGCGACCGCGGGCGTCGCGAACGGAGACACAAAGGTCACTGCCGCCGACAGAAGCGCTATGCTTGCATACCTCATCTCTCGATCCTCCGATTAGTAGCGATGACGCAGTAGATGGGGCGGGCAGTCATTTTTTGCGATGTGTTCTTGGACACATTACGGATCGGCGCGGCACAGCCTCGACGCTTTCTCGCGCGGGTGAAGGCTGGAAGTTTGATCAAAAAGGCTGGAAGGCCGATCAAAATTGCCGCTAGCGCCGCTTCCAGCCCCCTTACAGGCGTATTGCCGCGCTCATATTTTGGCGCGGCGGCAGGCGCGCCTGAACGCACGGAAGCTTCTGCGCCGCAAGCGCGAATCTTCTGTCCGGCCGCGCACGACAGAACAGCGTGCGTCGCTGATGGCAGGGAGAGAAGAGATGAGCCTCGGCGCGGAATCTCTGGGACGTTCGCCGATGTTCGCCAAACTCAGCGCCGAAGACGTCGCGCAACTCGACGCACTTTGTCACTGGCGCAGCGTGAAGGCGGCAGATGTCGTGATCGAAGAATGCGCGCTCGACAATGACGTATCCTTCGTGGTGAGCGGACACGCGCGCGTCCTTCGGGGGACCAATGGCCGAGAGGTCATCTTGAAGGACATTCACGCAGGCGAATATTTCGGCGAGCTCTCCGCCATCGACGGGCGTCCGCGATCGGCCCGCATCGTGGCGGTCACCGAATCGGTCGTCGCGCGCATGTCGGCCGCGGCCTTTCGCGACGCGATCCATCGGCACCCGAGCGTCTGCGACCACGTCCTGGCGACGCTGTCGGCGCGCATCCGCGCGCTCAACGAGCGCTTCAGCGAGCAGATCTATCTCGACGCACGCGAACGTCTCTGCGCCGAACTCATCAGGCTCTCGCGTCCGGCCGGCAAGGACCGCGTCGTTGTCTCGCCTCCGCCGACACATCTGGAAATCGCCTTGCGCATCGGCACGCGCCGCGAGGCGGTGACGAAGCTCTTGAACGCGCTCGAGCGGGAAGGCGTCATCTCCCGCAGTCGGGGTGCGATCGCTCTCGTCGAACCCGATCGTTTGCGGCAAATCGCGGCGCAAGGCGCGTGACGAGTGCTGCCTTTTTCTTGCGGATGAGATCTGGCCGGCCCCGGCTCCGAGGAGACCTGTTCAGAGCCATGGCGCGAACTTTGGGCCTCACTTAGCAACGGTTTGCACTGAGTTCAGCCTCGAATTGAACGCCGGAAGGAACTGGGAATACGGTCGGCGAGTGTAGTGGGCTGCAGCGATAAGCTGCCTTACCGTCGTCAAAAGAGGCCCGGAGGCGGTGCAGGAGGGCCTCGCCGTTCCCGTCACACGATGAAGGGCCCGACCCGGCTGACGGCTCCAATTCGAAATCAGACGACATTGTCCGGCGCGAGCGCGCAGGCGCTTTCCGGATCGACCTCGATCTGGACGGTCGGGTGATCGATCTTGAACCGTCGCGCGAGTTCCGCGGCCAGATCATGCAGGAAGGCGTCGCCCGGATGACCGGCGGGCATCACCAAATGGCAGGTCAGCGCGATCTCCGTCGCGCCCACCGGCCAGACGTGAACGTCATGGATCGAGGCGACGCCCGGGCGCGTCGACAGGAATTCGCGGACGCCGGCCGGATCGACGCTAGAGGGAACCGCCGCCATCGACATGCTGACCGATTCACGCAGCAAACCCCACGTGCCCCAGACGATCACGGCGTTGATCGCGAGGCTGACGATCGGGTCGAGGCGGAACCATCCGGTCAGCAGGATCATGAGCCCCGCGACCACCACGCCGACCGAGACCAGCGCGTCGGAAGCCATGTGGAGGAAGGCGCCGCGCACGTTGATGTCGCCTTTGCCGCCGGAGGCGAACAGCCATGCCGTCACTCCGTTGACGACGATGCCGATCGCAGCGACGAGCATCACCGTCTTTTCCGCGACGGGCTGCGGCGCGCCGAGCCGCCGAATCGCCTCCAGAGAGATTGCGCCGACCGTCACCAGCAGGAATACCGCGTTGAAGAGCGCTGCGAGGATCGACGATCCGCGCAGCCCGTAAGTGAAGCGCGCGGAAGGCGCCCGCTTCGCCAGCTCGCTGGCGAGCCAGGCGACCCCGAGGCCCAATACATCCCCGAGATTGTGCCCCGCATCGGCGAACAGCGCGACGGAATTGCTCAGAAAGCCGAAGGCGGCCTCGGCGATCACGAAGCCGAAGTTGAGGGCGATGCCGATCGCGAAAGCTGAGCCGTAGCCGGCCGGCCTATCAGCATGCATCGGACCATGCCCGCGTCCGCCGACATGGCGATGGTTGCGGTCATTCGCATGATCGTGGGCGTGATCATGCCCGACGCCGTGATCATCGTGGCTCATTCGACGATTTAATAGCCTGCGCCGCGCCGATCCGAAACGCTGGGAGAGTCACAAAAAAGACCGGCCCGCACGCCGCTGCTCACACCCGGGCGAAAGCTGGGATATGCTTCGGCTCGTATTTCCGAGTGAGGCGAGAATGAGACGGCTGCCGTTCCTTATTGCGCTTGGGCTGGGCTCGCTCGTCGCGGCGCTGCCGGTCCTGGGTCAAACGCCGTCAGCCCCGCCAGCCGCCGACGCGGCCTTCGCCGCGCAAAAAGCGGCGTTCCTGGCGCAGCCGCTCGCGACCCGCAAGGGCGTGCAGGACGCGCTCGTCTGGCTCGGACTCTACAACGGGACCAGTGACGGCGATTTCGGCAAGCGCACGCGCGATTCGATCGTCGCCTTTCAAATGAGCCAGAAATCGGCCGGCGACGGCGCGCTGTCGCCGGGTCAGCTTCAGGCCCTGCTCGCGGCGGGCCAGAAGGCGCGCGCGGCGGTCGGCTTTCAGACGATCGCCGACCCAAAAACGGGGGCGCGGATCGGCGCGCCGACCAAGCTCATGGGCGACAAGAACGGGCCGAGGCTCGATTTTGCCTCGAGCGCCGACCCCGACCTCGGCGCGCTCTATGCGCGCCTCTCCGCGGAGACGCCGACCCGGAAGGTCGCCTACAAGGCGATCAAGCCGGACGCCTTCTTCGTTGTTTCCGGGCAGGAGGGAACGCGAAAATTCTATTCGCGGTTCGAAAAGAACGGGCCCGCGAGGCCGCCGATCCGCGGTTTCACGTTCGCCTATCCGGCCTCGGCCCAGAACTTCGACCGCATCGCGCTCGCTGTCGCCAATTCGTTTGAAGCCTTCCCGGCGGCTGGGGAAACGGCGGCGAGCGCCGCCGGCGCGCCGGAGGCCCCGGCTTCGCCGGCCCCGCTCCCTCCGGCCTTGCCTCCGGCGCCCGCCGCGACCGCGCTCATCGTCGCGCCGGGCGAGGCGCTGACGGCGCTCAAACCCGAGAGCTGCCCGAACCCGACCGTCGGCGGCAAGCCGGCCCGCTTCGAGCGGATTGACGCCGCGACCGGCCTCGCCCTGCTCGCCGGCGACTTCGGCGGCAGGGCCGAACCCCCGCGCGTCGGCGCGCTCTCATCCGATCTCGTCGTGCTCAGCGTGGCGGTCGAGCGTGTGGCCGCCAATGCCGCGAGGCTGGCGAGCGACGCCCCGCCCTCCGCCGTCGCCTCGCTGGAGAAGAGCGCCAGCGGCGCGCCGGCCTTCGATCGGTCGGGCGGCCTCGTCGGCCTCGTCGCGCCGATCGCCGAGGAGCCGAAGCGGGTCGCCGGCGTCGCGCTCGCCGCCCCGCACGCCCTCATCGAGCCGCAGGCGATCGGCGCGTTTCTCGGCGGCGGCGAGCTTCAGCCTGAGCGTTCTTCCCCGCCCCTCAGCGCCGGGGCGATCGCGGCGCGACAGAAGGGGACGGTGCTTGCGGTGTTTTGCGTACCGTGAGGATGGTGCTCGACAGCTGGGCCTGATCGGACTTCTGACAAAGTCACATCCAGGGAGCATCCTTGGCCTCGCCGAGAGGCGCTCCCGATTCGTTCGAAACCGTTCGGGAGCCCGATAATTGAACTTCGATCTTGAAAGCGGCGGTCAGGCCGCTCGACGCCAGCGAGGGCCTGCGCCGCCCGGTCGATCGTTGCTTCGCTGAGAGGCTCCCGCGCGGGATCGGCGATGAGCGTGGCGACGAGGATGGACGACATGCGAATTCCAGCGGCGGACGGAGGCGAGGATTGAGGCGCGTCCTCCTCATCGCAGGCCCGACGGCGAGCGGCAAGTCCGCCGCGGCGCTCGAGCTGGCGTGCGCATTCGGCGCGGTGATCGTCAACGCCGATTCGATGCAGGTCTATTCCGACCTCAGAATCCTCACCGCCCGCCCGACCTCGGACGAGGAGGCGAAGGCGCCCCACCGCCTGTTCGGCGAGATCGACGGCGCGGTCAATTATTCGGTGGGCTCGTGGTTGCGCCGCGCCCGCGGAATCATGGGCGAGATCGGCGAAAAGCCGGTTGTCTTCGTCGGCGGCACCGGTCTCTATTTCCGCGCGCTGACGGAAGGGCTGTCGGACATGCCTGCGATTCCGGGGCCTGTCCGGGAGAGAATCCGCGCCGAGGCGGAAGGGCGCGCAAGCGCCGACCTGCACGCCGAGCTCGCGGCGCTCGACCCGTCGACGGCGGCCCGCCTTCGGCCGTCCGACCGCCAGCGAACGCTCCGCGCCCTCGAAGTGTACGCCGCCACCGGCCGACCGCTCGTCGCATTCCAGGCCGCCCGCGCCGTCCCGGCGCTTCGCCCAGGCGAATGGACAGGCCTCTTCCTCGAACCGGATCGCGGCGCCCTCTATTCCCGCATCGACGCCCGCTTCGACGCGATGCTGGACAGGGGCGCGCTCGACGAGACGGCCGCGCTCATTGGGCGAGGCCTCGACCCGGCGCTGCCGGTCATGCGCGCGCTCGGCGTCCGACAACTCGTCGCCCATTTCGAGGGGCGGCTTTCGCTCGCCGAGGCGGCCGAAAGCGCGAAGGCCGAAACGCGCCGTTACGCCAAGCGCCAGTTCACCTGGGGCAGGCATCAACTCCTCGGCTTCAAATGGGTTGGGCCGGAAGAGGCCCTGGATGAGGGCAAGAAGGCGCTCCGCAAGTCTTTTGCCTGAGCGATCCCGCGGAGGACCCTTCGCGGCAACCGGTTTGAAGCCGCCGTCCTCTCGGATAGGGTGCGCCGACAAGACTGTTGGAGGGCCCCATGCCTCGAGTCCGAGCCAACGGAATCGACGTCGAATATGAAAGCTTCGGACGCGAGGACGACCCGCTCGTCCTGCTGATCATGGGGCTCGCGGCGCAGCTTCTCTTCTGGCCCGAGCCGCTGTGCGAAGGCCTGGCGGCAAAAGGATTTCGCGTCGTCCGGTTCGACAACCGGGATATCGGGAAGTCGACCCATCTTTCGGACGGCGGGACGCCGAACATTCCCGAGCTCCTGAAGCGGGCGGCGTCCGGGCTGCGCCTTGAGACGCCCTACACGCTCGCCGACATGGCCGAGGACGCCGTCGGCCTGATAAGCGCTCTCGGCGCCGGACGCGCTCACGTCGTCGGCGCCTCCATGGGCGGCATGATCGCCCAGCTCGTCGCCATCAACCATCCGGACAGGACGAAAAGCCTGACGTCGATCATGTCCACCACCGGCCGGCGCGACCTTCCGCCGGGCGATTCCGAGACGCTGGCCGCGCTGACCAGGCCGCCGAAGAGCTTGCGGCGCGAAGACCTCATCGAACACGGCCTTCTCGTCCGGCATGCGCTCGCAAGCCCGGGCTTCCCGGCGAGCGAAGCGGACAATCGCGCCTTCGTCGAGCGGGTGGTGGATCGCGCGCCCTACGATCCGGGCGGAATCGTGCGCCAGCTCGCGGCCGTGATCGCCGCCTCGCCCCGCAACGAGCTGTTGAAGGCCGTGCGGCGCCCTGCGCTGGTCCTTCACGGCGACAGCGATCCGCTGTTTCCCGTCGCGGCGGCGAAGGACACGGCGGAAAGCATTCCGGGCGCTGAACTGGTGGCGGTTCCGGGCATGAGCCACAGCCTTCCGGAGTCGCTTGCGCCGCTCTGCCTGAAGCATCTCGCCGACTTTCTCGCGAGGGTGGAGGCGCGCGCGAACGCTCCGGTCTTCCTCGATGGCGGGGAACAGACCGAGTTCGCGCCGCAGTGAGGAGCCGCAACGCCAGCGCCGCAACGGCGCCCTCGAGCCGGGCAAGGTCGAGGGCCGGAAGCGAGGCCGCTCCGGAAAAGTGACTTGCGCCAGAGCCCGAGTCACTCCATCTACCGGCGCGGCGGGAACCTGATCACAAAGAAATTTGTCTTAACCGGCCGGGCAGCGCGATCGGGGCTGACGCGGTTCTTGAGTCGGGTGTGGCATGGCGAGCGCAAAACGTGTCGGCAGTATCGATTTCTGGCGCGGTTCCGTGCTGATCGCGATCCTCGTCGATCACATTCCGGGCAACGAGCTCGAATTTTTCACCCCGAGAAACTTCGGGCTTTCGGATAGCGCCGAAGCGTTCGTTTTTCTCTCCGGTCTTTCCGTGGGGTTGGTCTATCTGCCGCGGGCTCGCAAGCACGGCCTTGCCGCTGTCGCGCGCGGATGTTTTCAGCGCGCGCTGAAGCTTTACAGCGTGCACATCGCGCTGACCGGCGCCGCGCTCGCCATTTTCGCTCTCGCTTTCTGGCTGAGCGGCGTCGAGGACCTGATCGAAGCCCACGGCCGTTCGTTCGTTTTCGGCTCGCCCATGGCCGGTCTGACGGGGCTCGCCATGCTCAGCCACCAGCTCGGCTACTTCAACATCCTGCCGCTCTATGTCGTGTTGATGCTGTGGGCCCCGCTGGCGCTGGCCTTGGCGATGCGCAACGCCACCCTCGCCCTCGTGTCGTCGGCCGCGACCTACGCCGCCTCGCGCGTCTTCGGTCTTCATCTGCCGAGCTGGCCCGAGCCCGGCGCCTGGTTTTTCAATCCCTTCGCCTGGCAACTCGCGTTCACGATCGGGCTCGTCTGCGCCATCGTCTGGCGCAACGGGCCGCCGCGGGCGACGCCCGTCCTGGTCGCGGCCAGCATCGCCACCCTCGCGCTGGCCGCATTCGCTGCGACGAGCGGGGTGGGTCTCGCGCCGGGACTCCGCGACGCAGCCTCGGCCCATCTCGACCTCGCCAAGCAGGACCTCGGGCTGGCGCGGCTCGCCCATTTCGTCGCGCTCGCCTATCTTGTCGCGATTGCGCCTGGGCTCGCGCGCCTGGTCGACGGGCGCCCCGGGCGCGCCGTGCAGAACCTCGGCCGTAACAGTCTCGCGATCTTCGCCGCGGGCTCGCTGGTCGCCGCCATAGGGCAGGCGGCGCTCGGCGCGGCCTCGCCTTATACCTCCGAAGGGGTTGTGCACCTGGCAGGGCTGGCGTACACATTGGCGGGCATCGCCGCCCTGTTCGCCATCGCCCATTGGATCGAGTACAAAAAGACATCCGCGCCGCCCGGCGGCGCCGATTTTCGTTCCGCCGCGCCGCAGCCCCTGTAGCGCGCCTCGCGGCGGCAGGCGCATTCGCGTTCACTGTTTCGCCTGCCTTTGCGGACGGCGCCGGGTGCCCCGGCGCCACATCGACCTACGACGCCAACGGGGCCAAGATCGCGATCCTCGACAACAACCCTGACCGCAAGCTCGACGTCCTGGCGATCGGGTCGTCCTCGACCGAGGGTATCGGCGCGAGCTCCCCCGCCAACGCCTATCCGGCGCGCCTCGAGGCGGAGCTCTCCGGCAGCGACGGAATCGCGGCCGACGTCAAGAACGCCGGAGTCGGCGGCGAATTGGCCGCCAAGACGCTGCAACGGCTGGAGAACGCGCTGAAGAGCCGCTGGGCCGAGCTGGTGATCTGGCAGGTCGGCACCAACGATGCGATTTCCGGCGTGGACGAGGCGCTGTTTCGCGCGACGGTGGAGAGCGGCGTCGCGGCGGCTCGCGCCGCCGGAGTGCCGCTTCTGCTGATCGATCCTCAGTTCATGCCGAAGTATTCCAACGAGACGCGGTACGAGCGGTTCGTCAAGATCGTCGACGAGGTCGGCGCCCGCGACCACGTCCCTGTCCTGTCGCGCTTCGCCATGATGAAGGAGCGCGCGGCGAAGGGCGCCCTCGCGCTGCTCTCGCGCGACGGCCTGCACATGAACGATCTCGGCTACAAGTGCGTCGCCCACGCCATCGCCGAGGCGATCGAGTCGCTCGAGGGGGCGAAAGGGGCGAAGCTTTAGGCCGACGTCGATAAGCGTCAGCGTGGCGAGAAACCCGCGTCCCATCTGAAGCTCGACCTCACGCGAGATCGAAGCTGTCGCGCCGCTGTCGCCGATCTGCCGGAATGTCGAGTGTCGTGAATTGCGGGCCGCGCTTGCCTTCGGGCGATCGAGGACGGCATGGTCGTTTCGAACGTCTCTCCCGCCATGACCGGGAACAGGCATGCGGCGCGCGATCGTAATCGGCGGTTCCCTTGGCGGCCTGTTCGCGGGCAACACCCTCGTGCGTTCAGGCTGGGACGTGACGATCGTCGAGCGGAGTGGAGAACGGCTCGAAGGTCGAGGC
>DASRSL010000113.1:0-7373 GCA_035656495.1 Roseiarcus sp.
GCGATTCAGCGGTTCATGCGGCTCGACGGCCGCGACACGCTGTTCGTCACCGGGATGGACGAATATGGCCTGAAGGTCCAGCAGAGCGCATCGCGCCAAGGTCTGACGCCGCAGGAATTCGTTGATCGCATCGCCGGGGAATTCGAGGCGATGGGCGACATGCTGAACGCCCGCGCAGACGACATCATCCGGACGACGCAGGCCCGCAACGTCCGCGCCGCACAGGCGATCTGGGAACAGATGGCCGCCAACGACGATATCTATCTGTCGACCTATTCCGGCTGGTACTCGGTGCGCGACGAGGCCTATTTCGACGAAGGCGAGCTGAGCCCCGGCCCGGTCGGGACGAAGCTCGCGCCGAGCGGCGCGCCGGTCGAATGGGTGGAGGAGGAAAGCTGGTTCTTCCGCCTGTCGGCCTATGCCGACCGGCTCCTCGCCCACTACGCGGCCCACCCGGAATTCGTCACGCCGGAAAAGTATCTCAACGAGATCGCCGCTTTCGTGAAGCGAGGCCTGACCGACCTTTCGATCAGCCGCGCCGCTCTTTCCTGGGGCACGCCAGTGCCGGACGATCCGAAGCACGTCATGTACGTCTGGGTCGACGCGCTGACCAACTACATCACCGCGACCGGCTTCCCCGACGAAGGACCGCGCTCCAAATTCTGGCCGGCCGACGCGCATGTGATCGGCAAGGACATCACCCGCTTCCACGCCATCTACTGGCCGGCTTTCCTGATGTCGGCCGGACTTCCGCTCCCGCGACAGGTCGTCGTGCACGGCTTTCTGTTCAACCGCGGCGAGAAGATGTCGAAGTCGGTCGGCAACGTGGTGAGCCCTGGCGATCTCGTCGCAGCCTACGGCCTCGATCCGCTGCGATATTTTTTCCTGCGGGAAGTCCCCTTCGGCCAGGACGGCAATTATTCGCACGAGGCGATCGTCAACCGGATGAACGCCGATCTCGCCAACGACATCGGCAATCTGGCGCAGCGCTCGCTCAGCATGATCGCCAGGAATTGCGGCGGCCGCGTCCCGGACCCGACGGGCGCTCCGCCCGCGCCCGAGGATCTCGCCATCATCGGCCGCGCCGAGGCTCTCGTCGGCGAGGCCCGCCGCCACATGAAGAGCTTCCTCATCCATCTCTATGTCGGCGCCGTGTTCGACCTCGTCGCCGAGACGAACCGCTATTTCGCCAACGCCGAGCCGTGGAAGCTCGCCAAGAGCGACCCGGCGCGCATGCGGCTCGTCCTCTACGTGACGATCGAGGCGCTGCGCGTGTGCGCGATCCTGTTGCAGCCGGTCATGCCGGGCAGCATGGCGAAGCTGCTCGATCTCATCGGCGTCCCGGCGGACCGGCGCGCGTTCGCCGCACTCGAGACGGGAGGCGCGGCCGGGCTCGGCGCGCCGCCTCGGCTCGAGCAGGGCAGGGCGCTTCCCGCCCCTACGCCCGTCTTTCCCCGCTACGTCGAGCCCGAGGCGGCGAAGTGAGGCTGTTCGACAGCCACTGCCACCTCGATTTTCCAGACTTTGCCGACGAGCTCGACGCGGTCGTCGAGCGGGCGCGCGCCGCCGGCGTCGAGCGGATGATCACCATCGGCACGCGGGCCGACAGAGCGGCCAGGGTCGTTGAGATCGCTGAACGCTATGACAGCGTCTTCTTCACGGTGGGAACGCATCCGCACGAGGCGGCGAGCGAGGCGGCGGCGGATCTCGACGCCCTGCGCCGTTTCGTGCAGCATCCCAAATGTGTCGGGATCGGCGAGGCGGGTCTCGACTACCACTATAATTTCGCGCCGGCCGAGGTCGCTCAGCGGGTGTTTCGCGGGCAGATCAAGCTCGCGCGCGAGCTCGGCCTGCCGATCGTCATCCATACGCGCGAGGCGGAGGACGACACGGCCGCGATCCTGAAGGACGAGACGGGGCAGGGGGCGTTCAGCGCCCTGCTCCACTGCTTCACCGCTTCGCGCGCGTTCGCGGAAACGGCGCTCGGGCTCGGCTTCTCGATCTCGTTTTCCGGGGTCGTCACCTTCAAGAACTCGGGCGAACTGCGCGCCATCGCGCGAGACGCGCCGCTCGACCGGATTCTCGTCGAGACCGACGCGCCTTACCTCGCGCCGGTTCCGTTTCGCGGCAAGCGCAACGAACCGGCGTTCGTCGCCGCGACAGCGCGGGCGGTCGCGGAAGCGAAAGGAATTAAGCCCGAAGCGCTCGCCGCCGCGACTTGCGCCAACACACTGAGGCTCTTCCCGAAGCTCGACCGCGACGGCTTTCCGCCTTGAGCCTTCGCCTCACCATTCTCGGCTGCGGCTCCTCGGCGGGCGTGCCCCGCGTCGCGCAGGGATGGGGCGCGTGCGACCCATCCAACCCGCGCAACCGTCGCCGCCGCACAGCCGCGCTCATCGAACGCATCTCCCCGGGCGGGGTGACGACCGCCCTCGTCGATGCGGGACCGGACCTGCGCGAGCAGTTGATCGAGGCCGACGTCAAGCACGTCGACGCCGTCGTGCTCACCCACTCGCACGCCGACCACACGCATGGGATCGATGATCTGAGGCCGCTCTACCAGAAGGCAGGACGGCGCATCGACGTGCTTATGGACGAGCCGACCTCGCTGATCGTCCGCAACGCCTTTCCCTACATATTTCAAACGCCAGACGGGAGCTCTTATCCTCCCATCGCAACCGACCTTCGCCTCGCCGCCGGCAGACCCTGCCGAATCGAGGGGAAGGGCGGCGCAATCGAGGCGACGCCGTTCGACCTCGACCACGGCGACATCAACGCGCTCGGGTTCCGCTTCTGCGCCCTCGCCTACACGCCTGACGTGAAACGCATTCCGCAGGCGAGCCGCCCGTTTTTGGAGGGCCTCGAGGTATGGATCGTCGACGCCCTGCGCTATCGTCCGCATCCGTCGCATTTCAGCCTGGACGAGGCGCTGGCGGAAATCGAGGCCATGCGCCCACGCCGGGCGGTGCTGACCAACCTTCATACCGATCTCGATTATGAAACGCTGCGAAAACGCCTGCCGGCCCACGTTACCCCGGCCTACGACGGGATGTGCGTCGAAGGCTTCGACAGCTGAGATTTTGGTTCCATAATGTCTATTATGCGAATCGAGGACCTCGTCACCCCTCTCCCAATCCCGAGTTCAATGCCGAGTTGCGATAGCGCAAAGCGGGTCGACCGTGGCCGTAGGCAGCGCCGCATGAAGGACAGGAGGCCCGGCCATGACAGTGCATCGCGCCGGCTCGGGGATCGGCCGTGAGCCGCGCCCCCGCCGCGCCGGGTCCTCGACCGCGAGACGGCGGGCGCCTCCGGCGCACGGAAGCGCATTCGCGCGACGGCGTGAACGATTACACGGCCGGGGCTGCCGCGGCGCGCGGCGCCGTCGTCGCAAGCGAGACCGGCGCGAAGCTCGACCATCTCGCCCGCACTTCGTTCGATCCGTCCATTCTGCCTGGCAATATCGAGAATTTCATCGGCGCGGCGCAGACGCCGATCCGACTGGCTGGACCCTTGCGGATCAACGGCGAGCAGGCGCAGGGATATCTCGGCGCATTCGGGAAGCCGGCCCCGAGCCCCTGCCCCGCCAATTTTACGTATTTTCGATGATAAACTTGGGCGACGCCATCAGCCCTCGAAGCGCCTGGTCGTGCTGCAGTTCCACCGTCTGCTCGAAAGGCAGGCCGCGCTCCCTGGGGTTCCGGCCGCGCCCACCCAGGACCTTTCGCGCCCTCGTGCGCTCTGCGCCCTTCGTGTTGAATCAAAACCGCAAAGAGCGAAGCCGGCGCCAGCCGCCCGAGCGTCAGAACACACCCCGGTGAACGAGATCGTAGTCGGCCGCGCGCCCGCTGTACGGGGCGGCCTCGACGTACTCGATCGGATCGAGCCACAGCCAGTCGCCCCAGGTCCAGATGACCGCGCAGGTCTCACCGTCGCGTCTTGACCGCACGGTGTCGCCTGCGCGGAAGGATCGGACATCCTCCGATTCGTCGTATTTCGTCGCAATCATCGTCCTTGTTCCGTTCGACCTGTCCCCGGATTCGGGGCTGGTGAAACAGCTCCATAACAAGAATCGCGGCGGACCGATGTGACCTGGTTCACATATCGAACGGGCCGGCGGGAGCCCCCCGTGAAAAATCAGGAAGAAACTCAGACGCCGGCTCGGCGCGGGCAATGCAAACGATCCCGACTCCGGCGCGAGGCGCCTAATGTCGGCCGGAACGAGCTATAGATCAACGACTTCGAACTATTGCTGAGGAGGAAAGCGAGCGGGACTTTCAGCCGAGCGCGCTTGCCGTCCGCCTGGCGTCGGCGCCCTCTTCCCAACTAGGGATTGTTCTTGGGCTGCTGCGACTGAGAGGACACCGCCGAGTTCTGGTTGTTCTTTTGGTTTGCTTGATTTGACTGGTTTTTGTTGGCCATGTGGTGGCCGATGGCGCAGCCGCCGATCGCGCCGAGGACTCCGTGGTGTCCGGCCATATGGCCGGCCACGCCGCCGACCGCCGCCCCCTTGAGACAGCCTTTGGCTTCAACCGGGGAGGAAGCGACGAGCGGCGCAAGGGCCAGCGCGAGCGATGCGGCGAAAATCATGGACTTCATTTTGGACTCCATCTGTATGAGGCGTTCGTTAACCCCTCCGTCAGCGATCCTGTTCCGCTCGGGCGCGAGGGGAGCAGGTTCGGCGCCGTCAGCTCCGAATTTCACAGTGACGCATGCGCGATCCAGCTCCGCCTCCGAGCGCACGAAGACCCGATCTCTGCGGACGCAAGCCCCTCCTTTAACCGCGCGTCGATCAACCCGCCGGCCGCACGCGGCCTTGACGCGCACCCCCTGCTCAGTCATGAGCCGAAGAGAGGCAAAAACTCATGTTGCGGCTGGAGGGCGTCACGGCGGGCGCGAAGGTTCGCGGCTTCGCTGGTCCGGCGGTCGCGCAGGTGGTGCGCGTCGAGTGGATCGGCTCGGACGCGCTGAACGTCGTCTACCGCGGCTCGGACGGCCCGGCTGAAATCATCCTTTTCCGCGACAACGAGCCGCGTCTCGAGCTCGTGCGGGCGAGCCGCGCCTTCGGCTTCGACGGCGACGGCGAGGCGTTCAAGATCGGCTCGGAGGCGCAGCGGATCAGGCTTGCGCACCTCTTCGACCCCTACCTCGCCGTCCATTCCTCGAAAATCGACCCCCTGCCCCACCAAATCACTGCCGTCTACGGTGAAATGCTGCCGCGCCAGCCGTTGCGCTTCCTGCTCGCCGACGATCCAGGTGCCGGCAAGACGATCATGGCGGGGCTGTTCATCAAGGAATTGATCATCCGCGGCGACCTCGAGCGTTGCCTCGTCGTCGCGCCGGGCGGTCTGGTCGAGCAATGGCAGGACGAGCTCAAGGACAAGTTCGATCTCGATTTCGACCTCCCGCGAGCAGGTCGAGACTTCGGTCACCGGCAATCCCTTCGTCGAGCGCAGCCGGCTCATCATGCGGCTCGACATGGCCGCGCGCTCGGAAACCCTGCAAGCCAAGCTGCAAATGGCCCCGGATTGGGACCTCGTCATCTGCGACGAGGCGCATCGCATGTCGGCGAACCTCTTCGGCGCCGAGGTGAAGTACACCAAGCGCTAGCGGCTCGGGCAATTGGTCGGGGCGCACGCGCGCCATTTCATGCTGATGACGGCGACCCCGCACAGCGGCGACGACGCCAACTTCGAGCTCTTCATGGGCCTCCTCGACGCCGATCGCTTCGAGGGCCGCCCGCGCGAGGGCGCGCGCAAAGTCCGCGCAAAGTCGACGTCTCCGACCTCATCCGCCGCCTCACCAAAGAGGAGCTCTTGAAGTTCGACGGATCGCCGCTCTTCCCGGAGCGGCGGGCCGCAACGGTCCAGTATCAGCTTTCGGCCTTGGAGGCTGAGCTTTGCGCGGCGGTCACGCAATACGTGCGCAACGAGATGCGCAACCTCAACGCGTTGGCCGATGATAAGCGCCGCAACAACGGCGGCTTCGCCCTGCAAATCCTGCAACGCCGGCTCGCGCCTTCTCCCGCCGCCATCTACCATTCGCTGCGCCGCCGGCGCGAGCGGCTGGAGGCGCCTTGAAACCGGCGCCCGACTTCGGATCGATCGCCTGCGCCGGCTCGGCGAGACGGCTGCCTATCTACACAATTCTGGCGAGAACTACTGGTTCTCGCCGATCGCCTCGCTGAACCAGGAGGCCGAGGACCGCGCGCGGGGCCTTTCGTCGGACGAGGTGCAAACCGAAATCATCACGTTGCTGCGGGGCGAGGAAAAGCAGAAGGGCGTCGGCGGGTTCCTGCGCGTCCACGCCGCGCCGGACGAGCCGCTCGCCATCGACGACGCCTATAAGGCCGCGCTGGCGATCCTGCCGCCGGCGGCATGGCATCGGGGCCGCGAGGCCGACACGCCGGCGATGAAGCTCGCCGCCGACATTGTCGAGCACAAAGGTGCCGGGCAAAGGCGCAATCGCAACCGCCTCGCCTTTCTCGCCGCCGACCAGACCGCGCTCGACGATATCCAGAACGTCGTGCGCAAGAAGGTCGCCTGGGCCTCGATCGTGCGCGACGCCGACGGGCCGTTGCAGTTGCCGCAGGCGCAGAAGAACGACGCGCTGAAGAAGGCGGGCGAGCAGGCGGGCGCGGCTGTCAACGCCATGCGCCGCGGATGGCGATACTTGCTGCTTCCGCAGGAGGCCTTGCCCGAGAGCCCGAACGCCGCGCGCGGTTTCGAGCTCGAGGCGGTTGCGCTGGCCAATCGCGGCGGCGCGCCCGACTCCTTGCCGCAAGCCGCCTGGAAGAAATGCGAAGCCGACGGCCTCATCGTCTCAACGCTCGGCGTGCTCGACAACGACCTCGCCAAGTCTGGCCGCCGGATCAGCCGCATGTCGCGGTGCGACAATTGCGTGAGTGGTTCGCGCAGTTTCCCTACCTCTCGAAGTTGCGCGAGCCGCAAGTGCTGGCGCGCGCGATTAGCGAGGCGGTCAAACGATTGGACGCCAAATACGGGGTCGCCGACCGATTCGACGAAACGAAGAACGAATATGTCGGGTTGAAGCTCCCGTGCTCGCTCGGCGTTGATCTGCACTCGGACATGCTGCTGGTTCGGGCGGACGTCGCCCTGGCGCAGCTCGCCAGGGATGCGCAACGAGACAAGTCAGTTGGCCGGCCGCCTTCGCCAGTCGAGCTTGCCCCGCCCCGCCGTCCTCGCCGGTTTTACGCCAAGGTCGCGCTCGACCCGAACCGGCCGACGCCGCAGGTCAGCAATATCGCGCAATCGATCCTCGCTGAGCTCGATCGCGTGAGGGGAACGAAGATCACGTTGACCTTGGACATCGACGCCGAGACGTCGAGCGGCTTCCCCGAGGACGTCGAAAGCGTC
>DASRSL010000114.1:0-41135 GCA_035656495.1 Roseiarcus sp.
CGGAGTGGTGGAGCGGGCCTACCAGAGGTCCTGCGCGGAGGCGAGCGTGCTCAGGGTTCCCGGCGTGATCGGCGTCCGCAACGAAATCGCCGTACGCGCCGCGGAAGCGGCCAATCAGCCGGCCTTGCAGAGCTAGCGCGCGCATGGAGGCGGCCAAAAAGCGTGCAATGGACGAGTCGCGTCTGTGCTCGAAGGCGGATATGATCTCCCAAGCCTCGCCCGCTCGGTCAGCGTGCATGTCGCGGCGCTGATGGAGGGCTGATGACGCCTCCGCGTGCTTATCCCTCGCGCGCGCCCTGCGTTCGGAGGCGCGAGCGGCGGCGGAACGGCCAGGCGACGAGATGGGTCCCTGTCCAGCCCAGGAGCGCGGCGACGCCGGCGGCGACGAGGGACTCGAACGTCAGGGGCGTGGCGGGCTCGTAAGCCTCGAGCGTGCGCCGCGCGATCCCGGGGTCGAAGTTCTCGACCATCACATAGAGGCGCTTCAGCGGGCCCGCGGTGGCCATCGCCGCGAGCTGTGTCTCGAGCCGATCGGTCCGCGCGATCGTTCGCTCCATGTCCTCGCCGCGCCGGCGAGCGAGGGGATCGCTTTCGGCTTCGAGCCGTCTTACGCCGTCGGCCGGCGTCAGACCTTCGTGCGCGGTCTCCGTGTCGAACCGGGCCACGATGCGCTTCAGCTCGTCGAGCGCGCCGCCCGCGCGCTGCCGATATTGTTGGGCGAATTCAGGCCCTTGCGAGCCGATCAGGCCGGCGACCACGGCGATCGCCAGAGCGAGTGCCCGCGCCAACATGGGCTGTCCTGTCCGGTTGTCCCGATCGCATAGGATAGGGGAGGCGACCCGCCCCGTCACGCCCGGCCGCGGCTTGCCGCTTCACACAGGATCATCGGCAAGCAGATGGGCCTGTCCCTCATTCACCGCCGCCCAGGCCATGGCGTCCTCCCGCGCAACGCGAACTTGCGGCTGTATCTCCGGCAGTGTTCCCGCCTCCACTTGCAGTCCGTTGTTTAGCGCGACCTTCGCATAGTGCCTTGCCGCGCTCTCGCTTTCGAACTCCCGCATACCCCAGATGAAGCTGAGAGTCTTTCCCGGCAACCTGTGCACCGTCGATACGAACCAGGTATTCACGTGACCCTCTCGGCTTGGCTTGTGATCGATCGTTGGCAGGGGCGCTGTAAGCTTTCGCTCACCGGGAAGCGAAAGAGGGATGGACGACCGCCCGGCTCCTCTGGTATCGCAGGGGCGGAAACAGTCGACAATAGGGGAAAATACGTACCGGCGCGGAAGCGCGCTGACATTATGATTGTTAGTACTAAAATAAAGATACACGGCACTGCAGAAGACTGGCCGCTCCGGCGCGGCTGTCCCGTCGCCCGGCAGGTGACTACATCGTGAAACAGCTCAATTTGCGCGGATCGACGCTTCGAATCCAGGTCGTTTCGGCGGACGTCCGCGCGGACGCTGCAACCGGCGGCGCTCTTTTCTGCTAGAATTTGCGGCGAGGCCGGAGTCCCTCGCATGCCGCAAGCCGCGTCCCCGAATTACCGGCTGGGAAGCTTCCTGTCGCTCTTCACCGCCTTCCTGCTGGCGGTCCAGGAGCCGTTTTCCTTTCTCGCCGCCAGACGCCTGACCACGATTCAGTTCGTCTGCCTGACCCAGATCGCGCTCCTGATCTCGATCCCGCTGGTGACGGCGCACCCCGCCAGCCGTCGCGACTTCATCGCCTTGCTGGGGGATCCATCGAGTTATGGAAAGCTGGCGGTCATCCTGGCGATCGGCATGAGCGGCTTGCTGCTCTACAACTTCGGCCTTAGCGACGCCCATCCCATCATCGTTTCGGCGATCCTCAACCTCTCGCCCTTCTGGGCCGCCATGGTGGCGCTCTTCATATCGAGGGTCCCGATCCCGGTTTCGCCCAGAGTGTTTTTCGGCTGTTTCCTCGGCGCCTTCATCGGCGCCTTGGCGGTCGGCTGGAGCCAGCTCGGCGAGGCCGGCGAGCCGACGATGAGCCAACTTGCCGAGAATTTCCTGCATGGCAGCTGGATCTACGTCATTCCCGTGCCGATATGCTCCGCGCTGGGCGGGACCCTGATCGGCAGATGGTTCGCGAAATACGAGGAATCCGCCGCCGTCGCAGCGAACTTCTTCGTCGCCAACGCCGTCCTGATCCCGGCGACGGTCTTCATCCTCTACCGCCGCTCCGAGCTCGAGTTCGACGCCCAGTTCGTCGCCGTCGCCCTCATGATCGTTGGCACGATCATCGCCTCCTCGGTCGGCCGCATCCTTTATCAGATCTCGCTCACGGTGACGGGCGGCGACAACGGCTTCGTCACGATGTTCTGGAATCTGGTCCCGGCGCTCACCGCCCTGATATCGCTCGCCATGTCGTTTTGGATCGCCGACTTGCATTTCGCCGTCGATCCCATGTTTTTCCTTGGGCTGGCCTTGATCGCGGCGTCGCTGACGCTCTTCTCGCTGAAGTCCTGGCGGCATCCGCCGCGCCAAGCCTGAGCCGACGCGCCCGTGAAAACGACGCCCTGATCCGCATCCGACCTTCCGGCTGCGGGGGGCTTTCACGCCTGGCGTTCGGCAGCCGCAGGGCCTTCCCGGAATCCCGGGATGCGGCGGACCACATCCTTGACCAGCTGCGGGGTGATCAGCCGGGTGCACTCGAACTGCCGCAGAGTGTCCTTGTGGCGTGGGCACCAGAGGTAGTCCTTGTGGTCGAACCGCACCCTGACGTCGTTCCAGCAGCTGTTGCAGGTATGATAGTTGATGACGCGGTAGGGGGTCGAGAACTCGTTGGTCGGGTGGGTGAAGCCGCTGATCATCACCACCGGGACGCCGGCCGCCCAAGCCAGCCAGGCGAGGCCGCTCGACAGGCCGATGAAGAAATCGGCGTGCATGAGCCAGCGCACCCTTTCTCCAAGTGGGCGGTTGCCGGTCTCGTCCTGCACGCCGTGGGGGATGTGGTTCCAGATCAGCCCCTGGCCGTTCGCCGGGCTGCGGTCGATACAGACCACTCGATAGCCGGCGTCGTTGAGGAAGCGGACGATCTCCCGCCAGCCGAACGGATTGTTCCAGTATTTCGCCTGAGTGGTGCTCTGCACCGCGATGCAGACGTAGCGCTCGGGGATCGGGCGGTCGGGGCTCGTCGGCACGATGCGCGGCGGCTCCTCCGTCGGATCGACGCCGAGGATGTACCCGGCGGTGCGGTGCAGGCCGACCAGCCGGAAGTCGCAGGGCTGATGAAGCCGCTCCTCATCATCGAAGAACAAGCCGATATTGTAGGTCGCATAGTAGCGCTGCGCGTCGACCTGCTCGTGGGTGAGAAAGGTGATCTCCGGATAGGCGTCGCGAAACAGCGGGATCAGCGCCTCCGCCATGGCCACGCTGAGGCGGCACCCGCGCGCGCGCTGGAACTTCGCCGCATAGGGGAACCAGCCCATGCTGTCGCCGAGCGTGCCGACCGGCAGCTGGACCAGCACCTCCTTGTCGCGGCAGTCGTAGTCGTGCGTGAAAACGAGACGGTCGCCGGTGAACACCTCGATGCGCACCCGGATGTAGTAGCGCTTGGCGCTGCTGACCCAGCCCTTCTGGACGGTCGTTTCGTAGAGGACATTGCCGGTGTCGAGGTCCGACAGCCGGATGCGCCACGGCCCGTTCCCGTCCGGCACGACGACCCGCGCGCCGAAATTGAAATCGAAGCGCAGCCCGTTCGGTCCGGTTTGAGTCGGAAGCTCGGCAGGGAGCGGGAAATGCGGCTTCGGCGGCGGCTCCGCCGAGGTCGAGGCGGGCGCCGATGCTGACGCCGAGGCGGCGGGCGCCGCCGGCTCGGCCGCGCCCGGGGCCGGATCGGCGGAGGCCGAAGCGGCCGCCGCGGATAGGGCAGGGGCCGGAGCGGCGGGCTCAGCGGAAGGGCCGGGGGCCGCAGCGGCGACCGTCGCCGAAGCGGGAGCAATCAAGGAGGGAGCCGGCGCAATCAACGAGAAAGACGTCTTTGGCGGCTCAGGCCTCCGGCTCGGCCGGAGCTTGTCAGGCGGACTCGACAAAGGCGCCCCCATCAGTGTCGTCGGAGAGGATCGTCCAGCAAGCGGCGGCGCCATCGTAGGTGATGCGGGCTCCGCTGGCGTACCCGGTCGTGTCGTAGGCGGAAGTCGGTGATACACGTCGAAATTCTCCTAAATCTCTAACCCGCGTCGGATAGGGGAGGCAAGACCGTCCAACGCATGCGCCCGTCGCCGAAGCGGCGGGCGCAGCCATTGGACGTCGGGCGCTCGCCGATTTGTCAGACGTACTTGACGAACGTGCCGCCGTGGGCGTCGTTGGCGAGAGCGAAGTCGCTGGTCACGTAGTTCCCGAGCAAAGTCAGTTTCGCCACGTCCGCGCCGTCGGTGACCGTGAGCAATCCCGAGGTGTGGGCGGCGTTCTCCGCAAAGGTCTCCTTCTCGCTGGAAATGTAGGAGAAGCCGCCGAGGTCGAACTTGTCGCCGGTCGAGAAGCCGCCGATCGTCGCGTGGAACGTCGCCAGGTTGCCGGGATAGAGCGCCAGATCGCCGCCCGAGCCGGCGAACAGGATCTCCTGTCCGCTCGCCACCGTGCCGGATATGTTGGCCGTTCCGCTGGAGATGGTCAGGCCGCCCGACATCGAGCCGCCCGACGAGACCGTCAGCGTGCCGCCCCTGAGGGTAGCGGCGGAGACCGTGCCGCCCGAGGAGACGAACATCGCCCCGCCGCTGCTGATGATCGCTCCGCTGGTGACCCCGTAGACGTATTCCTTGCCACCGCTATAGATCGTGTCGCCGTAGCCCAGGCCTCCGTGGGAGATGGTCTCCTTGCCGTAGATCTGCGCGTAATCGTCAACGCCGCCGCTGAGGACGGTCTGCGTGCCGCCTGCGTATACGTAGGACTCGTAAGCCAAGCCGTTGTCGTTCAACTTGCCGCCCAAGTAGATGTACGCGTACTCAGACTCGCCTCCATGCAACACGGTCTCGAGTCCGCCGCTGTAGACGCGCGGATTATAGTCGAGGCCGCCGGAAGAGACGTTGATCTTGCCGCCGCTGTAGACGTCCTCGTAATAGCCAGAGCCGTGGAGCTTGATATTTTCGACGCCGCCAGCGCTGATCTGGGTGGACTCGGTATAGTAGGAGTAGACGTTCTCGACGCCACCGGACAAGATAGTGTCGTCGTAGGCGGAGCCGTAGACGTTCTTCACCCCGCCGGATTCGATCGTGTCGTAGTCGCCGTAGCCGCCCGCCGAGATCGTCTCCGTGCCGTAGTCATTCGTATAATACTCGCCTCCGCCGGAGAGGACGGTTTCGATTCCGCCGTGATAGAGATACGAGGATTCGGCGAAGCCGTGGACGTACTGCGCGCCGTTCGAGTAAACATACGACGCGCTGTCGACGCCGCCTGATTCGACGTCGTCACTGCCGCCCGAATAGACGTCCGTGCCATAGGCGGAGCCGTAGTTATACACCGTTCCACCCGAGACCTGGGCGTAGTCGTTGTAGCCGTCGCCCGCCTCGACATACAGGCGTCCGCCTGAGTAGACGAACGGCTCGTAGTTGTATCCGTAGTTGACCTGGTAGCCGCCCGATTCGATGTATGTATAGTACGCGTAGCCGCCGCTATAGACGTATTGACCACCGTAATCGTGGGTGACGTCGGCCTCGCCGCCAGAATAGACGTACTGATAGCCGGCAGAATCTATTGTTTCGGACTCGGCCAGGCCGCCGGACTCAATGTACTGAGCTCCGCCGTACCCGATCGTGCCCGAGTTGGAGAAACCATAGAGATACTGGTAGCCGCCGCTGCCGATATAGGTCGACGAATCGACGCCGCCGGCATAAGTATACGCTCCGCCATAGATGTCGTCCCCATAGGAGGATCCATAGTTGTACAGTCGCCCTCCGGCGTACACGTAAGCGTAGTCGATGTTTCCGCCGGAGAAGACCTCGGTGTAGCCGGCCGAGTAGACAATGGGCTCGTAGCCGAGGGCGCCGCTGTAGACATACTGGGCGCCGCCGCTTTCAACATAGGTCACAGAGGCTTCCCCGCCGGAGAGGACGTATTGCGCCCCGTAGTCGTTTGTGCCGTAGGCGTACCCGCCGTACTCGACATCCTGCCAGCCGCCGTGGGCGATGGTGTCGTAATAGGCGTCGCCGTCAAGGATCTGGTAGGCGCCGGAGCCGATATACGCGCCTGAATCGACGCCGCCATGGTAGACGGTCTGGTTGGCGCCGGAGGTGATGTCCGTGCCGGACGCAAACCCGCCGCTGTACACCCATTGCTGGCCACTGGTGAACAGGTAGGTGGAGTAGGCGCTGCCGCCGTACTCCACGTACTGGTCGCCGTTGCCGGCTGCCGCGGAGACGTGATAGGTGCGGCCGCCGCTATCGACGAACTGGTTCCACTCGTCGTCGGTGTACTCGGCGACGCCGCCGGACGAGACATATTCGTTGCCGCCGGTCGCGATGTAGCCGTCATATTCGAGGCCGCTGTAGGCGACAGTCAGCACTCCGCCGCTGCCGATATACGCATAGTACTCGGTGCCCGCTCCGACATATGCCGAGCCGCCGGAGTAAATGTCGGTGTCATAGGCGATACCGCCGCCAACGTCCTCAAAGCCTCCGGAATAGACTTGCGTCAATTCGTCCTCGCCGCCGCCCACGACATATTCGGAGCCCCCCGAATGGAGGGTGGTGTCATAAGCGAAACCACCCGATTCAACGACCTGGTAGCCGCCAGCGTAAGCCGTCGTGTAGTAGGCGGAATTCGCGCCCGACACGTAAAAACCGTATCCAGAGACGATCGTGCTGGTATAAGTGGTCATGGCGAGTCCCTCGGGGGTTGGCCGCCCGCGTGCGCGCATGCGCCGCAAGCCGACATCATGAGCCGTCAAATTGTCAGCAAAAACGAGCGCCAGCCCGGGTCATTGACCCCAGCCCGTCCGCCTCATCCAGGCTCAAAGCTCCCCCGGACCCGTCGGACGCTTCAACTGCGCTGTCCCGCGCTGCTTGAGCGCGAGGATCTACGACCACCGCTCTATTCGAGTTACGCTTCGTCGGCTGTGATCCGCATCACAGTCCGGCTCTGCCTCGGGCTCTGAGCATCGCGTTGAAAAGCGCCGACAGGAAAAACTGGCGCGTGCGGCTGTTCGATCGCTCTCTGGCTCTGAAGCGGCGATCGCCGCCGGTTCTGGTCGCAAATCAACAATCAAAGGGAAAGACGCCCTTGGGCGGCGGCGCCTCGGGTTCGGCCGAAGCAAGAGCCGGGTCGGAAGTCAGGGTCCCGCAAGGCGCCGAAGCTACGCCGGCGCGCACTTGAGCCGGATCAGCAAGACCGGTCGAAAGAAACCGAAAGACTGGCCGCGCCCGGACGGAGTCGATATAGTCCGGCATTCGCCAAACCGTCCAAAACCAGCGACTTCGCGATGCGGATTGAGTTCAGGAGCTTCGCCCTCGGGCTCGCGCTTTCGGCCGTCGTCGCGGCGGCCCGGGCGGACGACGTCGTCGTCACCGGAACCCTCGACCATTTGCGCATCGAGGCGAGCGGCGCCCCGATAATCGCGGTCCTGGAGGCCCTGAAGAAACAATTCGGCGTTGCCTATCGATATCGCGTCCGCCCCGACTGGACCGTCGACGGCACGTTCACGGGATCGCTGTCCTCGGTCCTGCCTCGGGTTTTCCGGGACAGGAATTACGTCGTCCGGATCGAGCCCGATCAGTCGATGACGGTTTTCCTGGCGTCGCCGCAGGGGCCGGAGGCGGCTGCGCCGATCCCGTCGCCGCAAGGGCCGCCGACGGCAGCGGCGCCCGCCCCGCCCCCTGTCCAAGCCCTCTCCAATCCGGCGGATGAGCGGGCGCGTAAGCGTTGGGCGCATCCGCCCGACCCGCCAGACGATTAAGCCCCGCCATCTGACAAGGCGTCTCCTAGCGCACCCGCGTGAACTCGCTGTCAACGCTCGTCGACCGCAGACGCCATCGGAGCATTCCAACAGATATCCTTGGCCTCGTCGCCGTCCGCCACCGAACGGGCGATGCCTCGATTGTGCGCCTGAGCGGAATTTCTCCCGCCGCAAGATGTTCGCATGGGTAGAACTACGCATTGATTTTCGTCTCAATGTCGCGTTTTAGGTCTAATTTCGTCGATCCGCAGGCTCGGCGGAAAGAGTTCGATAGGCGAAGCACAACCTTTGCGCCGCTTTGATGGCGCCTTCACGTTGCAGTTGTATAGATTCGGGCCGAAACAGGACAAGAGTGCGTCATGGACGGTATAGGAGGCCAGAATTCCCTTGACCCAACCACCGATGTCTGTTAACAATTTTTTTAGTTTCCGCATTGTTGGCCAATTGCAGCTGATGGAGCGCTGCAGCAGGTGTTTGTGCGCTGCACAAAGCATTGAAGGCGGAAGCGACGCTCCGACTGGTTGCGAACCGCATTAACCGGGGAAGAAAATCATGACATATTTGGAACATGTTCCGCGCCCAGGCGCGGGATGGCGAGCGTGCGCGCTGGCCGTCGGAACTTTGGGGCTCTTGCTGTTCGGCGCCGCTGCGCAGGCGCAAACAGCTGGACAGCCAAGGGGAACCCTGAGTGATCAGGCCAAGAGCGGAAGCATCGGGCCCGGAAAGATCATTGAGGCCCCCTTGAGCAGCGCCTCGTACGTTCCGACCCCCGCTCAGATCGCGGCTCACGAACAGCTGCTGGCCCTCAAGTCGCAGCACGCGGCGCCTCCGCTCGGGCCCCACACGACGGCGTTGCAGGTGGCGGCCCCCGGCGGCCCGCAGACCGATCCCACGGTCAAGCAGGCAGCCACCGACTTCACCGTTTTCAAGAATAGCCTGATCAATTCGACGTGTTCAGGCTGCGCGCAGTCGACCGTCAACGAGCCGTCGACGGCGAACAGCGGTAAAAACATTATAGCGATCAGCAACTGGAACATCGCCTACGCCCTGAACGGCGGCGCTGGAACCATCACCTGGCAGAACCAGGATCCCTACACGCTCTCGTCTGGGTACTGCTGTGACCAGATCATCCTCTACAACCCGGACCGCGACGTGTTCGTCATGCTCCTGCTGGACTACGCAGGGGAGGGGGCCTCGACCAATGGTCTCACGATATCGACTGCGCGCGGCACGGCGCCGACTTCCTGGTGCACCTACAAGTTCACCGGGGCAAACTTCGGCGAAGGGGCGACGGACACCCTGGACTTCCCGAAGATCGTGATCTCGAACAACAACCTGTATCTGACATGGAACGACTACCCGCCGAATGCGGGCTTCAGGGCTTCGGGGCTCGCGCGGATGCCGCTCGACTCCCTGGCTTCCTGCACGACCGTCAACTTCAACTACCTGACTCGTACCACCGAGTTCACGTTCGCGCTGACGCAGCAGGGCGCCCATGACCAGTTCTACTGGGTGTCGAACTGGTTCCTCGACGGCACGGTCGACGGCTCGAACCTGCGCATCTTCCATTGGGCCGACAACAGCGGGACCTACTTCTTCAACACGGTAGCGATCAACGCCTTCAACTTCACGATGGGCGCATGCAACTGGTGCGGCCGGCTCGACCCGAGGTCCGAATCGGTGGTGATCACGCCGGCCGAGTATCGGGCTCAGGCCAATTCTGCCTTCGCCGGCGACCAGATTCTCGAGGTGGCGGGAACGGCCGGTCCGAGCTCGTTCAGCAACGGCAACAACTACGTCGTGTACAACTACTTCAAGCTGAATTCGCTCGCCTACATCGGCAACGACGAGACGTACAACACGTCTTACAGCTTCGGCTACCCGTCATGCGCGACGAACGCAAAAGGCTACGTCGGCTGTGCGATGGTTGAGGGAACGAACCCCGGCGGATTGATTCTGCTGCAGGACAACGTCAGTCCGACCCAGCCATGGGGCTTCGACTTCGTGCTGGCCGGCGCGAGCTCGAATAGCAGTTGGGGCGACTACACCTGGACCAACCCGTGGCTCCCTGGAGGCGGACCCTTCGAGACTGTCCTCTGGAATGTCGCCGCGACGGGCGTGGTTCATCCGCACTACATCGTCTGGGGACGGGGAGCCGACGCGAACGACTACAGTCGCTGGAAAGCCAAGTGATCGAATCCAGCCGTTGACTTGAACGCCATCCGGGGTCGGACCTCATGGGTCCGGCCCCATTCACGACTCGTCATCCAGCGCCGAACGGCGAACTCAGGGCCTCGATTGAGCTGAGGGAGTGGTCGCCGGGCCGCCGCCGCCTTCCACTTGTGACGCCGTCGTGTGCGGCCCGAGCGGCGGCGCTGGGCGCCACGGCGGCGGCACGCGATGCGCCCGTTCGCGAGCCGCGCGCTCGGCGCTCGTCAACGCGTGGCTCCCGGACGGCGCTTTCACTGCTTTTCCGGGCCCGATGCTTCCGCTCTGCGCTTTCTCGCTCACTGCGCCTGGGGCTCCGACGTTTTGGGCCACGCCCGTCGATTGAGACGTCGCGCCGAGGAGCGCAGCGGCCGCCAGACCCGGCAACCAGCTCCGGCCTCCGCCAAAGATTCCAAACATGACATTGCACTCGCTCTATAGGATAAAGTTTCAGTCGCACATCTGGGCCCTGCTCAGGCCGCCGTCAATGTCAGGCTGATCGGCCCCTGGAGTGGTCCAGTTTGTTCTCCTCGGGAACTGTCACTCCGCGTTCACCGCTCGATCTTGCAGTTTTTCTAAATCCCCCTCTCCTCCTTCCCCCGTCCGAGCGTGATCGAAAACATCCGCCCCGCGATCGCCGCGCCGAGGGCCGGCGTCACTTTCAGCGGCAGGCAGGAATCGACCGCGCGTTCGGCCTCGGCAAGAAAGCGCCCGCGCGCCTCGACGTCGCCTTCAAGACGCGAATAGGTGATCCGTGGCCTGCCGAAGATCGAGCCGTCGCGCTTCACCATGAAAGTGATCGTGACCCGCGAGCCGCTCGCGACAAGCGGCGTTCGCGACAGGCAGGCGCCGACTTGCCGGCGGAGCTCGATCAGGGTGTTGGCCGGCGCCGCTTCCTCAGCGACGGCCGAGGCCGCGGCGAGCAGCAAGGCCGAGGCCGCGGCGGCGCGAAGGAGAGGGGGCGGCCCGCCCATCGCCTATCCAAAAATCGCCTTGCGCCGCGCGAGACTGTCCGCCGGCCACAGGGTCTTGGAGTCGTAATAGGCCTCGAAGGCGGGAACGTCTTGGGGAAGCGCGATCCAGGGCAGTTTGGAGCGCGTATAGATGTGGACGTCGGGCGGCAGCGCCGCGGGATGGTCGAGCGCGCCGACCCGAACGAAGCTCAGTTGCTCAATTCCGCCGTAATGGCTCCAAAGCGCGACCTTGCAAACGAGGCAGCGGTGGATGACGTGCGGGCGGCCGCTGTCGGTCGGGACCGGAACGGCCTCCGTCTCTCGCATGAGCCTTTCGACCCGGTCGGTCTCGATCAGGGCGTTGATCACGAAGGCGCTGCCGGTCTGCCGCTGGCAGTCCCGGCAGTGGCAGCAGTGGACGAACATCGGCTGCGACGCGAGCCGATAGCGCATTCGCCCGCAGGCGCAGCCGCCTTCGAGGGCAGGGGCCATTCTCTCTCCTCCTTCATTTTCTTTATCGAGCTGCCGAGGCCGGCAAGTCTGCCTCTTCTCAGCGAAGCGTGGAAGGGACGCGGCGCTCGATAATGCAGGTCCGGGCGGTGCTGGCTGACTGCAGCCGCGCTCCGTAGCCCGTCGAAAGACGGGCGTCCTTACGGACGCCCTATGTCGGCGACAAAGCCAGGCGCAAGCCGGGTGTGCAGCGCGCCGACGTCGCGGATGACGGCCCAGGCGTCGTCGGGCGAAGCGGCCGTCTCGAGCCGCGAGCGGATGGTCGCCATCATCATGCCCCGAGGTGGAGGGCTTCGAGCCGGTAGCCGTCGGGATCGACGACAAAGGCGGCGAAATAATCCGCGCTATAGTCGGCGCGAATCCCAGGGCCGCCGTTGTCGCGTCCGCCGGCGGTGAGCGCCGCGGCATGGAAGGCCGCGACGCTCTGGCGATCGGGCGCGGCGAAGCAGATGTGGAGACCGGACCTCGGATCCTCGGGAACCGGCGAGGGCGTGGCGCTGATCCATAAGCCCACGCTCTCCCTGCCGTAGCCGAGCGAGTCCTCCGCGGTGCTGAGCCGCCTGAAGCCTAAGGGCTCGAGCGCCCGGTCGTAGAACGCCTTCGCCCGCGCGATGTCGCGGACGCCGATGGAGATGTGGTCGAACATGCGCGCCCTCCGTTTGTCTGGAGCCCCGTCCGAGGCGAATGCTGGCCGGCCGCGCCGTCGCCGGCTTGGGGAAAATTGCTGTATTTTCCCGGTTGCCGGCCAGCATGGAACTCTTCCCGATGACTGCAACCCGTCTGCCGGATAGGTCGGGCGAGACCGGCCTAGGCAAGCTCTGGCGGGCATAGGTGCAGCCGTGATCCTCACCCACAGTGTCATCCCCGCGAAAGCGGTCCAGAGTCTGGGCGCGGAAAAGAATTCCCAATCCCCGCCTGCGCCCTCCGACTCTGGATGCCCCTTGCGCGGGCATGACAGACTTGCCAGTTGGGAGCCATGATCGTCGTCAGAAGCATCCTGCACAATCTGGCGGTGACAGCTGTCGCCTTTCTGGTTGCGCTTGTCGGAGCAGGATTGGATCGGCTGTTCAAGATCGGCGAGTTTCGCTCCCCGCCAGCGGCGGCGGTTGGAGCGCTGTTGATGTGCATAGGGTTTCTCATTCGGTTCTGGGCCACGTACTATTTTTATACGAACGGGATGAAGGTCATTTCGACAGTGCCCCAAGGGACGTTGCTGACGTCTGGCCCTTACAATTATTCGCGAAACCCCCTCTATCTCGGCGGAAATATCTTCATGTTCTTCGGGGCCGGTCTTATTCTCGGATCGCCGGCCGCCCTCGCCGTCACCGCGCTTCACCTTCCTTTCGTGGACCTCTTCATTCGAAGCGAGGAGAAGCAGCTGGAGCAACGATTTGGTGAGGATTGGGTTCGGTACAGACGGTCCGTGCGCAGGTGGATCTGAGCGAGCCAAGCTGGCTCAGATCGTGTCGATCCCGTACTGGCGCTCATGGCGCAACCTCCCACTGGACCTTGCGTCGCCGCCTTTCCGACAGGGCAAGATCTTCAAATAGGATTTAGTTCAGTGATATCGCCAGGCTTCAGCGTATATTCCAAGCACAATATCGTCGAGGCCGACAGCTCCATTTGCAAAAACGCCCCGGCAGACTCACGAATACTCGGTGAAAGGCCTCAAACAATATTCTTAAACACCCAATGCCGAGGCATATCTGTTCGAGGCTCTTTCGAATCACTTCGAGAGTCCGGCCCAGGAGCTTCGTCTAAAAGCTAGTGATTGTCGTAAAATCTGATCATAATCAATGGTCGCACGTCTATACTTGGTCCAAAACCGATAGTTCGCACAAATTCCCAATATTTGACATCGTGCCGCCACAGAGCGGTAAAATTATCATTCGCCCCTATAAGGGGGGTTGTGAACTCATGTTTACATGGAGGGGGCGCGCGTGGGTTTGTCGGACAACCCTTCCGGAATGTTGGATTCCGGCGGTCAATGCTGAACGACCGCGGACGCAATGGCCCGCCGAAGGCGACTCCTGTGGCGCAACGCCGCGAAGGCGAGAATGAAAGCGACGAACGCGCCGGTCTGGCTTTGGCGTTCGGCGGGGATTCGGAGGTCGCGGGTCGCTCGCAGGCCGTTTCCAAGCTCGGACGCCTCAAATATTGGCTTTTGGCGGCCTTCCTCGTTTTCGCAATCGCCGCAGCGTTCGGAGTCCTCCCCCAGCTTCCCGGCGTGGAGGACCGCCATCTGACGTCGGTGGGGGTCCCTGCGGAGCCGCAATCACCCGCCAATGGGTCCGATCTCGCGGCGAAATTACAGGCTCTCCAAGCGGAGCCGTCCCCGGACGCTTCCGCCGCCCCGGTCGCCGCTTCGTCCGTGACTCCGGCGACCCCGCCGGGTCCGACGAATAACGTCTCTTCGGTCGCGACTGCAAACGTCGAAGCCCCGCCCACCGCCCAGAACACCGCGCCCGGCAACCTTCTGCACGGGGTCAACGACACGGAGATTTTGTTTGGGATGGCTGCCCCTTTCAGTGGCGCGTCGCGCGAGCTCGGCCGCCAGATGAAGATCGGCGTCGAGACCGCCTTCGCCCCGATCAATTCCGCCGGCGGTGTGAACGGACGTCAGCTAAAACTCGTGGCGGCTGACGACGGTTACGAGCCTGTGCGGACAGCTGACGCCATGCGCGTCCTTTACGATAAGGACCAGGTCTTCGGCTTCATCGGCAATGTCGGGACGCCGACGGCGGCGGTCGCGCTGCCCTTCGCACTCGACCATCGGGCGCTATTTTTCGGGGCGTTCAGCGGCGCCAACCTCCTTCGTCGCGATCCGCCCGATCGCTACGTCTTCAACTATCGGGCGAGCTATGCCGAAGAGACAAACGCGGTTGTGCGCTATCTCGTGAATGTGAGGCGTATTCAGCCGAGCGAGATCGTTGTTTTTGCGCAGCAGGATGCTTATGGCGACTCCGGCTATGCCGGAGTCCAGAAGGCCGTGCGTTCGCTGTCTGGCGACTACCCGGACATTGTCCGTCTCGGTTACAAGCGCAACACCGTGGACGTGCAAGACGCTGTGAGCGCGCTGCGCGCCTTCAAGGGGAAAATCAAAGCGGTGGTGATGGTCGCCTCGTACCGGGCGGCGGCGAAGTTCATCGAAAAGACGCGCGACCTCTATCCCTCGCTGATCTACACCAACGTTTCATTCGTCGGCAGCACGGCGCTGGCCGACGAGCTGATGCTGCTCGGGCCGCGATACGCCGCAGGCGTGGTCGTCACCCAGGTGGTGCCCGTGATCAACAGCTTCGCCTCTGTCGTCCTGAAATACAAGGAAGCGCTCGCTAAGTCTTTTCCCGGTGAATCCCCCGATTATGTATCCTTCGAGGGTTACATCGACGGTTGCATCCTCGTCGAGGCCGTCAAGCGGGTCGGCCGCGACTTGAACACGGAAAAGCTTGTCGACCATCTCGAGCAAATGCGGGCTTTCGACTTGGGGTTGGGCGCGCCGGTGACTTTCAGCGACAACCAGCACCAGGGCTCCCATAGGGTCTGGGGCACGCAATTGGACGAGGCTGGCCACTATCAGCCGATCGATTTGGAGTAGCTGTCAACTTGTTTGCGTAAATCGCGTGCCGTTCCAGTCTTCCGCTGCCTGTTGAAGTGTGGAAAGGTGCAGAGGTCCGGAACAGCCGGATTTCTACGTGCACTGATATCGTTGCGCGCCGGCTGACCACCCGCGCTTGGGTCGCGACAGACCCTCTTCCCTGCGGCAGGGAAGTCGGTCCGAACCGGGGCCTCGAACGGCGCCGTCGTCACCCCCTCATCTGCGCCACGACGCCGGCGATGTCGCCCATCCCCCAATGCTCGACGATCTTTCCGTCGGCGATGCGGAAGATGTCGCAGGAGGTGAACCAGAGCCGCTTGTGGGTCGGGTCGATGCCGTAATAGCGGCCCTCGTGGGCGCCCTCGTAGACGAAGCTCGCCGCGATCTTGTCGGCATCGGCGACCGTCGTCTGGATCGTCACCTTGAGGTCCGGCAAGGCCTTGAGGCGGGCGGCGAAGAAGGCGACGGTCGCGGCCTTCGGGCTGATCCCGCCCGGCGGGGCGGCCGCGGCGCTCGATTGATGATTGACGTAGTCCTCGGCGAAAAGGGCGGCGAACGCGTCGAGATCATGCGCGGTGAGCGTCTCGGCGAAACGCCGGGCGATCATCGCGTCGGCGGCTTCGGCGCGCCTCGCCGCGAGCGCCGCCGCTCCGGCCAGCGCGCCGCCGGCGATCAAGGTTCTGCGCCGCATGCCGCCTCCATTCGAAACGCCGGCGCGCCCAATCGCGCTCGCGACCTTTCTACCCCATTCCGGATGCGAGCGGAGCCCTTTTTGTTTTCATTGCGGCGGCGGCAGCTTGGAATAGGCCTCGCCCGGGATGATGGTCATCACGAGGGTCGAGGGAACCTCCTTCGGGCCGAATGGGCCGGGGACGGCGTGCTTGACCGGCGGCAGGCTCCGCAGATAGGCGACGATCGCCAGCGCGTCCTCCCGGTCGAGATGCGAGAGCGCCTCCCAGGGCATGATCAGCGCGAGTTTGCGTCCGTCCGGGCGCACCCCCGCTGTCATGGCCGAGATGATCTGGTCGTCGGTCCAATTGCCGAGGCCGGTCTCCTTGTCGGGCGTCAGGTTGCGGCCGACGAAGGCGCCGAGTCCCGGCAGCCCAAAGCCGACGTCCGAGCCGCCGAGCCTCCGCGAAAAGTCCGGCTTGCCGAGGAAATAGCCGGGGGTATGACAGTCGTTGCAGCCGCCGATGGTGACGAGATACTTGCCGCGCTCGATCTGCTGGTCGGCGGCAAGCGCCGCGGAGGCGCTCACGACAGCGCCGAAAGCGAAAGCGATCTGTCCCAAGATGCGCACGGAGTCCCTCCCACTGAATTTTATGCCGCGGACGCACCAAGCGAGCGCAGGCGCGAAGGAACCGACTTTGGCATGGATATTTGGCCGACACAACCTGTTTGATTGTGCTCTTAACGCGCCCCTCATCCGGCGCCACACGCTCCTTTTTTTCAAGCGGGAGAAGGGAAGGTCGGTCGCATCGCTACCACCCCTTCTCCGGCGCCTCCTCGACGTCCGCCGGATCGGCGCCGTGCGACGTTGCATGGCCGCGCCGAACAACGCGCTCCTCCCGCGTCTCGGGCGGGGCGGGCGACCAGGGGCGATCCTGCTCGGTCGAGCGGTCGCCCGTCATCGCAAAGCCCGTGTCGTCGTTCCACGTCAGGCCGACCGCGCCGGTCCGCGCGAGCGCCTTCCCATCGAGGACGAACTTCGCCTGGCAGCCGGGCGGGGCGCTGAGCGCGCTGACGATCACCTCCGCCCGCGCGCAGTCTTCCTGGAACGCCAGCGGATCGAGGACGATGCTCAGGAACTCGCCCTCCGGCAGGGCGGCGACGCAGCCGAGCCGGTCGCAATGGGCGTCGGGGTCGCGCGCGTTTGCCGGCTCGCGGCCGTCGCCGTCGGCGGTCAGCCATTGCTCGGCCGCGAAGGCGTTGAAGCGCTTGCCCACGACCTGCAGGCGGCCGTCGGCGTCGCGCACGGCGGCTTCGTCGCCGGAGGGGGCGACGATAACGTCGTAGCGCGCCCCGTGCGTCGCGCCGATGAGGCCGACCATCGCGAACGGAATGGCGCTCGCCCGGAACGTCCATGTCCGCCAGAGGGTCGCGCTCATCACAGCGAGCGCCAGGAACGGCAGCGCGTAGGGCGCGAAGGCCTTCAGGTGCACGGTCGAGCCCGGCGCCTCGGCGATGAACCGCGCGCACATGAGAATGAATTTGATCCCCATTCCGACATAGAGCCAGACCGGAGCGTCGAGCCCGAGCGGATAGAGCGCCGCGCCGAGGAGCGCGCCGGGCACGGCGAAGAATTCGATGACGCTGAGCGTCAGCGGGTTGCCGATCAGCACGTAGGGGCTCAAGTCATGGAAGTGATAGGCCATGAACGAGGCGGTCGCGGCCGTCGCGCAGGCTGTCGCGAAAATGAGCGCGAGCGGCTTGTGCAGGAGATCCGCGACGAGGCTGCGCGGCGCGACGCCGCGGCGCGGCAGGTAAGGATCGGGGTCGGGATCGAGAGCCGCGAGGCGCGCCTCCATCACGGCCACCAGCGCCGCAACGGCGGCGAAGGACAATTGGAAGCTGACCCCGAGGATCGCCTCCGGCTCGATTGCGACGACGGCGAAGACCGCAAAGGCGAGGTTGCGCATGGTCAAGGCGCGCCGGTCCATGATGACCGCGCCGAGCACGATCAGCGTCATGACCAGCGCCCGCTCGGTACCGACGCGCGAGCCGGTGGCGAGGTCGTAGAGGAGCGACCCCGCCATCGCGACGCCGGCCGCCCATTTCTTGATCGGATAGTTGAGCGCCAGCGTCGGCGACAGCGCGAGCAGGCGGCGGCTCGCGACGAAAAAGATGCCGGCGACCAGCGTCATCTGCACGCCGGAGATGGTGATGATGTGGAAGATGCCGGCCTCGCGGATGAGATCCTTCGCGTCGTTCGAGAGAAAATCGCGCTTTCCCGTCACCATGGCGGCGGCGATCGCCCCTTCGTCGCCGCCGATGATCTTCTCCACCCTGACCGCGAGGCGGTTACGGGCGTGATCGATCGCCGCGCCGAAGCGCCGTCTTGGACTCGCATCGTGCGGGGGCGGCAGGAGCTTGATCGGACCGAGCGTCGAGCCGACCGCGCCGACCCCGGCGAAGAAGGCGTCGCGGGCGAAATCGTAGCCGCCCGGCAGCGCCGCGCGCGACGGCGGCAGGAGCCGCGCCTTCAGGCCCACATAGTCGCCGGCGACGATGTCCGGGGTCTTGCGCGTCGTGAGGCGGACGCGGCGCGGGACCTTGTCGCGCGGCATGCCGTCGGCGCTCTCGACCGCGATCACGATGCGCGCGCCGACTGGCCGCAGATCGATCTCCTCGACATCGCCCTCGAGGCTCACGATGCGGACTCGGTCGAGCACCGGCGCGGCGACGCGCGCAGTGCGCAGCGACATCGACAGGAATCCGGCGGAGAGGGCCGCAAAGGCCATTAAGACGCCGAGCGCGACCGGCCGCGCGCGGGAGGCAAAGGCGAGCGCGGAAAAGAGCGCAGTCAGCGCGGCGGGCAGCCAGAGCAGGGGCTCGCGGTCGGCCGCCAGATTGAGCGCGACCCCGCCCATGGCCGCAACCGGCAGCCAGAGGAAGAACCGTCGCTCCTCGACCTCGCGCGCGAGCGCGCCGGCGAAGGCGGCGCGCCAGTCCGGCGCGAAAACAGCGGCGCGCGAAACGCCCGCTGCAGCCACAACGCCGGTGTGCGCCGAAGTTGACATGACGCAAGGTAAGCACGACAGAGCCGCTGGGGAAAAGGGGCAGGCCGCAAGTCCAAAAAGCGGTAATTCTTAAAGCAATTGAACTGTAAGACTTAGCCCGGGCGCCGTGGGCCAAATTCATCTGTGAGGGGAAGGGATCGCGCTTCGACTCCGCATGGGCTACGGTCGAGTCGGCCCACGGGGCGCGACCCCGGGCAATCCGCGATTAACCATGGCGCGCGGCAGGAATCGACATTTGCTTCGGAAAAGCCAGATTCTGGGTTAGATTCGCACAATCGGACGCCGCAAGGTTCAGCGGCGGAGCGGCGGTTCCGATCATGCTGTTCAACAACGTTGCAGGCCCGCGATGTTTTCTCGCCTGACCCTCACGCAAGTCATTGAAATCGCTCGATTTGCGCGGAAGGAAATGGAAGGAAAAGGAAGGGTTTGGCAGCCGTGGGGAAAGCATTGGAAGGGATTGGAAGGAAAAATCCCGGAATTGGAAAACTTCGGAAGAAAAGGGAAAGCGTCGAATTCAAGGCCGTCCGGACGCCGGCTCCCCAACGGCGGAGCCGGTATCGAAGCGAGCGTGGCGGCGAGACGGCTCGAGCCTTATTCGTCGTTGCTGGCGTTCAGGTCCTCGGCAAGGATCGACCGGGTCGCCCGCCTGAGGTCGAGCTTTTCACGCAAACCGTTGATTTCGGCGATCGCGCGGCGGATAAGCTCGACCTCGTAAACCGGGGTTTCGCCGGAAGTGCCGGGGCGCGCCTCTGTGCCCAGCCGTCCCAGCCAATCGTCCAGCTCGCCGACGATGTCGCTCATATAGTTCATTCCACCATTCTCTCGAAGCTGGCACAACCTGACTGGTTGCGACGATCCGATCCCTACTCCAAAAACACCTCTCTGTACAGGCGCCAGCGCAACCAGGGTTCGACGCCGGTCTTTGCCACGCCGCGGGCGCAGCGCCGTTGTATAGTGTCGTCCAAAATCGAGTGGAGCGATGCGCATGAAGGACGACAACGTAAAGCGGCTGAGGGCCGATCGCGTCTATCTCGCCGAGCAGGCCTGCGACCTCGACGCGTTTCGCGCGCTGGTCGAGCGGACGGCCGATCCCACGGATTATCCGTTCGCCAGCGACGTGGTCGGGAACGTCCTGATCTACGAGGGCGACGCGGTGCGCGGCGCCGCCTTTTCGCCCGAGAGTCGCAGGGAGATGATGGCCGAATGGGTCGAGGCGATGATGGATGGTCCCGGGATCATCGTCATCCGCAAGGCCTTCGTCGACCTCCGGCCGATCGAGGCCGCCAACGTCCATTTCTGGGCGATGATCGACGAGCAGCACCGGAACAACTCGGCGCGCGGCGACCATTTCGCCAAGCCCGGCGCGAACGACCGCGTCTGGAACGCGCTGGAGAAGCTCTGCCTCGCCGATCCGGAAACCTTCGCCGCCTACTACGGCAACCCCGTCATCGCGCTCGCCAGCGAGGCCTGGCTCGGAACCGCCTACCAGATCACCTCGCAGCTCAACGTCGTCAATCCAGGCGGCGGGACGCAGGTTCCCCACCGCGACTATCATATGGGCTTCCAGACGGCGCGCGAAATCGAGCGCTTTCCCGCGCACGCCCATCGCCTGTCGCCCATGCTCACCCTGCAGGGCGCCGTCGCCCATTGCGACATGCCACTCGAATCCGGCCCGACGCTCTACCTGCCCTTCTCGCAGAGCTACCTGCCGGGCTACCTCGCGGCGTTGCGCGACGATTTTCGCGCCTATTTCGAGGCCCACAAGGTCCAGCTGCCGCTCAAGACGGGCGACGCCGTGTTCTTCAATCCGGCTCTGTTCCACGCAGCCGGCTCCAATCGCTCGAAGGACATCAAGCGCATCGCCAATCTCCTGCAAGTGTCGAGCGCCTATGGCCGCGCCATGGAGAGCGTCGACCGGCTGAAGATGAGCGTAAGATTGTATCCGACCCTCAAGCGGATGATCGCCGAGGGCGCGATCGAGTCGGAAGCGGCGAACAGCGCGATCGCCGCGTCAGCGGAAGGCTACGCCTTCCCGACCAACCTCGACCGTGATCCCGCCATCGGCGGTCTGGCGCCGCAGAGTCAGCAGGCGCTGATGCGCCAGGCGCTCGCCGAACGCTGGACGCCCGAGGCCTTCGCCAAGGCGGCCGAAGCGCAGGCGTGGCGAAAGCTGACGTGAGCGAAGGCGTTCCGCTCGGCTCGAGGCGGCCCCTGTAGCCGCGCTCGGCTCACGCTCGGCGGCGCGGACGACGACCGCGCCTTCTGTCAGAACGCATAGCGCAAGCCGAAACCGCCGTGCACCGTCGTCCCGACTCCGCCGAACGCGGTGCCGACCACGAAGGCGTCGATCACCAGCCGGTCGTTGAAGCGGTAGCCGAGGCGCGCGCCGTACTCCATCCAGGTCGTGTTGGGAAGCGCGTTCGGCGCGATCGCGCCGAAGTCGTAGACGCTGACCGCCGCGCCGGCGCCGGCCCCGAAGCCGTAGGCGACCGCGGCGGTGACGTTCACCTCGATGTTCCCGTTGAAGAGATGCGTCAATTGCCCGCCGAGCCGGGCGACGTTCAGCGTGTCGAGGCCATTGTTCACCGTGGCTGGGAACGGGTTGGCGGCAGTCGTCATCTCCGTGTAGCCGCCCGTCTGCATCCAGCTCCGGCTGAGATCGCCGTAGACCGCCGCCTCGTCAGTCGGAGTAAGGCGGTCGATCCAGCCCGCTCGCCCGAACAGCGAGAGGTCGCGGTCGATCGCCGAGGCATTGCCGACGCCGGTCGTCAAGCCATTGGGGTAATAGCGCGTGTAGTGGACGTCCTCGTAGGGGGTGAGCGCGCCGCCGGCCTCGACGAACGGCCGGCTCTCGCCCCATTTCCAGAAATCATAAATGAGCGCCCCGGCGACGGTCGGCGCATTCTCGACCGAGATGCCCTGCGCGTACCACTGGTTGTAGGAGAAACCGCCGATCAGCGAGAGTTCGTCGCTCAGGCCCCAGCGGCCCGACGCGCCGGCGGCGAAAGAGCCGACCGAGGCGAAGCCGCCCGCGCAGCTGCAGGAGCTGATCTGCTGGGTCGCGCCGAGCAGGATCGAGTCGAGCACGCGGTTGGTGATGATCTGGGTCTGCTGCGCCTTTGCGATCTGGTTGATGGAGCCCTGAACCTGGCCGGGCGTTGGGGCCGGGGTCGAGACGAGATACCAGTCGTTGTTGGACTCCTGGAGCATGTAGCGGAAGCCGCCAACGAGCGGGGTGTTGGCGAGCGCAAAGGCGCCCGGCGCGGCCGTGCCGCCGTTGGTTGCGATGATGAGCGGGATGCCGGCGCCGGAGGTTGCTCCGCCGAGGCCGCCGAAATTATTGATCGTCAGAAAGGTGAAGCCGGTCGCCTTGCCGCCGTTGACGATGATCTGGTCGGACGCCGAGCTCGTGCCGCCGAGAGCCGCATTCATCGTGATGTACGCGCCCGAGCCGACGTAGTTGTTGACTGTCAGGGTCTTGAAGCCGCCGCCGGCGCCCGGCGGGGCGAACACGACGAAGCTGTTGGTGACAGCGAGATTGGTGATGTTCGACGACCCGGTCATTGTCCAGGTCGTGCCGTTCGTCAGATTGACGTTGGTGGTCGACGTCGGATCGGTCTTGATCGCGCCAGTCAGCGCCGAGGCGTTGGCGTTGAGCGTGACGACGCTGCCGTTGGTCGCATCGAGGAGGTTGTTTAGCCCGGCGTTGGCGGTCGTGTTGTTGAAGTTGATCGTCGCGGTCGAGGGATCGGCGAAGATCAGGTCGCCGGAGAGATTATTGATGGTGAAATTGTCGAAGGTCGCGACCGCGTTCGTCGCGTTGGTGAACTCGATCGCGTCCCCCGCCGACGTGATCGTCCCGCCGCCGGTGGCGGCGATCGACGCGCCATTGCCCTCCAGCATGACCGCCGCCGCGGCGGGGTTCATCGTGTTGATGGCGAGGGGTCCGGTAACGGTGATCGTTCCCGCCGAGCCGGTCGAGGCCAGGTCGCTCGCGTAGAGCGCGCTCGCGCCTGAGCCCGAGGTCGTGATGTTCGCGGCCGCAAGATTGATCGCGGACCCCGCGCCGTCGGCGTTGACGCCATAGGCGCCGAGGCTTGTCGCGGACGACACGCCGCCCGCGGTCGTGATCGTCGTCGTCGCCGGACCGGTGGCGGAGATGACGCCGCCGGCCGTGGCGTGAAGGCCGATCGCGCCGGCGCCTATGGTTGCGAACGTAGTGGTCCCGCCCAAGTTGGCCGTCGAGCCCGAGTTTGTGACGACAAGCGCGTGGGCGTCCTGGCCTGCGGTGCTGACCGAGCCGCCGCTCACGTTGGTGACGCCGCCGCCGGACGTGAAGATACCCTGCGCGTTGGCGCCGCTGGTCGCAATCGTCGAATTGGTCAACGACAGCTTGCCGCCGGAGGTCAGACCGCCAGGCAGATAGGGGTTGTTGACGGCGCCGTCGGCGTGATCGCCCGTGGCCGGATCGACGTCGCCCAGGGTCGTGACGCTGACGCCGGTCGCCGAGAGCGACGAAGTCGCGCCATGGACGACAAGCCCGGTTGATCCGGCGCCGCTGGTCGTCACCGTTGCGCCGGTCAGCTGCACCGCGCCGCCATTGTAGGCGACGACGGCCGCGGCGCTCGTCCCGTCCGGGGCGCTTGTCCCGGTCGTGGATATCGTCGTGGGGCCGCTAGGGCTGACTCCGACCGTCACGGCTCCGCCATTCTCGGCAAGGATCGCGTGACCTCCCGCCCCGGAGGTCGCGATCGAGCCGCCGAGAATCGTCGTCGTGCCGCCGGTGTCGGTTAAGACGCCATGCATGTCGACGCCCTGGGTTGACACCAACACATCCGTGAGCTTGGCGACGCCGCCCGTCGTGAAGCTTCCGTATGGGCCGTTGTAGACGCCGTAGGAATGCTGGCCGGAAGCGGAATCGTAGGCGCCCGTCGTCGTGATCGTGACCCCCGTCGCGTCGATTTCCGAACCGGCTCCATTGATCCCCAGTCCGCCCGAACCATTGCCCGTCGTGCCGATCGCGGTTCCATTAAGCGACTCGCGGCCTCCGCTGTTGGCGACCGCGGCGTAGGCGGCACTGCCGGCCGTGTTGACCGAGCCGCCGTTCAGCGTTGTCGTCCCGCCGTTGGCCGTCACTACGCCGCTCGAGCTATCGCCTAGGGTTCGGATCGTGACGTCGGTGAGCGTCGCCGTTCCGCCGCCGGGATACGAGCTATCCGCGCTGGACCCGTTGTAGACGCCGTCAGCATGATGGCCGTCGGGAGCGATCGTTCCTTGAGTGGTCACGCTGAGATTGGAAGCCGCAAGCGAAGATCCCGTCCCGAGGATCTGCAAACCCTGCGACGCATCGCCGGTTGAGGTGACGGTCGTGCCGGAGATTGTAAGGACGCTGCCGGCGCCATGCGAGGCGACAGCCGCCGCCTCCAGCCCCGTCGTGCTGACCGATCCGCCGCTGAGCGTTGTTTTGGCGCCCGTCAGCGTGTCGACGCCGAAAACGTAGCTTCCGGTCGCCGGGTCGCTGTCGCCGTTGGCCGCCACGGCGACGTTGGTGGCCGTGACCGTCGAGCCGGCGCCGGAGACGGACACGCCGGTCGAACCGACGCCGGACGTCGTCACCGAGCCGCCGACGATCGTTGTTACGCCGCCGCTCGCGGTCTCGACGCCGTTCGCATTCGCGCCGGACGTCTTGGCAGTCACGTTGGTGAGGGACAGGATCCCGCCGCCCGGAATCGTTGATTCATTGCCATTGAAGACGGCGTAGGCGTGGTCGCCGTCGGCGGAATTGGTCGTACCGCTCGTTGCCACGGTGAGGTTGGAGGCCGTGAGCGAGGAGCCCGTGTTGAAGACCGCCAAGCCCTTCGAGGCGTCGCCGGTTGTTGTAACCGAGCCTCCGGAGATCGTCACGGCGGCGCCTCCGAGGGCGCCGACGCCGAAACCTTCTAATCCCGTTGTCGAGATCGCGGCGTCGGTCACGCTCACTTTCGACCCGGCATTCTGCGCCACGATCCCGTTCGCGCTGGCGCCGGATGTCGCGACCGATCCACCGCTGATTGTCGTTTGTCCGCCGTCGGCGGTAAACACGCCACTCCCTCCGGTCCCGGTGGTGAGAACTGTCGTATCCGTCAACTTTATCGTGCCGCCGCCTGTGAGACTCAAATATCCACTATTGACGACGCCATCGGCTGGGAAGCCGCTGGTCGGATCGATGGCGCCGTGTGTTGTGACGCTGATCCCGGTCGCGGTCATCGACGCGCCCGAACCGAGAACCACCAGGCCCTGCGATCCGTTGGCGGTCGTGAGGACTGTTGTCCCCCCACTGAGGGTGACGCTGCTACCAGACCCGAGTGAATCGACGGCGCCGGTGCTTAACCCCGTGCCGGTGACCGAGCCGCCCGAGAAGGTTACGCTTCCTCCGTTGAACGCCGCGATTCCGTCGGCGTAAGTTCCGGTGCTGGCCTCTAGGCCGCCATGCGTGGTGACGGAGAGGCCCGACGCGTTGATCGTCGAGCCGGCGCCGGTGGCGGACAGGCCCACTGAGCCGTTGCCCGAGGTCGTCACCGAGCCGCCGTTCAGCGTGACCTTGCCGCCCGAATCGACCTGAACTCCCGGGCTGCTGTCGCCCAAAGTCGTGATCGTCACCGGGCCCGTTGCCGCCAAGTCGGTGGTCGTTATTGTCGCTCCCGGGCCGCTCGCCCACAGCCCGAACGCGCTGGCGCCGGAAGTGCTGACCGAGCCGCCGTTGATCGTCGTCACGCCGCCGGCAGCGGTGACCACCCCATCCGCCCCGGTTCCGGTGGTCGTGATGCTCGTGTTCGTCAGCGTCATCGTCCCGCCGGTCGTGGCGAGGTTCGAATAGGGGCCGTTGTAGGCGCCGACCGCGACGAAGCCGCTCGTGTCGGCGCCGCCGTGCGTTGTGATGCTGACATCGGTCGCCGTCAGCGACGCGCCCAACCCGGTCACCGCCAGGCCGCCTGCGCCATTGTTTGTCGTGGTGATCGTCAGCGGCGCACCGGTTGTGCCTGTGAGAGTGAGATTGCTCCCGGCGCCAGCAGAAACGGCGCCAAAAGCGCCGACCCCATTCGTGGTGATCGAGCCGCCGGAGAAGCTCAGGCTTCCGCCCTGCGCGGCGAACAGCCCGAAGGCGTAGCTGCCCGTATTCGGATCGAAGCCGCCGCTCGTCGTAACGGAGACGCCCGACAGCGTCGCCGTCGAAGCGGTGTCGACGAGGACGCCCTCCGATCCGTCGCCGGAAGTCGTCACCGTCCCGCCGGTGAGATTGATGGCTCCACCGCCAACCGCCAGGAGCGCGGGGGTCGTAATGCCTGTGGTGGCGAACGAGGCCGTGCCTGTCGCGAACGGGGCCAAGCCCGCGCCGCCGCCGTTGGTCAGGAGCGTGCCGGGACCCGACGACTCCCCCGCGACGACGCCGGGCGTCGAGGTCGAGTAAAGCCCGGAAGCGAAGCATGTCTCTCCGGCCGAGGCGTGGATGAACGTGTCCGGCGGGCCGGAACCGGTGACGCAGCTGGCGAAAGCCGCGCTCGAGGACAGGAGGAGCGCGGCCACGCTCATGAGAACGCGCGGATTCCTTCCCCAGCTTGCTGGGGAAGGTGGCGCGAAGCGCCGGATGGGGTGTGGCCCGCTGCCACAACGCCAAACGGCTTGCACGAACGTTGCCGCGAACTTGGGGTCGAAGAGTCCTGCTTTCCACACCCCATCCGTCGCCTTCGGCGACACCTTCCCCGCTCCGCGGAGAAGGGGGCATCCGGCGGCGGTCTGCTGCAGCGAAAAGGAGGGAGGGAGTTTCGCCGCTAATGTCCGCATAGAGCCCCCGACGGGAATCCGCCGCCGCCTGCCGGGCTCGCCATCGCGTAGGTCGAGTCCGAGCAGAGGGCGGCGTTCCCCCCGCAGAGCGAGGCGAAATTGACCGGCGTCGAAATCAGGCTCGCCTGGATGGCGCCGCCGACCTTCTTGGCCGACGCCGTTTGCCCCGGGTTGTTGAGCTCGACGCAGTCGCAATGCGCGCCCCTCTCGGCTCTCGCGCAATTCCGCCTTTGCTGCTCGAAGGTGATTCCCGGCCGGCGCGGGCAGAGGAGCGCCTGGCCCTCGACCAGAGTGACGCGCGTCTGCGGGCTGCTCACGCCGATGTCGAGGACGGTGCCGCGCACCCCGATCGAGGCGGTCGGGGTCGAGATCGTATAGGCTCTCTTGTCAAGCGCGCCAGTGGTGAAGCGGAAGACGCCTTTGGCGAGATTGACCGTCAGCTCCTGGGCGCTCGTCGCGCCGGCGTAGACGAAGCGGTCGAGCGTCACGCGCGAGATCGGCCCGATCGCCAGATTGGTCGAATCGAGGAAGACCAGCTTCGCGAGCGACGCTTCGCCCGTCCGGACAACCTCGTCACGATAGACCGAGTCTCCAGACTTCAGCGGACCGGCGGCGCCGGCGAGATCGCGCGAGACCTGATTTTGCGAAAGAGCCGTCGAACCAATGTTCTGCTGCGCCTGCGCGCCGCCGGCGGCGAACGGCGCGCAAAACCCGACGATTGCGAACAGCAGGCCCCGCGCGTAACGAATCGCCCTCTCCCGCCCTTTCATCTTTTACGGCAGGTTTCGAGTATCGAGCGACGTTGCGGAAAGTCAAGTTTTCGACGCGCTTTCGCCCTGCAATCGGCCGGGGTGTGGCGAGGCTGCAACAATGTCGGAATGACCGGACCGCGCTCGGGTCAAGCCGTAGCGGACGCCGCGCTCAACGACAGGACGAGAGCGGCCAAGCCGGCGGCGCCGGCGCAATAAGAGGCCAATACGGAATGAAAAGGGCGCCCCTGGCGCCCTTGAATGCCAAACCCGAAGGGCCGACTTACTTGATCTTCGTTTCCTTGAACTCGACGTGCTTGCGCGCGACCGGGTCGTATTTCCTGAAGGTCAGCTTTTCCGTCTTGGTGCGGGCGTTCTTCTTGGTGACGTAGAAATAGCCGGTGTCGGCGGTCGACAAAAGCTTGATCTTGAGCGAGGCGGCCTTGGCCATGGCGTGCGAGTCCCCCGAGGGATTGGCGCTTAAGGGCGCCGGCAACAAAAAAGGCCCGCGGAGCCCGCGGGCATCAGGTCGGCAGCGACAATAGGGGCGACGGCTATGAAGTCAAGCCGGAAAGGCATATCGCGTTCGCATTTTGCCCGCGCCCGGCTATTCTCGATCCCCCGCCCACCCCTGAGGCGCGCCTTCGGCGTCGGGAGAACCTCATGCGCCACCTCTATTCGGGCCCGGTGTTCGACATGGCCCGCGAGCAGTTCCACGTCATCGCCGACCATCTCGCGATCCCCGAGGACGAGCGCGACCGGCTCCTCTATCCGAAGCGCGCCATCGTGGTCTCCTGCCCGATCCACATGGACGACGGAACGACGCAGGTTTTCCCCGGCTATCGCGTGCAGCACCATCTGACGCTCGGCCCCGCCAAAGGCGGCACGCGCTTCGCCGCCAACGTCGACATCGGCGAGATCGCGGCGCTCGCGATCTGGATGAGCTGGAAATGCGCGCTCGCCGATCTGCCTTATGGCGGCGGCAAAGGCGGCGTCGCGGTCGATCCCGGCTCGCTTTCGCTCAACGAGCTCGAGAGCCTGTCGCGCCGCTATATGCAGGAGATGATCCCCTTCGTCGGTCCGCGGGTCGATGTGATGGCCCCGGACATGGGCACCGACGAGCAGGTGATGGCCTGGTTCATGGACACCTATTCGATGTACCAGGGCATAACCGTGCCGGAGATCGTCACCGGCAAGCCGGTCGGCACGGGGGGCACGCTCGGCCGGCGCGAGGCGACAGGCCACGGCGTCTCTTTCCTCGCCGCGCGCGCGATGGAGGCGCTCGAGATCGACCCGATCGGGGCGACCGCGATCGTGCAGGGTTTTGGCAACGTCGGCTCGCACGCCGCGCTGGGGCTCGCGGCGCGCGGCGTCAAGCTCGTCGGGGTCAGCGACCATCGCGCGGCCTATTACGATCCCAAGGGTTTCGACGCGCGGGCCTTGGTCGAGCACGCGCGAAAAAGCGGCTCGCTCGCCCGGTGGTCGACCGAGGCGGCGATCGATCCGCGCGCGCTGCTGGAGCAGCCCTGCGACGTGCTGGCGCCCTGCGCGGTCGAGCGCGTGATCGATGGCGAGGTCGCCAGGCGCCTGCGCTGCCGCATCATCGCCGAGGGGGCGAATGGCCCGACCACGCCGGAGGCCGACCGAGTTCTCGCCGAGCGCAACGACGGGATCTTCGTCATCCCCGACATCCTCTGCAACGCGGGGGGCGTCGTCGTCAGCTATTTCGTATGGGTGCAGGACCTGCAGCAGTATTTCTGGTCGAAGGACGAGGTGATGGACAGGCTGGAGCGGGCGCTCGACCGCTCCTGGACGATGGTCGTCAATCGAGCCAAACGCGAAGGGGTCGCCAACCGCACCGCCGCGATGACGATCGGCGTCGAGCGGGTGATGAAGGCGAAGCAGGCGAGGGGGCTGTTCCCGTGAGAGACGGAACGCGAAGGGCTGGAATCTGACGTGATCACGAATTCGCTGATAACGAAAAGGAATTCGCTGAGCCGAGGAAAAAATTCGCTGAGCCGTTCGCTGCTCCGTTTGCGGCGTAAATGGGGCAGCTATCGCGCAATCTCCTGAAATTCCCACGCTTTTTCGGCCGGTTGGCTCGCCCGATCGGCCGGGCGGGGACAAATTCGCTGCTCGATTCGCTGTTCTCAGCGAATTCGCCCAAAACCTACTGGCTCGCCCCCACCGCCTCCGGCCGCACCACCCCGACGATCGGCCCGATCGGCTGGATCTCGTCGTCGCGCTTGAGCTCGGGGGCGTAGAGCGACGACACCGAACCGTCGAGGAAGAGGGCGTTCTTGCAGCCGAGCCCGTCGCGGAACAGGCGGGCGAACGCGTCGAAGGTCACCGGCTCATCGGCGATGGCGAACTCGACGGCGCCCGAATCCGAGATCCCGACCCCGTTGCGGATCTTCGCCGACGTGCCGCTCGGCAGGATCCTGGGGTGGATTCGGCCGTCGACAATCAGCATCGGCCCGGATTGGGTCGCATAGCGCGCGGCCGGCTGCGCGGCGAGGTAACGGCTTGTTTCGGTGACGCCCGCGGCGCCGTCGCCGATCCAGAACACGCCATTCGGCTTCATGTGGAAGTTGCTCGCCCCGCCTCCTCTCGTGTCGGCGGGCTGCAGTTTCTGCCCGTTCTCCACATAGAGGCCGACGGGCGACTGATCCTGCTTGAACATGCCCGCGTTCATGGCGAAGGCCAGTCGCTGTCCCTTGCCGCGCAAAGAGCCGGCCAGGGCGGAGAGCGAGCCGTAGGGCCGGCCGTCTTCATCCTTCCAGAACAGGCGGATCACTTCGTGGCGCGGATCGAAGACGCAGATGGTGAATCGCGCGCCGTCGAAGTCTTTTGGGGCGCAGGCGGCGCCGGCCGGGGCCACGGCGCCGCAAGCAAGACCCAGGAGAATGGTCGAAGCGGCGAACAGGTTGCGCCGCGTCACGGTGCTTTATCCTTCAATCAGGCTCCTGTGGGCTCTCCATGCGCCACACTCGCGCGCCGAATCGCGGCGCAGCGGAGGATAGCGGTTTGGGGCGCCTTGCGCCAATAGCCGCGCCGCCTCGTCCGCGGCGATGCCGTCGCGCTCCACTCGCGCGTGGCGGCGCGATCGGCGATCGCGCACACAAGGGCGACCTCATCACAAGACTTTGCCCGGATTCATGATGCCGTTCGGGTCGAGCGCCGCCTTGATGGCGCGCATCGCCGCCAGCGCGGCCGGATCCTTCGTCCGCGCCAGGAGCCCGCGCTTCATGCGCCCCACGCCGTGCTCCGCGGAGAACGAGCCGCCGAGGCGCGCGACGACGGCGTGCACGACTTCGTTCATCGCGTCCCAGCGTTCGAGAAAGGCGGCCTTGTCGGCGCCGATCGGCTGCGACACGTTGAAATGGATATTGCCGTCGCCGAGATGACCGAAGGCGACGACGCGAGCGCCGGACTCGAGACCCTCCACTGCGCGTGTCGCCTCGGCGATGAGCCGCGGCACGTCGCCGACTGCGACCGACACGTCATGCTTGATCGAGCCACCTTCGCGTATCTGTGCCTCGGGAATGGATTCTCGCAGCTTCCAGAACTCGTGCCGCTGGTCGAGCGAGGCGGCGATCGCCGCATCCTCGACCACGCCCCGTTCGAACGCCGTCTCGAGCGAGCCGGCGAGCGCCGCGTCGAGGCCGTCGGGAATTTGTGACGAGGCCTCCATGAGCACGTACCAGGCGTGCTCGTCAGCCAGCGGGGCGCGCGCGAGGCCGTGCTTCACCGAGATGTCGTAGGCCATGCGTCCAATGAGTTCGAAGCTCGCGATCCCGCCGCCGAGTCGCTCGCGGGCGAGCGCGAGCAGCTCGAGCGCCTTTTCGGGGCCCTCGAGCCCGACGAAAGCGGTCGCCCGCGCCCGGGGTTTGGGGAACAGCCTCAGCGAAGCGGCGGTGACGATGCCGAGCGTGCCCTCCGCGCCGACGAACAGGCCTTTGACATCGTAGCCGGTGTTGTCCTTGCGCAGCTTGGTGAGCGCATTGACGATCCGTCCGTCGGCCAGAACCGCCTCGACCCCGGTGACGAGATCGCGCGCGTTCCCGTAGGCGATGACCGTCAGGCCGCCGGCGTTAGTCGAGACGTTGCCGCCGATCGTGCAGGTTCCCTCCGCCGCGAGCGACAGCGGAAACAGGCGGTCCGCCGCGGCTGCCGCGGCCTGCGCCTCGGCGAGCGTCACGCCCGCCTCGCAGATCATCACGTCAGCGTGCGGATCGACCTCCCGGACGCGCTTCAGTCTCTGGGTCGAGAGGATGATCTCGCCGCCGCTTTCGTCCGGCGTCTGACCGCCGACGAGGCCGGTGTTGCCGCCCTGCGGCACGATGCCGATCCGCGCCCCGTTGCAGAAGGCCGCGATCGCCGCGACTTCCGCCGTCGAGCCGGGCCGAACAAGGGCGAGCGCCTTGCCCTGATAGAGGCCGCGCGGCTCAACGAGCGCGCCGGCAAGCAGGCCCGGATCGGTCAGGACGTGGCGGGAACCGACAAGGCCTTGCAGAGCCTGAAGCGCGGCGTCGCGACCTGAGTTCAACCGAGAAGCCTCCGGGCGCGCGGCTTTGCGCGCGGGCGGCGAAAGACGGCGGCGATCTCGACATGGGGGGAAAAGCGGAACTGGTCAAGCGGCGCGATGGTCTCGAGGCGAAAGCCGCCCTCGATCAGCAGACGCGCGTCGCGGGCAAAGGTCGAAGCGTTGCACGAGACGGCGACGACGAGCGGCAGGGCGCTCGCCGCAAACTCACGCGCCTGCGCTTCCGCTCCGGCGCGCGGAGGATTGAACAGGGCGCCGTCGAAAGACGAAAGCTCTTTCGTCCGCAGCGGCCGGCGAAAGAGGTCCCGCGTCTCGGCGACGATTCTATGCAGGCGCACGGCCATCGCCGCGCCGCGCTCGAGCGCGGCGATCGAGGCCGCATCGGAATCGGCCGCGAAGACCTCGCGCCGCCTGGCGAGCCTAAGGGCGAAGGCGCCTGCGCCGCAAAAAAGATCGGCGACCTTGTTCGCATCGCCGAACGCTTCTTCCGCGAACTCGGCGAGGCGCTGCTCGGCGGCCTCGGTCGCCTGCAGGAATCCGCCGGCTGGCGGCGCGACGAGCGTCTCACCGAAGGCGACCTGCGGCGGGCGGCGCTCGATCACGGCCGCGCCATGGTTGGAGACCCGCGCGAGATCGAGCCGCTCGGCCGTGCGCGCGATCTTTCGCGCCTCGGCCAATTGGAGCGGCCCGGAGCCGCGCAGGTCCACGTCGAGTCCCTCGAGCGTCGCCGTCACGCCGATGTCGAGCGGCTTGCCGAGGCCCCTGAGGTCCTCGGCAAGGGCTCGCGCCGCCTGCACGGCTTGCGCCATTCCGGGCGCGAACAGGGGGCATTCATCGATGGACACGATGTCGTGCGAGCGCGCCCGCATGAAGCCGACCTCGTCCGGCCGTCCATTTGGGAAGCGCGCGTGGAACGTCGCGCGCCTTCGCCCCGCGCCGTGCGCGTCGATCAGCGGCGGAACCTCCGCGTCGACGCGCGCCCGCTTGAGCGCCTCGACGACGAGGCCGCGCTTCCACGCGTGGTAAAGGCTCTCGGACATGTGCTGGGCAGCGCAACCGCCGCAACGGCCGAACCAGGGGCAGAACGGCATGGCCCGCTCGGCGCCCGGGTTCAGAATTTCGATCAATTCGGCTCGGCGACCGGCAAGCCGCACGCGCGCCTTTTCGCCGGGCAGCACGCCGCGGACCGTGGCGCCGTCGTCCGCGACGCCGTCGCCGCGCGCGTCGAGGGCGACGATCGAGAGGACCTCGGCCGTTTCAGCCATGTCGGGCCGCGGCGAGAAACTCCCTCGCTCCGGCGCCGCCGGGCACGGGCGAGGGAATGAGGCCGAGAACCGTCCAGCCCTGCGCCGCGATGCATGCGCTGACGTCGTCGCAGGCCCGCTTCAGCGCCTCTTCGCTTCTGACCCGGCCCTTGACGATCGCGGCCGGACCGACCTCGAATTGCGGCTTGACCAGGCTGACGAGCCAGGCTTTCGGCCCCGCCAGCGAAAGGGCGTGCGGCAGGACGAGACGCTGCGAGATGAAGCTCACGTCGCAAACGATCGCGCCGGGCCTCTCGCCGATCTGATCCAGAGTCACCGCGCGAGCGTCGAGCCCTTCGAGCGAGCGCACACGCGGATTTGCGGCGAGTCCGGCGTCTAACTGTCCATGGCCGACATCGATCGCGACAACCCTGGTCGCTCCGCGCCTCAACAGCACATCGGCGAATCCGCCGGCGGAAGCGCCGATGTCGAGGCAGACGAGACCCGTGGGATCGAGCTCGAAGGCGTCGAGCGCGGCGGCGAGCTTGAGGCCGCCGCGCGAGACGTAAGGGTGCGCCGCCTCGGCTTCGATCGCCGCGGCTTCGTCGATTTCTTCGGACGCTTTGCTCACCGCAATCCCGCCAGCGCTGACGAGCCCCGCGGCGATGGCGGCCTGCGCTCGCGCCCGGCTCGGAAAGAAGCCGCGCTCGACCAGAACGATGTCCGCTCGCCTGCGCATGAGGTTGCAGCTTTCCTCAGTTCCGTCTCGCCAGGGTGAGCGACATCAGGATCGTGGCCCCGCCGACGAAGGCGCCGAAAGGGCAGGGGACATCCAGCGCCTCCACAAAAGTCCGCCAGTATTGCGGCAATGGCATTTCATTTGCGCCAAGGCCGCTGGTATCAGCGGCAAAAACGCTAGGCGGCTTGACGGTTTGCTCACAGGGGTCATTTTCAGTTTAGGTCGGCGCCGAGCACCAGGCCTGGAGGCAATGACTCGCCATACTGGGATGTGCGGTCAATGCGGCCGACGGGCCTGAACTCCTTGATCGGCGCCGTGCGGGTGGGCTCGACGCCGGCGCTCTCCAGCTTACGGGCGATCTGGTTGCGCAGCGGCTTGGGGACGTCCAGGTTTCGGTCGTTCACGACGCGCGCCGCCCCGAGGAAGAGATTGCAGCACTCCATCAGCTCGGGCTCGGCCCAATCGAAATTCTGGAATGCCGCGTATGTGCGCGCGACGAACTCCGCCGCGACAACGGTTTCCGGCCCCGCGTAAAGCGGAGCCCGGTTCAAGAGGAGGCCGAGCGCGGCAAGGTGCGGGGCGCAGTGTTGCTTGGCCTCCGCCCGCGCCAGCGCCTGGGCAATGAATGTCTGGATCAGGTCCGCCTTGGTCTCTCGGGGCAGGCGTTCGAGAGAGCCGGCAAGGCGGACAAGTTCCGGCGAGGCTTTGTCGGCGCGGATCGTGGCCAGTTCGCCTGCGAGCAGCCTTTCCTGGCGCTCCCCATTAAGACCGCCAGCCACGCGGCGCCAGAGGATGTGCTCCTGAACCTTGCTGCGTTTGCCGGGAAAACAGAGTCCCGCGTCGCGCAGCCGCCACAGTTCGTCCATGCGATCTCCGTCATGGACGAAGCCGAACCCGGGGCGCAGCAGAAATCCGGCCATCGTGAGCCAAGCCTCTTCGTGCTCCACCGAAAGCTTCCGGCCCATGGTCTGTTCGTTCAGGGCCGGCCAAAGGTTGCGCAGGAGCGCCGCGTTCCATTCCTGCCGGGAGAGACCGATGATGCGTTCCAGGGTCTTCAGCATGGCGTTGGCGGTCAGCCGGTCGGATTTTTGCGGCGAACGGGTGAACAGGGTCGCGATGTGTTCCCGCGCGGCTTGCTGGGCCTCGGTCGTGGCGTTCGGCGCGACGGGCCCGGGAGCCGGCCCGCCCTGCGCGGCTACGCCGCCTTGCTCGTGCGGGCGCAGATTGAATTCGAGCGGCCAGGACTGCGGCGCCTGCGGGTTCGTCCCGACGCAGGAGATCTGCAAGAGCCCCAGCGCATTCATTTTCGCCGCCAGGCGGATGGGTATGGTCCGGTCCGACCCTGCGTCGGCGCCATCCTCCGTTCGGATGATGGTCTGCAGCGGCGGCAGCGCGTGGAAGGCGTCCGGGTCGCACGGCAGAACGTCTCCCGGCCGGCAGCGGCCATGACGGGTCGAGGAAAAAGCCTGAAAGCTCACCAACTGGTCGGTTCGCAGCTCAAGTCCCGGAAGGTTGATTTCGAACGCTTGCTCCGCCGGCGCATTCAGGGGCAGCACGCAGATCAGCGCCGGCTGGTCCGCCGGGTTCGTCGCCGCCGGGGCCGTCTGAGCCGCGAGAAACACAGCTTGAGACGCGCCCGCCGCGATTCGGCCGGCGGGGCCGTGCAGCAGCTTGCCGAATCGGGCGGCGCCGCGCGCGACGGCAAGATCGGGTTCGGCGTTTTCCAGTTCGATCGGGCGGGCGCCGTCCTGCCAGACCGCAATCTGGTCGAGCACGCACTCACGCAAGACCGCGGCGTGCAGTGAACCGCCGTTGAACAATACGGCGTCCACACGCGGTCGGTCGCGAAGGAAATCGGCCAAGTGGCGCGTGATCGCGCTGTCGGCTGCGTAGGGAAGGCCCCAGTCGCGCAAGCCCGACTGCGTGCGATAGGGCCGTGCGCGCGCATTGCAGGCAGGAAAGAAGCCATCCAGCACCAGTCGCTCGACCTCGTCGCGCGTTAGCGTTGCGGTCCGCGCGCCGGCCAGCAAGCTGGACCCTCGGCCCGGCAACGCCACGACGTACGGCTCTTGCGAAGATCCGGGGCCCGAAAGCGCGCGCTCCTTCACATCCCGACACGACGCGACGAGGTGCTCCCATTGCGGGCCGGACATCCGGCCGCGTTCCGCGACAAGCCGAGGCTCCGTGAGCGCCGCGAGAGCGAGATCGATGTTGTCGCCGCCCAGCAGGATATGCTCGCTGACCGCAACCCGCCTGATGTCGGGGACTACGCCCGGCGCGCCGGGTCTGAGCTCGAACAGACTGAAATCCGAAGTGCCGCCGCCGATATCGACGATCAGGACATGCCGCGGTTCGGCAGCATTCGGGTCCAGCCCTTCCCACAACGGCTTGGCTGCGCCGTGTTGCTGGAGCCAGCAATAAAAGGCCGCCTGCGGCTCCTCCAAGAGCCGCACGCTGGCAGGGTAACCAGCCTCCTCCGCGGCGTCCAGGGTGAGGCGCTGCGCGGCGGCGTCGAATGAGGCGGGCGCCGTGATGGTTAAGTCCTGCTCATCGAACGGGGAGCCCGATGCGGCGAAGCGGTTGTCCCAGGCCGCGCGCAGATGGCTCAGGATGAGCGCGGCGGCGCGGACGGGGGAGATCTTTTGCTCCGGCTGAAGATCCTCCGATCCCCAGGGCAGAATCGGCGCGGACCGGTCAGCCGAATGATGACACAGCCACGACTTCGCCGACCTCACGACCCGTCCAGGCGTTTCGCCCGCCCGGACGCGGGCGAGGCGGCCGGCGATCCATTCCTCGGCTCCCCGAACCCTATCGGGCAAATCCGCGGGGCCTTCGTTTTCCGGCAAATAGAGGAACGAGGGCAGCGTCGTCGCCTCGGCGAGCGCGGCCGGGCTTTCCCATTGCGGGACGGCGAGCGCCTCAGGCCGCACGTCGCCGCTCAGCGGGACGTAAGCGAGCGCCGAGTTCGTCGTGCCGAGATCGATGCCGATGGAAAACCGGGCTGCCATTACAGCGACGCCGCGTCGTGCCTGGCATTCGGTAACTAACACAAGGGGCCGAACCGTGGCGATTGGCGTCCCTTTGTGGGGGAAGGACAGGATGGGGCGTGGCTTGTCCTAGATGTTGTGGGGCGCCAGCGTTCAAAGCCATATCGTTTGCCGGGGCGAATTGAGCGTTTTCAATGGGTTGCGGGCGTCATTTGCGGCCGCTTGCATGGGCTTGCGATCCGTCCCCCCCGCCACGATCAGGAACGAACCTCGTCGGGACCATTGCGGCGCCGCCCATCCTAGATCTTGTGGGTCGAAGCGTTCGGAGCCCCTCGATTTTCCGGCGTGAATCGAGTGTTTTCAATGGCTTGCGGCGCCATTTTCCGGCTTCCATCGCGCCTGCCGCCGCAGGGCCAAGTCTTCGGGAAACCTCCTTGACGGCCCTCTCCTTCCCTTGAGGTTCCGCAGGCGTTGTCAATCAAGGCTTGCAGCGATCGGGCAGAAAAAATTCGCGCCCGCCGGAATCCGCCTCGCGCTCACGGGCCCGATTCTCCCTGTCCACCCATTCGATCCGCTCGAGTCTTTGGAGCGGCATTTCCAGCCCACGCACAGGCCCCGGCCCACCCGGGGGCGAACGGAGATCCATATTCCCGCAACCAATTGGGCTTTCAAACAGCATGCCACAGGCGTATGCGCCTGCTTCCCGCACATTATATGTTCTTGTTGTGTTCTAGGTCAAGCTTTCAATAGGGTGAGGGGCGGAATTCCCCTCGTCCTCGCCCATGAGGCGCGAGCAGCCGCGACGGTCACGGCGAGGATCGCCGAGGCTGCGGGCAACGATCGCGGACCTTCCTTCTGCAAGTCCGCCACGCGCCTTTTTAGCGCGCCTCCAGCGACGGCAAATTGAGGTGTTGCTCCAGGCGGCGGACACGCTCCTCGAGTTCGCTGATGATGATCCCATGGCCAACGACGGCCGAATGGTACTCGACCACAGCCCGGCGAAGGCCGACGATTTGCTCGCGGGTGTCCTTCTGCATCGTCATAAGGTCGGAGGCGACGTCAGCCCGAAGCGACTGGAGATCGGACTTGGTCGCCATCTCGGTCTTCAGCGTCCGCACTTCCGTCTTCAGCGTCTGCACTTCGGTCTTAACGTCGCCTACGTCTTTGCGCAGCGCGCGCAGATGCTCGATGACGAGATTTTCGGGTTGCTCCGCCACGCGGACTCCTTCGGGCTTCAAGCAGCCGGGGTCGCCATAACCTCTTTCCTTTATAGGAAAGTGCGTCCAGGAGCTTGTTTGTCAAGAAATTGTTGATCGCCTCGCGCGCGTGCCTCTTCCCGCGTACTCGGCGGGCCGCATGGCCGAGCCAAGTTCGCCTCGCCGTCCGGGGAAGCCGGCGCCTCGGGCGCAGCCGAGTCCCCGCCAGATTTTCCCGATCCGGGAACTGTCGGAGTTTGCCCTGCCGGAATAGGTCCGGGTAGGGGGCCAGTTTGAACCCAGGAATGGGTCGCAAGCGGGCGCCTGCCGCGCCGGCCAGGGTACCCGTTTGGCGCCCGGCGCCCAGCGTCAAAACCTTTGACTACTCTCGTGCTGCTGCAAGCGGTCATGACACCTCGCGCCGTCCGATTTTGGTCATGCCAGCGTCAATGCGTCGATGACTTTGCGCGCCGCCTCGTCGGGGCCAGAGCCCATGATGTCAACGCACAAGTGCGCTTTCTGAAATGAACGGCTAAAGTAGGTGATGTCCTTTCTTATTTCTCGAAGGTAAAGGGTCTTCTCACGATCGGTCGGATCTATTTTTATCGGGCAAGAGTCGATGTCGTAAAAAGTGATTCTCTTAAGGATATGCTCCGGGGTGTCCCTGAGCACGACAATTGTGGCGTCTTGCGCCTTGCTGACAACCTTCCAGTAGGCGCCCATCAGTCCGCTCGGCGGCAGCGCGATGACACAACTGCGGGCGTCTGCCCGACAGAGAACATGCTGCAAGGCTTGTGACGCCGCGAATCGGAAGCTGTGAGACGTTAGATATCTGCCCTGAAGACGCTCGATCGATGTTCCGAAGGAACGCTCGATTTCTAAATCGAGGTCGAAAAATCGACAATATAGAAGGTCGGCGAGTCTTGAACCTACTGTGGTTTTGCCAACGCAGCTGACACCAGTGAGGAATATGCGCATGTCACAAGACTTTTTGAGAATTGCGCTTTCGTGATCGGAACTTGCGCTCATAGCTGATTCGCGCGGGGGATTGCCATCAAACGCAGTGCCCGGCGGATACCCGGCGGCCCAGCTTTTTTGGCACACGCCCGCGCTACTCCGTGCGGACCTGAAACTCGATCTTCCATTTCCGGTCCGAGTTGGCGTGCTTCATCCAGAGCTCGAGCGTGCCGAGCTCCGTGACGACGGATTCGATCTTGACCGGGACGGCCTGTCCCGCCGGAACGTCGGGCAGGGCAGGAAGCTCGACTTCCAGCAGGCTGGTCTCTTCCAGCTCGCGTTCGGCGTCGGGAAGGATCTGGCCTGGCGCATCACCGCTGCGCACGGCGGACGAGAAGAAGCGGAATTCTGCGGTCTCGCCCGTCACCAGGCCGAAGGTACGGCCCTCGATCAGTTGCTCGGTTCCCTCCTGCATGCCCTGCGGCAGGACGCAGAGCGCCTTGATCGGCGGCCGGAACCCGGGAATGGCCGGCATCGAGGTTTCCAGCCCCACATAGTACGAGCGCGCGGTTCCGGCCTTGATGCGCATGCCTTTGCCGGTGGCGCGGCGCCGCCCGTAGATGGCGGCGCCCTGGGCGACGGCGAGGTCCGGCTCGAAGCCTTCGAGCTCCCGGACCGGCCGTCCGCCATTCCAGGACGCCAGCAGATCCAGCATCCGGGCGCGGATCGGCTCGGCCTTGAACACGCCGCCATTGAACAACACGGCGGTCGGCAACAGCGCTGGTCCTGCGGCCCGAGATCCGACCAGCGCGCTGAGCTTGTCGCTCGCCAGCACATTCTGCAGGCTGCGCGTGAGGAAGCGGGCCAGATGCTTGCTGATTACCGGATCGGTCGCGTAGGGCAGGCCGAATTCCTGAAGTCCCGTGCGCCGCGCTTCTTGTGGCAGGTCGTCGAGAGCGGTTTTGGCGAAGAACCCGTCGATGACGACCTGCGACAGCAAGGTGCGATCGAGCGCGGTGGAAATCGTCTTGGCGAACAGGCTCGAGCCGCGCGAGGGAACCGCGATCGGCGCTTCCGCCAGGGCAGCGTCCTCGAACAAGGCGATCTTCGCGCGTCCTGCTGCATGCGCCAGCGCCAGGAACTGCCAGGCGTCCAGCGACTTCCCTTCGGCCTCGAGCCTCGCCTGCAGGCTATAGGCCAGGGCCAGATCCATGTTGTCGCCGCCGAGCAGGATGTGCTCGCCGACGCTGATGCGCTCGAGTTCCAGCGCGCCGTCGACGTCGGTCACCGCAATCAGGCTGAAATCGGCGGTGCCGCCGCCGACGTCGCACACGAGGATGATGTCGCCTGGCGACACCGCATCACGCCATTGCCGGCCGGCCCGCGCAGCCCAAGCGTAGAAGGCCGCCTGCGGCTCCTCCAGCAACGTGACGTGGCCCAGTCCGGCGGCCTCGGCCGCTTCTGCCGTCAGGTTTCGCGCGACCTCGTCGAAGGAAGCGGGCACCGTCACCACGATCTGGCCGTCTCCGACGTCCCACTCCCGGCCCTCAGCCCCAGCGGCGTGGAGAAAGGCGCCCTTGAGGTGCTCGAGGTAGAGCCGCGAGCAATCGAAGGGCGAGAGCTTCTCTTCTGCGCTGTCGGACTTCCACGGAAGCGTGCGCTGCTTCGGATCGATGTGCGGATTTGAGAGCCAGGACTTGGCCGAGGTCACGAGGCGATCGGGCACGAGGGCGCCATGGTCGCGGGCGAACTGCCCCACGATCCGCGGTTCCCCGCCGTCTGTCCAGGGCAGCTTGAACGACTCCGGCCGGAATTCTTCCGGATGCGGCAGGTAGAGCGCGGAGGGCAGGGTCGGCTTCTCGCCCAGCTGGTTGGCCGCAAGGATCTGGGGGATCGGCACGATTTCCGGCCGGTCGGCGTCGAGATCGCAGAGCGCCATCGCGCAGTTGCTGGTGCCGAGGTCGATCCCGAGACTGAAGCGA
>DASRSL010000115.1:0-61951 GCA_035656495.1 Roseiarcus sp.
GTAGGTCGAGACGGCGGAAAACGGGATCAGGTGAAGGTTGATGTCGAAGCCGGCGACTTGATTCCAGAAGCCGAAGCCCATGGGGATCCCACGGGCCTGCATATTGACATACGCGTTGGTGGCGGCGCCGGCGACCAACAGGCCGACCGCCGCGACCAGCAGCCCCTGATAGACGATTCCCCGCACGCGCGGGTCGTTGAGGCGCGCACCGATCACCAAGCGGCTCGGTTCGAAGGACCCAGTTCCGCGGGCATGCTGGCGAAGCGTCGCGCGCTGCGCAAGTCCCCACCCTGAGCGCGCATTTGTGGTAACGTTGCCGCCAGCCGGAGGGGCGCAATGAGCGAGAGCCGGAAGAAGCTGTGACTCACGGAAATTTCGTCTGGAATGAACTTTACACGGGATGTCGAGGCGGCCAAAGCGTTCTATGCCGTCGGCTGGACCTTCGAGGGCATGCCGATGCCGAACGAGGACCGCACCTACTGGCTCGCCAAGGCGGGGGGCAAGCCGGTCGCCGGTATCCTCGACATGCGGGGAATCATTCCCGAATCCGATCCACCGCACTGGCTGACCTATCTCGAAGTCGATGACGTCGATCGACTGCTTGAACGGGTCCAGACTCATGGCGGCAGGATCGTTCGGCCGCCGTTCGACGTCCCGAATTTCGGGCGCATCGCCATCGGGGCGGACGCGACCGGCGCATTCATGGCCTGGGTGGCCTCGAAACGCTGACCCCGACGACAGCCACCTCGGCGGCAGCTTCCCCAACGATGGCGCTGAAAATTTAGGCGGATGCTCTCTCCGTTGAGGCCTGAAAATCTTGGCGCAACCGTCGCGTTTCGCCAACGACCGCAGTCTGACCCGTCGGTCTCGTTCGTCAACCGGACGATCGAAGGATGTCCGCCCGAAGCCGAAATTCCCGGTGGATTGCCGAGCGGCCGCAGCGAGTTACAAGCGCCTGCGATAGCACCCTCTCGTCAACGCTCGGCGCGACAGCCCGACGAGATAGGCGCGGACCGAAGCATTGCTCTCGCCCTCGCCGCCCCAAGGTGCGCGAGACGCGCACCCTCCACGGCGTCCCGGCCGCGCCGCCGCCCGCGCGAGGCGGCGTTTCGTTTCCGGGCGCGTTTGTGATCGTCAAGAGTTCCGAAACCTTCACGGGAGGCGGAAAGGCGCGTCGTCGACGCGGCCGAATCGGCCGGTTAGCGCCCTCCCTTCCCGGTCCTGAGCGTCATCGCGCCGCCGCAGTCGGCGCAGAAGCAAATGCCGGTAAGGAGGATTGGGCCGCTCACGACGCGCGCCGGTGTGACCTTCGGATTGCGGGCGCGCAAATGCGCCTGGGCAGCGTCGAACGTTCTCTGGTCGATGAGCGGCGGCACGTCGACGGTGACGATCTCGTTGGCAGGCTTCAGCGTCTTGTTCTTGGCACGCTTGTTGAAATGCCGGCCAACGTAAGTCGGTCGCGTCAGAATGCGGTGGACCTGGCCGACGCCCCAGCGCCCGCCATCTCGGGTGAAGATGCGATGCCGATTGAGATAGCCCGCGATGTTCTTGACGCCCACCGGGCCGCTCGTGCCGTCGCCCTCCAAAGCCAGCCGATAGATCAACCGGATGGTCTCGGCGTGCAGCGGATCGATCTCCAGCTTCTTCTTGACCTTCGCTCCGCGCTGTTCGGCTGCGACGACGCGGTAGCCGATAGGCGGCAGGGAGCCGTTCCAGAAGCCCTGCCGGGCATTCTCCTTCAAGGCGCGCAGGACGGCTTGGCGTTCTCCTTCGACTGGTACTCGTAAAGCGCCATGATCTGCCGCATCATGAGGTGCATGGGATCGTCGCCCATCTCCTGGGTGATGGAGACGAGCTTCACCCGTTCTTCGCCAGCTTCCTGACGTAGAACTCCAGCTCGAAGTGGTCGCGGAAGAAGCGGCTGAAGGAGTGGACAACCACCACGTCAAAGGCCGGGGGTTTGGCCGTCCCGGCCTCGATCATCCTCTGAAACTCCGGTCGGCGGTCATTGGTGGCGGAAGCGCCAGCCTCAATGAAGGTTTCGACCAGCTCGTAACCGCGCGAGGCACAATAGGCTTCACCCTGCCGCTTTTGATCAGGGATCGACACGTCATGTTCGGCTTGCTGCGCCGTCGAGACGGCGCAGATAGAGGGCGCGGCGCGTAGCGGCACGGTCATGGCGCATGTCTCCTTCTCAACTCATCGGCACGGCCCGAACAGCTCATCGAACAAGTCGCCGAACCACGCCTCGAACACGTCCACCTCGGCTTCCGTGACCGCGATATGCTCCGGCCAGTCGTCGGTGACGATCCAGGCCGAGACGTCATGCACGGGCGGCCGGCCCGGAAAGGGCCAAGGATAGCCCAGCAACGCTTCAAGCTGCTCGGACGCGGTGGGGGCAGGTTTTCGGACAGGCCGGGCCATGTCGGCAGTATCGCACCAGCGGACGGCAAGCAGAATGGCCCATGATTGCGCCACGACACGCCAGGATTTACCTCGCTCGCGACGTTTCTCATCATTCCCCTTTCCGGCCCGTTCTCGGCGACACCGCCAAGCCGAGGAACACCATCACGGCCTGGTTGAGCCGGACCATGTCCTCGTCGTCCAATCGGCCGATCCGCTCGCCGACCTTGGATTTCGGGACGGTGGTGATCTTGTCCACCATCAGCCGGGAGGAGGAACGTACCCCGTTGCGCTCGGTCGGTTCGACCGGCAGCCGGAACAGGGGGGCCTCGGTCGGGTCCGTGGTGAAGGCGCAGATGGTGATCGAGTCAGTCGCGTCGAAGGCGTCGTCCTGCACGATGACGACGGGGCGCGGTTTGCCCGCGTAATCCTTGCCGCCGGAGACGGTCCAGATGTCTCCCCGCCTCATTCATCGTTCCAGTCGGACGCTGCGTCGATGAACGCCTGATCCTCGGTTGCATGGGCGCTTGCGGCCACGGCCAGCGATTGCCGGTGCGCCTCCGACCGGAAGGACGAGGCGCGCACGTCCGGCACCCAAATCTGGATCGGCCGCAGACCCTGGGCGCGCAGTCGGTCACGATGTTCCCGCACCTTTACGCGCGTCGGCTTTGCACCTCTTGTCTGCGCCATGACTCTGGCCTCCGAATAAGTTACATGTAACCTACCATAAGCCACTCGGCATGGGAAACAGATTTGGTCCGGCAGAGCCTATCTCGCCCTCAGCGCCCAGCATGGGGCTCCGCCCGGGTCGTCACCCATAAACTCGCGGCCCACTCGGCCATCGCGCCTGTGGAACTGTGTAAAACGTCAATATAGAACAATGGGTTGATGTTAAGACGCACATTACGTGCCGGCGCCGCACATTGCTGAATCGTCGAAAAGCAGAAGCAAAAACAATCGACCGACCGAGCCGCACCTTGCGGCCTTTTATCTAGCCTTCGTCACCGTCCCCACTTTCAAGGACCGCTCGATGCCAGCCGCCATCAATTGGTATAATATTTCGGAACGTCACACACCGCGCCCGAGAGAGAGGGATTGATGAGCGACATGAAGTTCCGCCTGGAGCGTGTCTCCGGAGCGCCTGTGTCGAATGATGAGATATTGTCCGACCTTCGGCGGGCGGCGGAGTTGGCCGGCACAACGGTTGTGACTCAGAAATTGTATTCGGAATTCGGACGCTACAACCCATCGACAGCGTTAAGGCGCTTCGGCACCTGGAACAACGCTATCGTGGCCGCGGGACTGCAAATTGCTAACGAGATCAACTTCACCGATGAGCGCTTGTTCGAAAACATCATGCTTCTCTGGGAGCATTTTGGGCGTCAGCCGCGGCGGGCAGAACTAGCCAAACCTCCGTCCGTGATTTCTCAGTCGGCTTACCTGCGTCGGTTTCATTCGTGGACTGATGCTCTCACCCGGTTCGTCCGCCTATGCGAATGCGCAGGACACTCGACCGCCGGGACTGTCGAAATTCCAAAGGGTCACAAAACCGGCCGCGATCCGTCTCTCAGACTCCGGTTTCGAGTGATGAAACGGGACAATTTTTCGTGTCGAGCATGTGGCGCGAGCCCGGCATTGGAGCCAGGGCTGACGCTACATGTTGATCACATTGCCGCTTGGAGTCTCGGCGGTGAAACGGTCGACGAAAATCTTCAGACGCTTTGCGAGCCGTGCAACCTGGGAAAAAGTAACGTTCTATATCGACTGCTGCCGCATCGGGTTTGAACTCAGAGTACTACAGCGAAAACGTAGTGCTCATCATCGTCGGTCGTGGCCCGCCGTTGCGCTCAAGAACGGGGTTGCGTTTGACGCGCGTTAGCGATCACGCGCCGGAACACCGGCGCGGCATAGAGGGGACGCTCGCACAAGGCGTGGGTCTTCTGGGCGATGTCGCCATAGGGGTCAGCCTGAATGGCGGCGATCAAAGGCTCCCAATCGGGCATTTTCCCGCGCGCGAGAATATCCTCAATGGCCGCTATCGTAAATTCCTCATGCGTCAAATGGCGGTGTTTCACGTGTCAAGCCCCGGCAACTTGCCGAGCGGCGGCGTTTGTCCCGCCTCCCGCGCGTCGCGCCATGCGTCGATCTTGGTTTGCGCCTGCCGCGCCGCCGGGGAGGCGTCGCCCCGCAAAGCCTGCATGCAAGCGCTCAGAAGGCTGTCCGACAGCTTACCGCATATCTCCGCCACATGGCTCCACCGGTCAAAGGGAGGCTTAGCCCCCTTGTATTCGGCAAGGTTCACGCGGTCGAGGTCGTAAGGCGGCGGCGCGGCGAGTTGCATCACCAATTGCGCCCGCACCGCCCAAGGATCGCGGTTCTTCTGCGGATAAAGCTCATCCATGCTCCATAGAGCTTCAACGGCGCGGTCGATGCCCATGTGGAACGCCAGCGCGGCCAAGTCGAGATAGTCCCGCGTAGCGTTGCGCTCGAGGCAGAGAAACGCCTTGATGCGCAGCACTTCCGGCAACGTCGGCAAGGTTACGTCATGACCGGCCACGCGCATGGTCGTGATTTCGAGAGGACGCGCGCGCCGCAATTGCCGCACGCCCGTTTCCACGCCGTCCAGCGATCCAAGAATCATTACGGGCCGCATGACGCGAGCGGTCTCCCATCCGGCGACCGACTCCAGTTCGGCCAAGACAACATCGAACCTTTCGCGAAGATTCCGCACGACATGATCGTGATCGAACGAAAAACGGTGCCCGGCGTAAAGCGCCGACGCCGTGCCGCCGACAAGAACGGCGTCCGGCAAAACGCTTTGCAAATGGCACAGCGACGCCAGCACCTCTTCCCATCCAGCCTCGCGCGGCGCGGCCAGTTCATCATCCTCGCTCATAGGCGACATTTAATCATACATTATATATACGTGCAACGAGCGCGAAATGTCAGCACCAAGCTGCGGCTCATACGATCCGAGGGTCAGCCTCGGGTCGGGAACAGAAACTCAAATTGGACACTACCGGGCCCCCGAGCGCGCCAGCGCGGGCGGCGCTCTCCGATATCACCACATATCGAGCGCGATGCGCGCCTCGTCAGACATGCGGCTCTGGTCCCACGGCGGATCGAAGACCATGGCGACCTTCACGCCCGCCACGCCGGGGACCGCGCCGACGGCGTTTTCGACCCACATGGGCATTTCCCCGGCGACAGGGCAGGCCGGCGCCGTCAGCGTCATTTCGATCTTGACGAACCGGCTGTCGTCGATATCGACGTTGTAGATGAGTCCGAGCTCATAAATGTCCGCCGGGATTTCCGGATCGTAGACCGTCTTGAGCGCGGCGACGATCGAGTCGGTTAGGGCGCGCAGTTCCTCAGCCGCCATTTGGGAGGGCGGATTCATCGGCAGCGGCAGTGAAGCGGCGGCGCCGCTCGCATCGTTCATGCAGCGATCTCCTTGCCTCCTACATGAAGAGCTTCTGCGCGCGGTCAAGAGCGTCCGCGAGCGCGTCGACTTCGGCGAAGGTGTTATAGAGAGCAAACGAGGCGCGGCACGTGGCGGTCACTCCGAACCTGTGCAAGACCGGCATCGCGCAATGGGTGCCTGCGCGGACCGCAACGCCCGCCCTGTCGATTATGGTCGCCACGTCGTGGGCATGCGCCCCCGTCATCGTGAACGAAACGATCGGACCCTTGCCCGGCGCGGCGCCGATGATCCGCAGCGAATTGATTCTGGACAGGCGCTCGTGCGCGTAGGCGCTCACCGCCGCCTCGTGCGCGCGGATGCGCGCCCTGCCGATCCCCTCCATATGGTCGATCGCCGCCCCGAGCCCGATCGCCTGCACGATCGGCGGCGTGCCGGCTTCGAACCGATACGGCGGCTGATTGTAGGTCACGGTCTCGAGGGTGACCTCCTCGATCATTTCGCCCCCGCCGAGGAACGGGGGCAGGGATTCGAGCAGCGCCCGCTTGCCATACAGGACGCCGATCCCGGTCGGGCCATAGACCTTGTGACCGGTCAGCGCGTAAAAGTCCGCATCGAGGTCGCGGACGTCGACATCGAGATGGACCGCGCCCTGCGAGCCGTCGACGAGCACGGGAACGCCCCGCTCGTGGGCGAGCCGGATCATCTCCTTGAGCGGCGGCGCGGTCCCCAGAACGTTCGACATCTGCGTGATCGCGACAATCTTGGTCTTCTCGCTCAGCGCCCGTTCGAAGGCGTCGAGCGACAGAGAGCCGTCGTCTCCGACGTCGACCCAGCGCAGGACCGCGCCGTTGCGCTCGCGGTGAAAGTGCCAGGGCACGATATTGGAGTGGTGCTCCATCACGCTGAGCACGATTTCGTCGCCGGGGCCGATGTGCTTCCGGCCAAAACTCGACGCCGCGAGATTGATCGCCTCGGTCGCCGACCGGGTGAAGACGATCTCGTCGGCCGAGGCGGCGTTCAGGAACCGGCGCACGCTCTCGCGCGCCGCCTCGTAGGCTTCCGTCGCGGCGTTCGCCAGGTAGTGCAGCCCCCGATGGACATTGGCGTACTCATGCTCGTAGGCATGCGCCAGCCGATCGAGGACGGCTCTCGGCTTCTGGGCCGAGGCGGCGTTGTCCAGATAGACGAGCGGCTTCCCGTAGGGGCGCTCAGCCAGGATGGGGAAATCCGCGCGGATCTTCTCCACGTCATACGGAACGGTCGCGGTCAGGGTGGCGTCGTTCATCGGCGAGCCTCCATCGGCCCTTTGCCCCGGGAGGCAAGCCAGGCGCGAAAGGCCTCGTGCAAAACCCCGGCAAGCGCATCGTCCCCGATCCGCTCGATGGCTTCGCCGCCGAACGCCTCGAGGAGCATCGCTTCGGCCTCGTCCTTCCGGACGCCGCGGGTCCTGAGGTAGAAAATCTGCTCCGGATCGAGCGATCCGACGGTCGCGCCATGGCCGCAGACGACGTCGTCGGCGAAAATCTCGAGTTCTGGCTTCGCGTTCATCTGCGCCCGCGGCGACAGCAGGACGGCCTGCGATTTCATCGCGCCGTCCGTCTTCTGCGCGCCGTTCGCGACGATGACCTTGCCCTGAAACGTGCCGGCGGCCTCGTCGTCGACGATCGCCCGATAGAACTCGCGGCTCGTTCCCCCCGGCGCCGAATGGACGAGCTGCAAGGTGGTGTCGGCCCGCCGCTCGCCGTCCAGAAGCGCCAGGCCCCCGAGCGCCGCCTTCGCCTTCTCACCGACCATTCTGACGAACAGCTGGCGCCGCGAGAGCGTCCCGCCCGAAACCAGCGCGAATGCTTTGAGCTCCGCCCCCGCTCCAATTTCGATCACCTGGCTTTCGAGGTGCAGTTCGGCCTGACTGTCGACGATGGCGGCGTGCTTCAGCGTCGCGCCCTCCGCGAGCGTCAGCGTCGTCAAGGCATGGCGCTGGACGGAGGCGCCGGAGCCTGCGAACGTCTCGATGAAGGAGGCGCGCGCGCCGGCGCCGACAATGATCTCCATGCGCGAATAGACCGACAGCGGGCCCTCGCCGCTCACAAGGTGGAGAAACTCGACCGGCCCGTCGAGCTCAGCGCCGCCGGACACCTCAACGGCGCAACCGTCGAGGCTCATCGCCTCGGCGAGCGCGACCATGGGATCGTCCACGGCGAGCGTCTTGCCGCCCCGACGGACGACCGCCGCGCCGGCGGGCAGCCCATCGCTCAGCTGATCGACGAAACGCCCGTTCAGCAGCACCAGTCGCGCGGCCCCGAGTTTCTTGCGTCGCCCCAATTCCCGCGCCGCGCTTTCGATCTGGGCTCGATCAGGAGCCGGCGCGAGCGGCGCGGCGTCCGCCATCGCCGCGCGCAAATCCGTGTAGTGCCAGGATTCGACGCGCCGGGTCGGCAGGCCGCGGTCGGCGAATCGCCTGAAGGCGGCGGCGCGCTCGTGCGAACGCGCCAGCTCCCTTCGCCCCTCGAATTGGCTGATCAGGGTCGACTCGGCGGTCGAGCGGGAAACGGCGTGAGCAGGCATCACAGGTCTCTCATGCCGCCTCTTCCGCGTAGGCGCTGTAACCGTGGCGCTCGAGCTCGATCGCAAGCTCCGGTCCGCCGCTGGCCACGATGCGGCCGTTCGCCATCACGTGCACCGTATCGGGCGTGATGTGGTCGAGAAGCCTTTGATAGTGGGTGATCACCAGAAAGCCCCGACCCGGATCGCGCAAGCCGTTCACGCCGTCGGCCACGATCCGCAACGCGTCGATGTCGAGCCCCGAATCCGTCTCGTCCAGCACGGCGAGGCGCGGCTGAAGCAGCGCCATCTGCAGCACCTCGAAACGCTTCTTCTCGCCGCCGGAAAATCCGACATTGAGCGGCCGGCGCAGCATCTCCATGTCGATCTTCAACATCTTCGCCGCTTCGCGGACTCGGCGCATGAAATCGGGCGTCGTCAGATCGCCCTCGCCGCGCGACCTTCGCTGGGCGTTGAGCGCTGCCTTAAGGAACGTCATCGTCGCCACGCCGGGGATTTCGATCGGATACTGAAAGGCGAGAAAAACACCCTTTCTGGCGCGCTCGTCCGGATCCCAGTCGAGGATGTCCTCCCCCTCGAGCTTGACCTCGCCCGAGGTGACCTCGTAGTTGGGCTTGCCGGCGATAACGTATGACAGCGTCGACTTGCCGGAGCCGTTCGGGCCCATGATGGCGGCCACTTCCCCCGCCTGAACCATGAGATTCAGTCCGGCGAGGATCGACGTGCCGTGCACCGAAACGCTGAGATTCTTGACTTCGAGCATCAGGACGCGCCCCAAATGTCTTCTGTGCAAACCGACCAGAGGACGGCCGCCGTCATCCGACGCTGCCCTCGAGGCTGATTGCGATCAGCTTTTGCGCCTCGACCGCAAACTCCATCGGCAGCTGCTGCAAAACGTCGCGAACGAAACCGTTGACGATCAGCGCCGTCGCCTCCTCGGCCGACAATCCCCGCTGCAGGCAGTAGAAAAGCTGCTCCTCCGACACCTTGGAGGTCGTCGCCTCGTGTTCGATCACCGCCGAGGCGTTCTTCGCTTCGATGTACGGCACCGTGTGGGCGCCGCATTCGTGTCCGATGAGAAGCGAATCGCAGTTGGTGAAATTGCGCGCGCCGGTGGCGAGACGGTGCGCCGAAACCTGACCACGGTAGGTGTTCTGCGATTGTCCGGCCGAAACGCCCTTGGAGATGATACGGCTCGTCGTGTTGCGGCCGAGATGAATCATCTTGGTGCCGCTATCGACCTGCTGATGGCCGTTGGAGATGGCGATCGAATAGAATTCGCCGCGCGACGCCTCGCCGCGCAGGATGCAAGACGGATACTTCCAGGTGATCGCCGAGCCGGTCTCGACCTGGGTCCATGAAATCTTCGACCGCGCGCCGCGGCAGTCGCCGCGCTTGGTGACGAAATTGTAGACGCCACCGCGGCCTTCCGAATCGCCCGGATACCAGTTCTGCACCGTCGAGTACTTGATCTCCGCGTCCTCGAGCGCGACGAGCTCGACAACCGCGGCGTGCAGCTGGTTTTCGTCGCGCTTCGGCGCGGTGCAGCCTTCGAGATAGCTGACGTACGAGCCCTTGTCGGCGATGATGAGCGTGCGTTCGAACTGGCCGGTGTTCCTTTCGTTGATGCGGAAATAGGTCGACAGCTCCATCGGGCAGCGCACGCCCGGCGGCACGTAGGCGAAGGAGCCGTCGGAAAAAACCGCGGAATTGAGCGTCGCATAAAAGTTGTCGGACGAAGGAACGACCGTGCCCAGATAACGGCGAACGAGGTCCGGATGGTTTCGAACCGCCTCGGAGAACGAGCAGAAAATGACGCCCGCCTTGGCGAGCTCGGCCTTGAAAGTCGTGGCCACCGACACGGAATCGAACACCGCGTCAACCGCCACCCTCGGCTTCTCGATTCCGGCGAGAACTTCCTGCTCGACCAGCGGAATGCCCAGCTTCGCATAGGTCCGCAGCAATTCCGGATCGACTTCGTCGAGCGACCTCGGCGCGGGCCCGGATTTCGGCGCGGCGAAATAGTGGATCGCCTGGAAGTCGATCGGCGGATATTCCACGCGCGCCCACCGCGGCGTTTCCATCGTCAGCCAGCGGCGATAGGCGTCAAGGCGCCAGTCGAGCAGCCACTCGGGCTCGTCTTTCTTGGCCGAAATGAATCTGATGATGTCTTCGTTGAGGCCCTTCGGCGCCATTTCCGATTCGATCGGACTGACAAAGCCGTACTTGTACGCCTCGACCTCGATCGAACGCACCCGTTCGACCGTCTCCTGGACAGCCGCCATATTCGACTTCTCCTCGCCTTGGCGGTTTCAAGGACCGCCGGTGGGGGTCTCGATAACGCCCGCTCGGATGGCGTCCAACGCAGGCGATGTGAATATGGGGCCTTTGCCGGCCTTTTGCAAATGATCGGCGTCCCGCAGGGGGACTTTCGGCCGCATATTTCACGGAAGGTATCCGTTATGCTTCAGAGCGCCGCTCTGATCTCCGGGTCTCCTCCGATCAACCGCGCGAATTGCCGCATCCGGGACTGAAGACGTTCGCTGCTCAGGGACGCCAGCGCCGCCGGCAGCGTCAGCACCACACGCCCTTTCTCGCAGATCATCGGGGCGCGCGGCAGGACCCCCGGCATGGCGGCGGATATGTTGTAGGCGACCCGCATCGCGGCGCCGATGATGCGCGCCCGGTCGAGTTGACGGGCGTTCACCAGGGCGCGCGACTGGGGCGTGACAAAGTCCTCGTTCGAGAGGTGGCGATACGCGGCGGCAAGCGCGAGAAACGCGCGGGAGGGATGGTCGACCCCGATAAAGGCCGAATTGGCGACGAGATCATACGCCTGCGCGCCGCGGTAGTCGGGATGGGCGCGCCAGGAAATATCGGACAACAGGCAGGCGGCGTGACGCAGGCGACGGTCTTCCTCCTCTTCCTCGAGGTGCGTCGTTGCAATCAGCCGGCTCGTCCAGTCAAAAAGCTCCTCGCCATGCGCGGGCGCGCGCGAGCGCAGGCGGTTGAATTCCCAAGCGGCGACGATCAGGGGGTCTTCCGCTTGCGTCTCCGAGGGAAGCTGCGAATAAAGCAGGCCTTCGCGAACCCCGAGCGCCGACACGACGATCTCCTTCGGGTTGGCCTGCCGGATGACTTCCTCGATCACCGCCGCTCCGTAGGCCAGAAGCGGACGCCGGGCCGAGGAGACGGCCTCGATCGCTATCAGCGCCTCGGCCTCGATCCGTTCGACGAGTCTGGCGAACTCGAGGGCGTCGCGCGACGGGATCACGTAATTGTGCATGACGTTCATCGGGTACTGTCTTTGCCGCATGTGCAGCCGCGCGAGCGCGCGCCACGTCCCCCCGACCGCGTAAAACGTCCGCCCCGGCAGGGACTGCAACAGTTTGACGTTCGACAGCGTCTCGCGGACGATCTTCGCCGCCTTCTTGGGCGAGCGCTCCGAAAGATCCATCAGCGAGAGGCTGCCGAGCGGCAGGGTGATCCCTGCGCCGGCGTCGCCGCTCCTGATCTCCGTCAATTCGAGCGATCCCCCGCCGAGGTCGCCGACGATTCCGTCCGCGTTGTGAATGGAGCTGGCGACCCCGAGCGCGGAAAGCCGGGCCTCTCGCTGGCCGCTGAGCAGCTCGATCTCGCACCCGATGGCGCGCTCGGCCAGGGAAAGGAACTGCGGTCCGTTCGCCGCGTCGCGAACGGCGGCCGTCGCGACGCTGCGCACGTCGCTGATCCGCATGATGTCGCAGAGAACGCGAAACCGCTGAAGAGCGGCGAGCGCCTTGGCCACCCCGTCTTCCGGCAAGAGCCCGCTTGTCGCCACTCCCCTTCCCAGACCGCACAACGCCCTTTCGTTGAAGGTCGGCGTCGGCGCGCGGCAATGCGATTCGTATGCGACGAGCCGGACTGAATTCGAGCCGATGTCGACGATCGCGACCGGCTTGCCGGGCAATCGCGCCTGCGCTGGACTGTCCGACATCGTCGATCCGCCTGGAAACCCTCGCCTCCGCGCGGTCCTCTATCAGGGGCGCCAGCGCAACGCCATCGGAAACGATTCCTTCAGCGCGTGCCCGCGCCCCGACAGGCTTGGATAGGTGAGGAAATATTTGTGCGCGTTGAACGGCTGCTCGCCCGGCGCCGGCTCGATGCGTTCGCTCGAACCGTCCGCCAGGATCCGGAAGCTGTGCTGATTGTCCATCAGATTGGCTTCCATGATCTGATTGAGCACATGCTCGTGCACGGTCGGATTGACCAGGGAAATCAGCGCTTCCACCCGCCGGTCGAGGTTCCGCTGCATCAGATCGGCGGACGAAATAAACACGCGCGCCTTCGGATGCGGCAGCCCATAGCCGGCGCCGAAGGCGTAGATGCGCGCGTGCTCCAGGAACCGCCCGACGATGGACTTCACGCGAATGTTGTCCGATAGTCCCGGTACGCTTGGCCGCAGGCAGCAGATGCCGCGAATGACCAGTTCGATCCGGACGCCCGCGCGGCTCGCCTCATAGAGCGCGTCGATGATTTCCGGATCGACGAGGGCATTGCATTTCATCCAGATTTGAGCGGGTTTGCCGAGCGCCGCGTGGTCGATCTCGTCCGCGATGTTGCGCAGGAGCGTCTTCTTCAGCGTGATCGGCGAGATGGACATCTGCTCGAGCCCGTCGGGCTCGGCGTAGCCGGTGATGAAATTGAAAATCCGGGCGACGTCGCGGCCAATCGCAGGCTCCGCCGTGAAGAGCGAGAGGTCGGCGTAAATCTTCGCGGTCACCGGATGGTAATTGCCGGTGCCTAGATGGCAGTAGCTGACGAGCGCGCCTGCTTCGCGGCGGACCACCAAGGACAGCTTGGCGTGGGTCTTCAGCTCGATGAATCCGTAAACGACCTGCGCGCCAACGCGCTCGAGGTCGCGGGCCCAGCGGATGTTCGCCTCCTCGTCGAAGCGCGCCTTCAACTCGATCAGCGCGGTGACTGATTTTCCGGACTCCGCGGCCTCGATCAGGGCGCGAACGATCGGGCTGTCGGCGGAGGTCCGATAGAGCGTCTGCTTGATCGCCACGACGCTGGGATCGCGCGCCGCCTGATTGAGAAATTGAATGACGACGTCGAAGGACTCGTAAGGATGATGGACCACGAGATCTTTCTGTCGGATTGCGGCGAAACAATCACCTGCCTGTTCCTTGACCCGCTCGGGGAAGCGAGGCGTGTACGGAGGGAATTTCAGCTCGGGACGGTCGATCGTCGCCAGCTGCGACAAGTCGTTCAACGCCAGCATCCCGTCGATCAACACAATGCCGGACGGAACGACGTCGACGTCGCCGGCCACGAAGGCGCGCAGCGACTCGGGCGTGCTGGCCTCGATTTCCAGCCGAATGACCGAACCGCGGCGACGCCGCTTGAGGGCAGTCTCGTAAAGGCGGACTAGGTCCTCCGCCTCCTCCTCGACTTCGATGTCACTGTCGCGGATGACCCGGAACGCGCCTTCGCCGAGCACTTCATAGCCTGGAAACAGGAGGCCGATGAACGCGACGATCAGGCGATCCAGGGTCACGAAACGCGCCGTCGCGCCGACCTGGCCGTCCGGGAGACGCACGAAGCGCTCGACGCTGCCTGGAACGCGCACGAGCGCGCTCATCGTTCGGCCGTCCTGCGGGTTGAGCAGTTCGAGCGCCAGGGTGAATCCCAGATTGGGGATGAACGGAAACGGATGCGCAGGATCGATGGCGAGGGGCGTGAGAATCGGAAAGACGCGCTGAAGGAAGTACTCCTGCAGCCAGTCCCGCTCGCGCCGCGTCAGATCGGCGACGTCGAGGATGACGATTGCGCTCGAAGTCAGTTCGGACCGCAGGGCGCGCCACCGCTCCTGTTGAGAGGCGACAAGGGACGCCACCCGCTCGCTGATGCGCTCGAGTTGTTCGGCCGGGGTTCGGCCGTCGTCGGAAACTTCGGTGACGCCCGACAGGACCTGCCCCACCAACCCCGCCACCCGAACCATGAAGAATTCATCGAGATTGTTGCCCGAGATCGACAGGAACCGGAGCTTTTCGAGCAGCGGGTGTTGCGGATTGGCCGCCTCCTCCAGCACTCGCCGGTTGAACTCCAGCCAGGACAGCTCGCGATTGATGAAACGTTCCGGCGAGGACAACAGGGGCGACGCCTCCGCCTCCTCCGCAAGCGACTCGACCGTCACGGCGACGAGATCCTTCTTCGCAAGGCGGCGCGCCACGCAAAACTCCGCTCATCAAGGGGGCGCGACTTTGGAGCAAAATCCGTTGCGCGCCAAGCTCGTCAGCCGACGCCCGCGGCGCGCAGGGCTCTCGCGACCGCCTTCAGCGCCTCCGGGTAGATCCGGTGCTCCTCGGCGAGAACCCGGGCCGCCAGGACTTCCGCATCGTCGCCCGGTAAAATGGGCACGCGCGCTTGCGCGACGATGGGGCCCGCGTCGAGCTCCGCCGAGACATGGTGCACTGTGCAGCCGTGTTCGGCTCGCCGCTCGGCAAGGGCGCGCTCATGCGTGCGCAAACCGCGCAGGTCCGGCAACAGAGAGGGGTGGACGTTGAGAATCCGGCCGACCCACCGCTCGACGAAATCCGCGCTCAAGATGCGCATGAAGCCGGCGAGGCAGACGAGTTCGACCCGGGCCTTCCGAAGGCGCGCGTCGAGGGCCGCCTCGAACGCCGGTTTGTCCGGGAAAAGCCGAAAGTCCATCGACTCGGCCGCGACGCCCGCCTCGCGCGCGGCCTCGAGTCCGGCCGCTCGGGGTCGGTCGGATAGCACGAGCGCGATCTCGGCCGGGAAGTCGGGCCGTCGCGCCGCCGCGACCAGCGCCTTCATATTGGACCCTCGGCCGGATATGAGGATCGCCGTTCGAACGCGCTCCATCACAAGGCCAGCCGTCCTTCGGTGACGACGCGCCGGCCGCGAGGCTCGACCAGCCGGCCGATCAGAGTGGGCGTCAGGCCCGCGAGCGCAAGCGCCCCGCACGTCTCCGCCTCGCGCTCGCGCGAAACGAAGACCGCCATTCCGAAACCGCAATTGAAGGTGCGCAGCATTTCCTGCTCGGCAATCCCGCCTACGGCCGCCAGCCACGAGAAGACCGGCGGCGGGGCGAAGGCGTCGAGATCGAGGAGGACCGCAAGACCGTCGCCGACGACGCGCGGCAGATTCTCGGGATAACCTCCGCCGGTGATGTGGGCGAGCGCCAATATGCCGGGAGCGCGAGCCAGCGCCTCGAGAAGCGGCCGCACGTAGAGCCGCGTCGGGGTCAACAGCGCGGCCGCGAGCGAACGGGAGGGCTCGAAAGGGGCAGGCGACTCCCACACGAGACCGGAGCGCTCGACGACGCGCCGCACCAGAGAAAAGCCGTTCGAGTGGAGCCCCGACGACGGCAAGCCGAACACCGCGTCTCCGGCCCTCAGCCCGCCGCGCGGAAGCAGCCTGCCGCGCTCGGCCGCCCCGACTGCGAAGCCCGCCAGATCGAAGTCGCCGGGAGCATAGAGCCCCGGCATTTCCGCAGTTTCGCCCCCGATGAGCGCGCAGCCGGATTGCGCACAACCTTCCGCGACGCCTTTGACGACGGCGGCCGCGACATCCTCATCGAGCCTGCCGGCGGCGAAATAATCGAGAAACAGAAGCGGCTCGGCGCCCTGGACGACAATGTCGTTGACGCACATCGCCACCAGATCGATGCCGATCGTATCGTAGATGCCGCTCTCGATCGCGATCTTCACCTTGGTGCCGACGCCGTCGTTGGCGGCGACGAGAATCGGATCGACGAATCCGGCCGCTTTCAGGTCGAAAAGCCCGCCAAACCCGCCCAATTCTGCCTCGGCGCCGGGTCGGCGCGTCGCTCGCGCCAGGGGTTTGATCCGCTCGACGAGGCGTTTGCCGACATCGATGGCGACGCCGGCGTCGGCGTAGGTCAAAGGCTTGCGGCGCTCGGGCATCGGCGCTCCAGAGGGATATTGAAGACGGGGTAATCACTCGCCATGGCTCGCGCAAGAGATGGCGTCGGCGCAGGTCTCCCAAGGCCCGTTCGATCATGTTAGCTTGGCGCCGGGCAGCGTCGCGAAGCCTGAATCCCGCGCGGCGCGCCGGGTCGGAGGGCACGGTCTTGCCGGGATGAGCTTCGATCCATCCGATCGAATCGCAATCCGGGACCCCAGCAACGAATGAAATTCTCTCAGATTCTGAGCAATATTCCCAATCTGATTACGTTGGCAAGGATGCTGATGACGCCGTTGGCGATTTCGATGATCATCGCGCAACGCTTCATGCCGGCGTTCATGATTTTTCTTCTCGCCGGCGTTTCCGATGCGGCTGACGGGTTTATAGCCAAGAATTTCGATCTTCGCAGCGAACTCGGGGCCTATCTCGACCCTCTGGCGGATAAGGCGCTTCTGATCTCCATTTACGTATCGCTGGCCGTCTACGCCGGATTGCCGGCCTGGCTCGCCATTGCGGTCGTGTCGCGCGACGTCATGATTCTCGTCGCCGTCATGGTTTCCTGGCTGATGGACAAGCCGGTCGAGATACGCCCGGTGTGGGTATCGAAGATCAACACCGCCGCTCAGATTGCCCTCGCCGGCTTCGCCCTTGGCGCCCGCGCCTACGGCTTCAGCCTGCAGCCTGTCCAGACCGTTCTCGAATGGACGGTCGCCGCGACGACCTTCGCCTCCGGCGGCGTCTATATCGCGCAATGGCTCGATCACATGAGCCGATAGGCGCCGACCAATGATCAGGAGCCTCTCAGCGATCACCCTCCTTGTTCCCAGTTACGACGAGGGCTTGGCCTTCTTCGTGGGCGCGCTCGGCTTCGCCGTCCAAGAAGACGTTCCCCTCGGGCCAGAAAAGCGCTGGGTCGTCGTGTCGCCGTCCCGCGGCGCCGGAGCTTCGATCGTCCTCGCGGTTCCCGGCGACGAGCGGCAGCGCCAGAGAATCGGCGACCAGACCGGCGGGCGGGTCGGTTACTTTCTTGTCACCGACGACTTCCAGAAAGACTATGCCGCGATGCGGGCCCGCGGAGTGACGTTTCTCGAGACGCCGCGCAACGAGCGCTACGGCATGGTTGCGGTCTTCGTCGACCCGTGGGGTGGAAAGTGGGACCTCCTGCAGCCGACCGGGGTGAGTGGAGAGCAGGCGAGTTCCGGGCCGTGAGCATCGAACGCCAAGTCTTGTTCTGGGCCGTCGTCTTCGCCGCCCTCGGCTACGCCCTGCATGTGCTCGGCTCGACCGTGACGCCTTTCGCCGCCGGGCTTGCGCTTGGATATCTTCTCGACCCGGTCGTCTGCAAATTGGAGAGGCTCGGCCTCAATCGGCTGGGCGCGGCTCTGCTCATTCTCGTGGTCTTCGTGTCGGTCTTCGTCGTTATTCTGATCGTCGTCGCGCCGATCCTGAGCAGCCAGCTCGTGACTTTCGCTCAACGGCTGCCCGGCTACGCGATGCGCCTGCAGGCGCTGGCTGTCGAGGAAAGCAAGGCGCTCCTCGCGAAATACGGAGGCGGCTGGGTCGGCGCGTTCGGGCTCAGCGAGCAGCTTTCCAGCGCCGACATCCAAAAATCGATCGGCGACTTTGTCGCGCAGGGCGCGCAATGGATCGTGAACGCCCTGAGGTCGCTGGTTTCGGGAGGCGCGGCGGTCTTCGATTTTCTTTCCCTGTTGATCATCACCCCGGTCGTGGCGTTCTACATCCTGATCGACTGGGAAAGAATGATCGCAGAAATCGACAGCTGGCTGCCAGTCGAGCATCGCGAGACCTTGCGCGCAATCGCCGGGGAGATCAATCAGGCGCTGGCCGGTTTCATCCGTGGCCAATCCCTGGTCTGTCTGTGCCTGGGGCTGTGGTACGGGGTCGGCTTGACGCTGATCGGGCTCGATTTCGGTTTTCTGATCGGCTTTATCGGCGGACTGCTGAGCTTCGTGCCTTACGTCGGTTCGCTGATCGCGCTCATCTTGTCGATCGGCGTCGCTCTCGTTCAGGGTTGGCCGAACCTGGGAATGTTGTTCATGGCGCTGGCAGTCGTCGTCAGCGGGCAATTCCTGGAGGGCTACGTGATTTCGCCGAAGCTGGTCGGCGAATCGATCGGCCTGCATCCCGTTTGGCTGATGTTTGCGCTGCTGGCGTTCGGTCAGCTGTTCGGATTCGTGGGCCTTGTCGTCGCCGTTCCCGCCGCGGCGGCGGTAGGCGTCATCGCCCGCCACCTCATCGGCTTATATCTCGCAAGTCCATTTTATCGCGGCTCCGCCGCCGAACGGTGATGACGACACCCCCGCGCCAGCTGACCCTCGATTGGCCGCACCAGCCGAGCTTTGCGCGCGAGGACTTTCTTTCGGCCCCCTCGAACCGCGAGGCCGCAGACGCCATCGACCGCTGGCCGGACTGGCCGGGCCGCATGCTGCTGCTGGTCGGACCGGAGGGATCCGGCAAAAGCCATCTTGCAGCTCTCTGGGCGGCGACCGCGGGCGCGGCGGCCATTCGCGGCGAAGGCCTCGCCGAGGAAAGCGCCCGGGTGTCCATCGAAGGCGCCGCCCTGCTGATCGAGGACGCCGACCGGGTGGGCGATGCCGAGGAGCGGCTGTTCCACCTCATCAACTCGGCTCTCCAGACCGCGGCGTGGGTGCTGCTGACCGCCCGCCAGGGCCCGGAGGCCTGGGGATTGACGATCCCGGACCTCCTGTCGCGGTTGCGTCTCGCGCCGGTCGTGCGCCTTGAGGCCCCCGACATCGAGCTGATCGAGGCCGTGCTCTTCAAGCTGTTCAGCGACCGGCAATTGCAGGTCGAGCCTCGCGTTATCGCCTATATCGCAACGCGGATCGAGCGCTCGCTCGGCGCTGCGCGCCGGCTCGTCGCAACGCTGGACCGGGAGGCGCTGGCGAAGGGCGGACGGGTGACCCGCGCCATGGCCGGCGAAGCGATGCGCGACATCGCATCGCGCGAATCGCCATAGCCGGGACACAAATTGGTGGTTAGCGTTCGGTTAAGGGAAAAGCCGCGCGTGGGGTTTGATCCGCGTCCCCGGGTTTGAACTTTCCACGAGAAGCGGCGATGAGGCGGAGGAGACAATGCGGAGGTCTCTGGTTGTGGCGCTCATGGCGGTCGGCGGCGGCGCCAGCTACGCGGCGGCGATCAACTCGGTCGGCGGCGAATACCCAAAGCCAGACCCGTCGACTTGGCGCTGGCAGGTGAGTTCGATTCTGGACGAGCAGAGGAAGGCGGACCCGCAACCCTTCGGGGCGGGCGTGACCTTCCATCAACGTCACGAGCGCTATACGCCCCTTGGGGCGCCCGAGCCCGGGCACAGCTCTCCGTAACGCCCGCGCCGGATACATTTTCGAACAAGGCGCCGCGGGACGTCACGAATCCGCGCGGGCCCCGTCGCTGCGCGCCCAAAGGGCGCGGCCGCCATCTCTTTATTTGCCCGGGCGAGCGGGATATAGGACTGGCCACCCTGACGACGACGTCTCTTTCCGCCCGAGCGAAACTCCATGAAGAACCCGTCCGGCCCGCGAACCGAGGAGTCCGCTCAGCGCCTTGTCGACGTCGCGGCGATCGACCAGCTCGCCAAGGTGGTCGCCAAATACGATCTGACCGAGGTCGAAATCGACCTTGGCGAGCTGCATGTGCGCCTCGCCCGCGATCGGGCGGCGCCCAGTCAGGTTTTCGCCGCGCCGGCGCAGGCCTCGGCGATCGCCCCGCCGGCGCCGGAAGCCGCCGCTCCCCCTCCCGGCCCGGCGCCGGACGAACTGGCCGGAGCGGTCAGATCGCCGATGGTGGGAACGGCCTACCTGCGGCCGAACCCGGAATCCAAGCCTTTCGTCGAAGTGGGGTCGCGGGTGAAGGCGGGCGACAAGCTCCTGCTCGTCGAGGCGATGAAAACGTTCAACGACATCGCGGCGCCGCGCGCCGGAAGGATCGCCAGCATTCTCGTCGCCGACGGCGCCCCGGTCGAATACGACCAGCCGCTGATGGTGATCGAATAATCCGGATTGTCCTTTATGTTCGACAAGATCCTGATCGCCAACCGCGGCGAAATCGCCCTGCGCGTCATGCGGGCCGCCAAGGAGCTCGGCATCGCGACCGTCGCGGTCTATTCGACGGCCGACAGGGACGCCATGCACGTCAGGCTCGCCGACGAGAGCGTCTGCATCGGCCCCCCGCCAGCGCGCGACAGCTATCTCAACGTGCCGGCCATCGTGGCGGCCTGCGAAATCACCGGCGCGGACGCTGTTCATCCGGGCTACGGCTTCCTCGCCGAGAACGCCCGCTTCGCCGACATCCTCGACGAGCATGAGATCGCCTTCATCGGCCCCAAGGCCGAGCATATCCGCATCATGGGCGACAAGGTCGAGGCGAAGCGGACCGCGACGCGGCTTGGCATCCCTTGTGTTCCAGGGTCGCCGGACGTGGTGCGCGACGAGGCGGAGGCGCTGAGGATCGCCGAGGACATCGGCTATCCGGTGATGATCAAGGCGGCGGGCGGAGGCGGCGGGCGCGGCATGAAGGCCGTGGCCAGCCCCGCGGAGTTGGGCCACGCGCTCGGCGCCGCGCGGAGCGAAGCCAAGAACGCCTTCGGCGACGACAGGCTCTATCTCGAAAAATGCCTCGCGAGGCCGCGCCACATCGAGTTCCAGGTGCTCGGCGATGGGCAGGGCCGCGCCATCCACCTCGGAGAGCGCGACTGCTCGCTGCAGCGCCGTCACCAGAAAGTGTGGGAAGAAGGCCCCTCCCCGGCGCTCAACGCTGAACAGCGCGAACAGGTCGGCGCGGTGGTGGCCCGAGCAATGGCCGAGCTCGGCTATGCCGGCGCGGGGACGGTCGAGTTTCTCTACGAGGACGGCAAGTTCTACTTCATCGAGATGAACACGCGCATCCAGGTCGAGCATCCCGTCACCGAGATGATCACCGGCATCGACATCGTCAACGAGCAGATCAAGATCGCCGCCGGCTCGCCGCTGTCGATCGCGCAGGAGGACGTGCGGTTTCTCGGCGCGGCGATCGAATGCCGCGTCAACGCCGAGAACGCGCGCACATTCATTCCCTCGCCCGGCCGCATCACCTATTTCCATCCGCCTGGCGGCTTGGGCGTTCGCGTCGATTCGTCCGCCTACCAGGGCTACGTCATCCCGCCCTACTACGATTCGCTTGTCGGAAAGCTCATCGTCCACGGTCGAAGCCGCACCGAGGCCCTGATGCGCCTGCGCCGGGCGCTGGACGAGTTCATCGTCGACGGGATCGATACGACGCTGCCGCTCTTTCGGGCGCTCGTTCGAAACCCCGACGTGCAGAACGGCCAGTACGACATTCGCTGGCTGGAGGATTATCTGAAGACGGCGCCGGAGATGGAGGCCTAAGCCGGCCCGAGTGGAGGCCGTCGCCTGGCCAGACGGGTCTGATCCCAGCGACGTTCCGGGCCTCGATGGACCGCGAGTATATTTCATCCGTACTCAACATCTGGGGATGGATAGCGTATGGCCGGCGGCGACCGCCGCGTTCAGGCTCAGTTCAGGGTCGCGGGCGTATCAGGGGAACTGGACGGGGTTGAACGAACTCGCCTGGAGGAATGCAATGCTTAAGACCATCGCCTTAATCGGCATAGGAACGGCCATAGCCTTCACGCCTCTCGCAGCCATCGCTCAGACCTACCAGTCGGCCGCTCCCGCAGCGAGCGCGCCGGCCGCCACCAGCCCAACGGGGTCGCACAAAAGCCAGATGCGGCATCGGGCCAACATGAGCAAGGAAAGAGCGAGGGCCTCGGCACACCACATGCGCCATATGCAGACCAAACCTGCCACCGCGACTCCGTGACTTGGGTCCAGCTCGCAGTCGAGGGCCTGCGTTGAGGCTTATCGTTCGCGGCGGCCTGTGATGCGCGTCACGTCGGACGGCTAACGATCTGTTAACCGCTTGACGTCTCGACGCCCAAAGCGACCAAAGATGGAAGGGGCCGGCGATCGGCCGGGGACAAGCGTAGCCGGTCCCCTCTCGGCGGCCTCGGGACGGCTGGGAGACGAGCCCAACATCAAGCTGCGAGACTCGCGACAAGCGACCGTTGCGGATCGCCACCTCGGGAGACGCCGCGTCCTGGCGGCGCTAGTCAGCCCACAGGTTGACCGCGGTGCGCTTCGGATTGGTCGCCCAGCCCAAGCCGCGCAACGGCCTTTTGCGAGCATTGCGCGGCGGCAAACCGCCGAAAGGAGCCGGCGCCGGCTGCGGTTGCCGTGGCTCGCGACAATCGAAACCGACGCCGGCCACCCAGAGATCCGGATCCGGGATGGAGCGCCAGCGTGGGTGAGCATCGCCGGCCCTGCTCCCGTTCGGAGGGGATTTTCTCTGGGCTTGCGGACAGGACGCCGGTCTCAGCGGGAAAGCCGAGAGACCCTGCGCCGCTTGCCGAGCTATTCGAGCCAGCCGGTCAAGCAGGCGCGAACCATTCGATTGCATTCAAAGATGCAATCATTCAAATATTAATTTTACTTAAGGTGCGTCACACGAAAAACGCCGGCCCTGATAGACCGGCGCATCGCCTTCGTCAGCAGGTGCCGCGGCCGGGCGGCCTATGTCGGGATCGGCGCCACGCTGTTCGACCAGACGGTCGCGCCGCCAGCCCGGGCGATCCCGGTCAAATCATCTCACCGACCTTACTCCGGGTTGATCGAAAAATTGGATGAGCGACCCGGAGGTTCACTCCGGGTTCACTAAAGCCCGCCTATGATTAACATGAGGGAGCTGCTTCCGATTTTGGAGGCAAATCATCTGGAAATCGAGGGAAAGAGAAATGATTAGCCTCGGTGATTCATCCTTTCCGCAGCAGATGCGGATGACGCGGGAAGAGAAGGATCAGGTTGCCGAGATTTTGCGCATTCTCTCCGAGAAACCTCAGCAGTTCCGGCTTCAATTCATGGGCGTTCCGAGCGCGGCGGATTCGAACGCGCAAAATGAGAGGACCGTTTGGGTTCCTGATGCGCCGACAGCCGTCCGTCTGGCGGTCGATGTTCCGATACCGGCTGACGCACTCGGCGTCCGCGTGATCGACCAAAAGGGCTGCACAGTCTTTGAACGGCAGAAGGGCGTTATGTCTCTCGACGGGTCCCAAGTCGTGAGGCGATCTGCCCCATCAGCCGCCCGACAAACGGAGCGGTAGGCTGCGGCGCCGGCTCGGTTGCTTCACCACGAATCTTCTCTCGCCCGTCAGGCAAAACACGGAGATTGTCCGCGAAAACCTTGCCGGTACGCTCATCTGAAACAATGTCAAAATTGATCTTCTGCCCCTCCTTCAGCTCAACAATTCCGGCGCGCTCAAGGGCGCTGATATGGACGTATACGTAAAATCCTCCATCAACGGGGTGCAAAAAACCGTAGCCCTTCCGCGAGTTGAACCATTTTACGAATCCGGTTTTCAATGTCAGGCCCTCCCGCAGCTTTCAGTTGGTAATTCGGTTAAATATGGCGTGTGCTCGATGGAGGAGCGGCTGGCCCTGCAAGCGTCAACTTCGGCCCGGGAGGCAGCAGCCGCCTTGGCTTGAAGTCCAATGGTCGCCTTACGACTGCATGCCGTCAAAGAAAAGCTCGACCCCAGCCAACGACTAGCCGACTTTGAAGCCAAATTGGGTCAGAAAAAAGTCAAATGGCTTTAATGAAACCGTTGTATATATTCGGGGCACCCCTTGACTTCAACCTTGCGGGTTGTGTCGACCAACTATTGTGCAAAATCACACTGCTGAAAGCCGACCAGCGGGTCCGCCATAGTTCCGCAGCCAAAAACTCGTGCGGAGACCTTGCAAACGACCGAACTATCAGGGGTCCCTGCCTCGAATCCCAGCGGGACATTTTCTCAAAAAGCAAATGATCTTTCAGTTAATTAGCAAAGCGATTGAGCGATTGGCGCTCCCAAGGGGACTCGAACCCCTGTTTTCGCCGTGAGAGGGCGACGTCCTGGGCCGCTAGACGATGGGAGCCGGCGGGGGCCAGTCTATATCGGCGAGTTCCGGCGAGCGCAAGCGCGCTTAAGGCCCCGCTCGGGCAGCCGCGAGGAGACGGTTCAGCCCCGATTAACCTTTCGGCGCGGAAATTGCTTCCCTATATTCGGACTGCGGCGGCGAAAGACCGCTTTCGATTCGAAATCGAGGTGAAACGCGATGTCGAGCGTCGCCCTGCGGCCGACGGTTCTGATCATCATGCATCAGGAGCACTCGACTCCGGGACGCGTCGGCTACGCGCTCAGGGCGATGGACGTCCGCCTCGACATCCGCCGTCCGAGCCTCGGCGAGCCGCTGCCGAAGTCGCTCGCCGAGCATGACGGCGTCGTCGTGTTCGGCGGGCCAATGGGCGCCAACGACGAGTGCGAATGGATGAGGCGCGAGATCGACTGGCTCGAGGCGCCGCTCAAGGAAGAGAAGCCCTTTCTCGGCATCTGCCTCGGCGCGCAGATGCTCGCCCGGGCGCTCGGCGCGCGCGTGTTCAGCTACGAGGACAAGCGGAGCGAAATCGGCTATTTCCCGATCAAGCCCAATGACGCCGGAGAAAGGCTGTGCGCCGAACTCTTTCCGCGCTGCGTCTATCAATGGCATTCCGACGGCTTCGACCTGCCGGAGGCCGCCGAACTGCTCGCCACCGGCGGCCAGGACTTCCCTAACCAAGCCTATCGGTATGGCGCGGCGGCGGTCGGCCTGCAGTTCCACCCCGAAGTCACGTACCACATGATGTGCCGGTGGACCTTGAAAGGCGCCGAGCGTTTGACCCGGCCCGGCGCGCAACAGCGGCCGGGCCATCTCGGCGGCTGGTTCCAGCACGACGGCCAAGTCGCCGCTTGGCTCGAGACTTTCCTGCCCGCCTGGCTGGAGAAGAAACTCGGGACGCCGGCGGGGCGCGTTGCCGCAGGGGCGATCGGCGCGCATCCGCCGCCGCGGCGGCCGCTGACCGAAGATTCCAACCCACTGAAGGCCGCGCCCCCGCCGGCAGCGGGCCGGATCTCCGTGCCGGAACTGGTCTGCGACGCCCGCTGACGCGGGCGATAAGAGCAGGTCCCGCTTGGGCCGAGCTGACGATTCCAGGCGCGCGGGCAATCGCGTCGTCCCTCACCCCAGCCCTCTCCCCGCAAGCGGGGCGAGGGGGAACTCCGCCTTGATCCCAGCTGAATGCGACATGCTCTAGAACAGCGAGCCCTGCCCCTCGCCGTTCCTGTTCTTGCGCGCACGTTTCGGCCTCGTCGCGTCCGTCAGGGCCCGCGCTTCGGGAAACGGTCGCCCCTGTCCGGCCGCCGCGGAGAGCTCGCCGTCGGCGAACTCGATGCGCAACGCCTGCCCCTCGCGGATTTCGGCGGCGCGCCTCAGCGGCATGCCGGCCTCGTCCCGCACCAGCGCGAACCCGCGCGCGAGAACGCCGCGATAGCTGACCGCCTCCAGCATTTGTGCGGCGCCGGCCAGCCGGGCGCCTCGGTTTCGCATCCCTTCGAGAAACAGCCGGTCGAGGCGCGTCCCGAGCCCGGCGAGCGCCTCGGCCTTCTCGGCGCGACGGCGGGCGAGCAGGCCGCGCTCGCGGGACAACGAGCGCAGGGCGGCGTCGAGCGAGCGCCGCGGCCGATCGAAGAGGACGGGAGCGACGCGGTCGAGACGCCCGATCAGGCCCCGCACGCGCTCGATCAGGCCCGCGAGATGGGCGCGCGGCGAATGGCGAGCGAGGCCGCGCGCAAGCCCGGAGATGCGCAGCGCGTGCGAAACGATCGACGCGCGGACGCGGGCGGCGAGCAAATCCGCGGCCCGGTCGAGACGTTGCCGCGGCCCCTCGAGCAGCGTCTCTCCACTTGGCAGCGCGCGGGCGAGCGCGCGGAGATCGGCCCGGCGGCGTTCGGCGAAGCGCAGCATCGCCCCCTGCCGGCGCCCTTCGAGCTCGGCCAGCGTCGCGACGAGCTCGGCCCGCACGGGCACGGCGAATTCGGCCGCGGCGGTCGGCGTCGGCGCGCGGAGGTCGGCGGCGAGGTCGATCAGCGTCCAATCGGTCTCGTGGCCGACGGCGGCGATGAGCGGGATCGCGCTGCGGGCGACCGCCCGGACCGAGATCTCCTCGTTGAAGCTCCACAGGTCCTCGAGCGACCCGCCGCCGCGCGCCACAATCAGCACGTCCGGCCGCGGGATCCGGCCGCCTTCGGGCAAGGCGTTGAAGCCGTCGATCGCCTGAGCGACCTCCGCGGCCGACGTGTCGCCCTGCACACGCACCGGCCACACCACCACCCTGACCGGAAAGCGGTCGGAGAGCCGGTGCAGGATGTCGCGGATGACGGCGCCGGTCGGCGAGGTCACGACGCCGACGACCCTGGGCAGGAACGGCGGCTTGCGCTTGCGCGCGGTGTCGAACAGGCCCTCCTCGGCGAGACTCTTGCGGCGCGCCTCGAGGAGCGCCATCAGGGCGCCAGCCCCGGCGAGCTCGAGCTGCTCGATGACGATCTGATAGGTCGACTTGCCAGGAAACGTGGTGAGCTTCCCGGTCGCGACGACCTCGAGTCCCTCCTGCGGCTTGACGCGCATGCGCGCGAAGGTCATGCGCCAGATGACCGCGTCGAGCCGCGCGCTGGCGTCCTTCAAGCAGAAATAGGCGTGGCCCGACGAATGGGGACCACGATAGCCGGAGATCTCGCCGCGCACCCGCACGTAGCCGAAGCGGTCCTCGACCGCCCGCTTGATCGCGTTGGACAGCTCGCTGACGGTGATCTCGGGCGCGTTGCTCGCGCGAAGGTCCGGCTCGGCCATCGCCCGACTATGCCCGATCGGACCGGCGGTGGCGAGGCGGCGGGACACTCCAGCGGCCGCGCTTGCGGGCGGAATGCGCCGGACAGGCGGCGGATCAGGCGCGAGATATCCCTGCATTTTGCCGAGCAGGGAACTTTATTCCCTGTTCGGTCCGGTAGGGAATATTCCCGGAACCCCCTCCAATTGTTTGGCTTTTCGCGGCGGTTTTTGCTCGAATCGATCGAAAAACGAGAACTTCCCTGAAGTTTTCCCTGCCGCAGGGATTCGACCTCGCTCAGGCGTCCATCCCCCGCCTATGGCGCCGGGCGGCGAAAAGCCGTAAGAGGCAAAGCGGAGCGGGCTTGCCATGTTGGCGCCGCTATCCGGTACTCTAAGCGCTTCGCCGGGGCGACGACAGGGCGGGTCACCAACGACTTGGCGGCGGGGATAGGCATGACGAACGGATTCGGCCGACGAACACTCCTGGCCGTGGCGGCCGCGGCCGGCGGCCTTCTCTTCGCCGGGCAGGCGCTCGCGCAGAGCGCGGAATGCGCCCGCCTGCAGGCCGCCATCGCCGCTGCGCCGCGCGGCGGCGGGGGAGGCGCGGCAGCCGCGGCCGAGCGCCAGCGGGCGGAGCTGGCGAGCACCAACGCCTACGCCCGTTCGATCGGCTGCGACAACCAACGGTTCCTGTTCTTCGGCTCGGATCCGCCGCCGCAGTGCGGCGAAATCAGGGGCCGGATCGCCCGCATGCAGGCGAACCTCGCCGATCTCCAAGCGCGAGCGGGCGGCGGGCGGGGCGAGCTGATCGCCCGTTACAACGCCGAATGCGTCAACGCTCAGCGGGGTCCGGGCAATATCTTCGAGGCCCTGTTCGGCGGCGGGGCGAGGCAGGCGGCGATCAATCCCGAGGAAATCCCTCCGGACCAGCAGCAACAGATGATCGAGAACTCGATCGAGAACGAAAAGAAGGGCGCGCATGTTTCGGCCGGCTCCTACGCGGTCTGCGTCCGCAGCTGCGACGGCAGCTTCTTCCCGGTCTCCTACTCCGGCGCCGGCAGCCGCTCCGACAGCCTGGAGGACGTCTGTCGCTCGCTTTGCCCGAGCGCCGAGGTGCAGCTCTATTCTTTCCCGTTGGGCGGCACGATCGACCAGGCGGTGTCGTCGACCGGCGAGCGCTACGTCGACATGCCCAACGCGCTCAAGTTCCAAGTGGGGTACGATCCGACCTGCTCCTGCCGCCGCAAAGGCGAAAGCTGGGCGCAGGCGCTCGCTTCCGCCGAGGCCAAATACGGCCACGAGTCGCGCGACATCCTGGTGACGCCGGAGAAGTCCCTCGAGCTGTCGCGGCCGATCCTGTCCAAGGTCGCCGCCGATCCGAAAGCGAAGCCGGGCAAGGCCAACGCCAAGGTTGTCGTCCCGGCGCCCGACGCCGCCTCCCCGCAAACCGCGGTCGACCCGTCGCAACCGAACATCGCCGCCTCCCAACCCGGCGCGAACCTCTCGCCTGCGGGAGCGGCCTCCCCATCCCCTGGCGCGGCGCTCGACGCCAACGGAGCCGACACGGCGCTCAGCGCCGCGGCGGCGGCGGTTAGCCGCGAGGCGTCCGGCATCGCCGGCGGGGTCGTTCAGAGTGGAACCGCCTTCGGCAAAGGCGACGGCCAGACTGTCACCGAAACCGGTCCGGACGGCGTCAGCCGGAAGGTGCGGATAGTCGCGCCAACGCTCTAGCGCGCCCGATCAGCGGCAACAGCGCGGCGAGCTCCGGTCCCGCCGAGCGGCCGGTCAGCGCCAGCCGCAGCGGATGATAGAGGTCCCGGCCTTTGCGGCCGGTCAGCGCTTTAATGTCGTTTGTCCAGGCGGCCCAGGTCGATCCGTCCCACGCCCCTTCCGGAAGGCGCGAGGCCGCCAGGTCGAGATAGGCGCGGTCCTCGACGACCGGCGCGACGTCGCCCTGGACTACAAGCCACCAGACTGCCGCATCGGCGAGGCGGGAGAGGTTGCCACGTACCGCGAGCCAGAAGGCCTCCGCCTTCGGCCCCGCGACGCCGATTGCGGCAAGCCGGTCGGCGGCCGCCGCATAGGAGGTCTGGTGGATGACGCGCGCCGAAAGCGCTTCGAGCTCGGCCTCGTCGAAGCGCGCGGCGCCGTGCGACAGACGCCTGAGGTCGACGAGGTTTGCGAGCTCGTCGAGCGAGGCGACCGGACGCACCGCCTCTGCCGAGCCCACGAGAACCGCCAGCGCCGCGACGGCCAGCGCTTCGACTCCCTTGTCGCGAAGGGAGGCGATCGACAGGGCGCCGGTGCGCTTCGACAGTCCCTCGCCGCCCGAGCCGGTCAGCAGATTGTGATGTCCGAAGCGAGGCGCGGCGCCCGCGAGCGCCTCGAAAATCTGGATCTGCACCGCGGTGTTGGTTACGTGGTCCTCGCCGCGGATGACGTCGGTGACGCCGAAATCGATGTCGTCGACCACCGACGGCAGCGTGTAGAGATAGGTTCGGTCCTCGCGACGCAGCACCGGATCCGAGAGCGAGGCGCAGTCGATGTGGCTCTCGCCCCGCACCAGGTCGTCCCAGCGCACGGTCGTCGGCTCGAGCTTGAACCGCCAGTGCGGCCTGCGGCCGGAGCCTTCGAGCGCGGCGCGGTCGGCGTCGGTCAGGCGCAGAGCGGCGCGGTCGTAGACCGGCGGACGGCCGCGGCTCTGCTGTCGCTTGCGGCGGCGGTCGAGCTCCTCGGCCGTCTCATAGGCCGGATAGAGGCGGCCCTGGGTTTTGAGCTTTTCCGTCGCCGTGTCATAAGCCGAGATGCGCTCCGACTGGCGGCGAACAAGGTCGGGCTTCACGCCGAGCCAGGCGAGATCCTCCTCGATCGATGCGGCGTATTCGGCCCTCGACCGCTCGCAGTCGGTGTCGTCGAAGCGCAGGATGAACGTTCCGCCGCTGCGGCGGGCGTAGAGCCAGTTCAGGAGCGCGGTGCGGGCGTTGCCGATATGGATGCGCCCGGTCGGCGAGGGAGCAAAACGGACGATCGGGGCCGAATTCATGCGCCTTCATAGAAGCGTCGCGGGGCGCCAGCAATATTGTTGGCGTCGATTCGCGAAACGAGTACAATGAAAACATGACGATCAGCGCGTTAGCCGCCGGGATCTGCGTCTCGAGCGGAGGAATTCATGCTCTCAGCGTCGCGTTGGCGCTCCCTCGATGCGTTCGACGCAACCGCAAGAGGACCCCAGTGCCGGAAAACGCCCCCTCCGTCACGATCGTGCAGCCGCTCTGCGGCGTCGAGATCTTTACGCGGGAAACCCTACGCTCGATTTTTGCGCTCGACTATCCGGACTACGAGATCATTTTCTGCCTGGCGAACGCCGACGACCCGATCGCCCCTCTGGTTCGCGGCGCGATTGCTTCCCATCCCGGGCGCCCGGCGCGGCTTCTGATCGGCGACGATCGGATCAGCGCCAATCCCAAGCTCAACAATGTGGTGAAGGGCTGGAAGGCGGCGCGGCACGAATGGGTGATCATCGCCGACTCCAACGTCCTGATGCCTCCGGACTACATCCAGCGGCTGCTCGAGCGGTGGCGGCCCAACTCCGGCATCGTCTGCGCGCCTCCGATCGGCTCGCAGCCGGAATCGTTCGCCGCGGAGATCGAATGCGCCTTCCTCAACACCTACGAGGCGCGCTGGCAATATGCGGCGGAGGGCGCCGGGTTCGGTTTTGCGCAAGGCAAGACGATGCTTTGGCGCCGCGACATCCTCGAGGCCGGCGGCGGCGTCGAGGCTCTGGGGGCCGAGATCGCCGAGGATGCGGCGTCGACGAAACTCGTCCATGCCCAGGGCCTGGACGCCCATCTCGTCGCTGAGCCCTTCCAGCAGCCCCTCGGCGCTCGCAAACTGAAAGACGTCTGGTCGCGCCAGCTGCGCTGGGCGCGCCTCAGGCGAGCGACCTTCCCGACGCATTTCGCTCCGGAAATCCTGACGACCGGACTGTTGACGATCGTCGCGGCCGCTTTTGCCGCGCCCGAGTTCGGGATCAGCGCCTGGTCGAGCGTAGCGCTCGCCGCGCTGTTCTGGTACGCCCTCGAGGCGCTGCTCGCGTCGGCCGCGGGCTGGCCGCTCAGCTGGCGGAGCCTGCCGGCCTGGATGATTCGCGACCTGCTGCTCCCCGTCCTATGGGGCGAAGGCTGGACCGGCGACAGCTTCGTTTGGCGCGGCAACGCCATGAGCGTCGACGAAGCAGAGCTGAGCGAAGCCGCCTCTGGGCCGCCTCCTCGTATGTGACCGCCGCAGGCAAATTTGCGGCGCCGATGCGATAGGGCCAAAATTCCGCTCTAGTCGCAGTCTAAACAACCGTTCGCGCCGCCTGCGAGAAGGGTCTGCCGCGTCAAAGGGCCGCGGTGGAACATCGGTCAAAACACGATACCTTGCGGGTGGGAGGAGGCAGGAGCGATGCAGTCGCAAAGCGATGACGTAAGGGTGCGCGTCCTCAACGCTCTCCACTGGGATTACGCGGTTCCGCGCCACCGGTTGAACGTCGAAGTCGAGAACGGTTGGGTGACGATGTCCGGGCAGGTCGATCTGCCTTATCAGCGTTCCTGCGCCGAATCCGACGCGCGCAAGGTTCCGGGCGTCATTGGGGTGATCAATCGCATACAACTCGCACGACGCGATGCGGAAGCGGCTCTCGCCGCCCGGCACTGAGCGAGAGGCGGGGCAGTGGAGCGCTCAAACCGTCTTCAACATGCCCCCGTCGACAAAATAGGTCGAGCCGACCGAATAGCTTGCGCGTTCGGAGCACAGGAAAACGAAGAAGTTCGCCAGCTCCTGCGGCGTGGCGAAGCGCTTGATCGCCGCGTTCTCGCGCGCGACGCCGTCGAGGTAGGCCTGCCAGTCGCCGCCCTTGTCCGCGGTAAGCTGCTTTGCGGTCTTGATCCAGTCGGGCGTGAGGATGAGGCCCGGATTCACGCAATTGACACGGATGTTGTCTCCCACGAGTTCCGTGGCGAGACACTTTGAGAACATCATCAGCGCCGCCTTGGTCGTGTTGTAGATCGGCTCATACCATAGCGGCTGGACGGCGCAGATCGAGGCGTTGTGCAGGATCACGCCGCCTCCGCGCGCCCGCATGAGAGGCGCGAGGCCGCGCGCGAGCCGAACCGCCGCCATCACGTGCAGGTCCCAGTAGGCCTGCCACTTCTCGTCCGGCGCCTCCATCACCGTCTCATTGCTGCCGGTGCCGGCGTTGTTGATGAGAATGTCCGCCCCGCCGTAAGCCTGTCTGACCGCGGCGATCAGCGCGTCGGTCCCCTCGCGGGTCGCGACGTCGCAGGCGACCGCCTCTGCGCGAACGCGATACTGCCCGGCGATGCGCTTTGCCTCGTCCAGGACGCGCTCAGCGCCGCGGGCGGCCAGAGCAAGATTGACGCCCTCGGCCGCGAGCCCCTCGGCGATCGCAAGCCCGATGCCGACGCTGCCTCCGGTGACGACGGCGACCTTGTTCTTGAGCCCCAGGTCCATGATCTCCCCTTTCACCAGCAGATGTAGCCGCCGTCCGCCAGCACGATCGAGCCGGTCATCAGGCTCGCGGCGTCGGAGGCCAGAAACAGCACGACCGCCGCGATCTCGTCTGGCTCACCCATGCGAGCCATCGGCGTGCCTTCCATCCAGACGTCGAACATCGCCTTGTTGGCCTTGTCGCGCGCGGTCAGCGGCGTGTTGACGTAGGTCGGCGCGACCGCGTTGACCCGGACGCCGCGCGCGGCCCATTCTGCCGCAAGCGATTTCGTCAGGTGATGGACGCCGGCCTTGGCGGCGTTGTAACTGGCCTGCGCCTGCGGCTTGTTGACGATGATCCCGGACATCGAGCCGACATTGACGATCGAGCCGCGCCCGGCCGCCAGCATCGGCCTGCCGAACGCGCGACAGCACCAGAAGACGCCGTTGAGATTGACGTCGAGGACGTCGAGCCAGTCATGGTCCGTCCCGTCCTCGGCCGGAAACGCGCGCACGATGCCGGCGTTGCAGACGAGGATATCGACGCGCCCTTTTTCCGCCACCACACGCTCCGCCGCCGCGTCGACCGCGGCCGAGTTGGTCACGTCGACGTCGATGACGTCAGTTGCATACCCCAGCGCTTGCATCGCGGCCTGCGCCGCCGCCGCGGCCTTGGCGTTGCGGTCGGCGATATAGACATGGGCGCCCGCCTCGGCGAGCGCCTCGACGCAGGCGAGCCCGATCCCCTGCCCGCCGCCCGTCACAGCCGCGACGCGTCCCTTGAGGTTGAAGCGATCGAGATACATGGTGGAGGCCGGGATCAGCTCATCCAATTGCCGCCGTCGACGTTGAGCGTCTGCGCAACGACATAATCGCTTTCGGACGAAGCGAGGAACACCGCGGCTCCGCCGTAATCTTCCGGCCGTCCCATGCGTCCCAACGGCACTGCCTCGCCGACGAGTCGCTTCTTCTCGCCGAGCGGACGATGCTCATACTTGGCGAACAGGGAATCGACGTGGTCCCACATCGGCGTGTCGACCACGCCGGGCGCGATTCCGTTGACGTTGATGCGGTGCTTGATGAGATCGAGTCCGGCCGACTGCGTGATGCTGATGACCGTCGCCTTGGTGGCGCAGTAAATGGACACCAACGCCTCGCCCCGCCGTCCGGCCTGCGAAGCCATGTTGATGACCTTGCCGCCTTGGCCTCGCGCGATCATGCGCTTGGCGACCGCCTGCAAAGTGAAGAAGAGGCCTTTCACGTTGACCGCGAACAGCTTGTCGTAGCTCTCCTCCGTCACCTCGACGATCGGCGCCATGTCGAACACGGCGGCGTTGTTGACGAGAATATCGATCCCGCCCCAGCGGGAGACGACGCTGTCGACCGCCGCGTCGATTGACGCGGTCTTGGTCACGTCCAGCGCAATTGCGAAGGCCCTTACCCCGTGACGCGCCGCGGTTTCGTGCGCCTCGGCGAAATTGACGTCTGCGACGGCCACCCGCGCGCCTTCGGCGACATACCGATCGACGATCGCCGCCCCGATGCCGCGCGCCCCCCCGGTGACGATGGCAGTCTTGTCTTTGAGCTTCATCAAGCTCTCCTCTTTGGCGTCCGCGGCTTACGCCCCTTCGGCGAGATAGCCGGCGACCGTCGCCCGCACCCCGCGCGTCCACAGCGAGGAGAGCGCGTCCGAGAACGCGCCGACATAGATGGGGTTTTCGGCGAGCTCGCCGAAAATATCATGCATGGCGAGGAATGCGCGCGGATCCCCGCGTGCGGGCCTCGCGGCCGCCTGCAGGCGGTCCCAGCTCGGATCGTTCGGCGGGATGGTCTTGCCGCTCTCCGATTCGCCGTAGCAGTAACGGCACCACATCGCCGAGACGAGCGCGAGGCCCTTGACGCTCGCCCCGACCGCCAGGCGATCCCTGACCGTCGGCAGAATGAACTTCGGCTGCCGGTTCGATCCGTCGAGGCAGAGGCGCGAGATCGTGTCGCCGATCTTCGGATTGGCGAAGCGCTCGGCGACCTTCCTGCGATAGGCTTCGAGATCGACGCGAGGCGGCGGCGGAACGACCGGTATGATCTCGCGCCGGGTCAGCGTCTCGAGGAAGGTCGCAATCTGCTGATCCTCTATCGCCTCGTGCACGAAATGGATGTCGAGGATCCCGGCCGGATAGGCGATGGCCGCATGCCCGCCGTTGAGGATGCGGATCTTCATCAATTCGTAGGGCGCGACATCGGAGGTGAAGGTGACGCCCGCCTTCTCGAGAGCCGGCCGGCCGGACGGGAATTTGTCCTCCACCACCCATTGGCGGAACTCCTCGCAAAACACCGGCCAGTTGTCCTCGACGCCATAGGTGTCGCGAAGGATGGCGCGCTCGCGGTCGGTCGTCGCGGGGGTGATGCGGTCGACCATGGAATTGGGGAAGGCGACGTTCGTCCGAATCCATGTGGCGAGTTCCGGATCGGACAAATCCGCCAGCCCGGCGACAGCGTTCTCCGTGACATGGCCGTTGCCGGGAATGTTGTCGCACGACATCACGGTGAAGGGCGAGACGCCAGCGGATCGGCGGCGCTTCAGGCCCGCGGCGATCAGGCCGAACGCCGTCTTCGGCGCCTCCGCGTGCTTCGCGTCATGGACGATGTCGGGATGGGTCGGGTCGAAACGTTGGGTGGCCGGCGAAATGAAATAGCCGCCTTCGGTCACGGTGAGCGAGACGATGCGGATTTCCGGCCGCGCTAGCGCGGCGAGCATCGCCTCGACGTCGAAGGGCTTGATGAAGTCGATCATCGCGCCGGTCACCCGCATCGTGGTTGCGCGGGCCTCCTGCGCGACGACCGTCGAAAGCCAGTCCTGCGCCTCGAGCTTTGCACGCATGTCGAGGTCGGGCTCTCGCACGCCCGCGCCGACGATCGCCCACTCGCGGTCGACCCCCAGGTTGAAAAGATCGTCGAGATAGACAGCCTGATGGGCGCGGTGAAAGTTGCCGACCCCGATATGGACGATGCCCGCTTTGAGATCGGACCGCGCGTAGTTGGGCTTGCCGACGCCCGGCGGAAATTGGGCGAGGGCGGCCGATGAGAGTTTGACGCTCATGATTTCCCGTCCAATGATATCGCGCTGCCAGGCTGCGCGCGCCGTCAGTTGATGCGCCTGCCGTCCTTGTCGAACTTGTGGAGGTTCGCCTCGCGCGGGGTGACGAAAATCCGCTGGTCCGGCTTCAACGGCGCCTCGCCCTCGAGCCGCAGCGTCAGCGCGCCGATGCCGTCGGCGTCGGCATGGACGAAAGTGTCGGAGCCCAGATGTTCGGCGAGCCGCACGGTCGCCGGCCACTCGCCCGCAGTGGTGGAAACGTCGGCGTGCTCGGGCCGGATGCCGATCGTCGCCGCGCCTCGCTTTTCTGCGAGCGCTCCCCTGATCAGGTTCATCGTCGGCGAGCCGATGAAGCCCGCGACGAACAGGCCGTTCGGCCGATTGTAGAGATCGAGCGGCGAGCCGACCTGGGCGACCGAGCCCCGGTCCAACACAACGATCTTGTCGGCCATGGTCATCGCCTCGACCTGGTCGTGGGTGACATAGATCATCGTCGTCGCCAGCGCGTTGTGCAGTTCGCCGATTTCGACCCGCATCTGGACGCGCAGCGCCGCGTCGAGGTTCGACAGCGGCTCGTCGAACAGGAAGGCCTTCGGTTCGCGCACGATGGCGCGGCCGATGGCGACGCGTTGTCTTTGGCCGCCGGAGAGCTGGCGCGGCTTGCGGTCGAGATAGTCGGTGAGGTTCAAGGTCGACGCGGCCTTGCGGACCTTCTGGTCGATCGCCGCGGCTTTCTCCCCTGCCATCTTGAGGGCGAAGGCGATGTTGCCACGCACGCTCATGTGCGGATAAAGCGCATAGGACTGGAACACCATCGCCAGCCCCCGCTTCGATGGGCCGACGTTGGTGGCGTCCTTGCCGTCGATGAGGACCGCCCCCGACGTCACGTCCTCGAGTCCGGCGATGAGTCGCAGAAGGGTCGACTTGCCGCATCCCGAAGGCCCGACGAACACCGCGAACTCGCCGTTCTTGATGTCGAGATCGACATTGTTGATCACGTTGATGGCGCCGAACGACTTCTTGACCGACTTGAGTTGGATGCTGCCCATGGTCGCATTCTCCCTTTGCCGGCTTATTTCACGGCGCCGAAGGTTAGGCCCCGCACCAGCTGCTTCTGCGAGAACCACCCGAGGATGAGGATCGGCGCGATGGCGAGTGTAGAGGCCGAAGACAGTTTCGCCCAGAAGAAGCCTTCCGGCGCGGAGTAAGAGGCGATGAAGGCGGTCAGCGGCGCAGCGTTGGACGTCGCCAGATTGAGCGTCCAGAAGGCCTCGTTCCACGACAGGATGATCGCGATCAGCATCGTCGAGGCGATGCCCGGAATCGCCATCGGCGTCAGCACGTAGAGGATCTCGCTGAGCAGGGAGGCCCCATCCATGCGCGCCGCCTCGAGGATGTCGACCGGGATCTCCTTGAAGTAGGTGTAGAGCATCCAGATGAGGAGCGGAAGGTTGAGCATCATCAGCACGAAGCCGATGCCCCACAGGCTGTCGAGCAGATGCAGGTCGCGAAACAGGAGGTAGATCGGCACCAGCACGCCGACCGCTGGCATCATCTTGGTCGACAGCATCCACATCAGCAGATCCTTGGTGCGCTTGCCCGGCGCGAACGCCATCGACCACGCGGCGGGAACGGAGATCAGGAGGCCGATCACATTGGCGCCGATCGACAACGCGATCGAATTGAAGGCGAAATGCAGATAGTTCGAGCGGCTCTGCACCTCGGCGTAGTTCTCGAGGGTCCAATGGAAGAACAGGAACTTCGGCGGCATCGCAATGGCGTCGAGCTCGGTCTTGAAGCTGGTCAGGAACGTCCACAGGATCGGGAAAAAGATCAGGAAACCCACGACCCAGGCCAATACAGTGACCCCGGCCCGCTTTCCGACGGATTGCTTCATGGCCATCGTTCAGCCCTCCAGGTTCCGGCCGACCATGCGCATCAGGAAGATCGCGACGATGTTGGCGAGCACGACTGCGACGATGCCGCCTGCGGAGGCGCTGCCGACGTCGAAATTGAGCAGCGCCTGCTTGTAGACGAGGAACGGAATGTTCGTCGTCGCGACGCCTGGGCCGCCTGAGGTGGTCACGTAGATCTCGGCGAATACGCTGAGGAGGAAAATGGTCTCGATCAGGATGACGACGGTGATCGCCCGCGCAATGTGCGGCAGCACGATATAGCCGAAGTAGGAGATCGGCCCTGCCCCGTCGAGCGAGGAGGCCTCCTTCTGCTCTTCATCGAGCGACTGCAACGCCGTCAGCAGAATGAGGCTGGCGAACGGCAGCCATTCCCACGATACGACGATGATCACCGACAGCATCGGATAGTTGGTGAACCAGACAATCGGGGAAAAGCCCAGCGACCGCGCGATCCAGGCGAACAGGCCCGAGTCCGGGTTCATCAGCAGGTTCTTCCAGACGAGCGCGCTGACCGTCGGCATGACGAAGAACGGCGCGATCACCATGAGCCGCAGCACATTCTGCCCGAACACCGGCTGGTCCATCAGCAACGCCACCAGAATCCCGCCGCAGACGCTGATGACGAGCACGGAGGCGACAAGGATCAGCGTATTGAGGAGCGAAGTGATGAAATCGGGGTCAGTGAGGAACGCGGTATAGTTCTGGAGCCCAACGAAGCCGCTGCTGTCGGGATCGAGCAGGCTGTAGCGCAACGACGAAAAATAGAGCGTCATCACGAGCGGCACGATCATCCATGCAAAGAGCAGGATGACCGAGGGCGCGACGAGAACGCGGCCTGCGGTGGTGGTCTGCTGCGTCGCCATCCTTGAAGACCCTCCCGCGTCTGATTGCCCGGCGGGTCGCCGGGCTCCAGCCCTCGATGTCTTCGCCTCGTCTTCGCCTCGACTTCCGGCAAGGCGAATAATGGGCCCGAAAACGCTCCTTGCGTCGATGGTCTCGACGTCCTCCCTTTGCCCCTCCCCGGGCGGACCGAGGAGGGGCCGGGACGGGGAGGAGCGTCCCTCCGTCGCGCCTCGCGGCTCGCGAACCGCGAGGCGCTCGGCCTCCGGTTACTTGATATAGCCTGCCTTCTTCATCGCCGCTTCGGTGCTGGCTTGCGCCTTGGCGAGCGCATCGTCGACGCTCATCGACCCGGCGAGCGCCGCTGAGAAGTCCTGACCGGTGTCGGTAGCGATGCCCTGGAACTGAGGGATCGCCACGAACTGGACGCCCGTGTAGGGAACCGGCTTCACGGTGGGATGCAGCGGGTCAGCCGAATCGATCGACGCGAGGGTCAGCTCGGCGAAGGGCGCAGCCTTCAGATAGTCCGGGTTCTTGTACAGCGAGGTGCGGGTTCCGGGGGGCACACGGGCCCAGCCGTCCTTGGACGCGACGAGCTCGGTGTAATGTTTGCTCGTCGCCCAGGAGATGAACTTCTCCGCCGCGGCTGCCTTGCCCGACCCCGCGGGAACGGCCAGCGCCCAAGACCACAGCCAGTTGGCGTTCTTGCCGAGGCCGTCATTGGGCGCGAGCGCATAGCCGACCTTGTCGGCGACCTTCGATTGCTTTGGATCGCTGACGAATGACGCCGCGACCGTCGCGTCGATCCACATGCCACACTTGCCGTCGTTGAACAGGGACAGGTTCTCATTGAAGCCGTTCGATGAGGCGCCGGGAGGCCCGTCCGCCTTCATCAGCGCCACGTAGAAGTCCATCGTCTTCTTCCACTCCGGCGTGTTGAACTGCGGCTGCCATTTCTCGTCGAACCAGCGCGCGCCGAAAGAGTTGGACATGGCGGTGAGGAACGCCATGTTCTCGCCCCAGCCCGGTTTGCCGCGCAGGCAGATGCCATAGACTCCGGCGGACTTGTCGGTCATCTTGTCGGCCGCTTGCTTGATGAAGTCCCAGGTCGGCTTCTCCGGCATCTTGAGGCCGGCCTTCTCCATCAGGTCGGTCCGATACATGGTGAAGGAGCTCTCACCGTAGAACGGGGCGGCGTAGAGGTTTTTGTCGAGCGACAGGCCGGCGCGGATCGGCGGCAGGAGGTCGTTGACATCGTAGTCGGAACTGAGCTTGTCCAGCGGCACGAGCCACTTCTTCTTGGCCCAGATCGGAACTTCGTAAGTGCCGATGGTGAGCACGTCGAACTGGCCGGCTTTGGTGGCGATGTCGGTCGTCACCTTCTGGCGCAGCACGTTCTCTTCGAGCGTGACCCAGTTGAGCTTGATATCGGGATTGGCTGTGGTGAAATCGCTGGTCAGCCCCTGCATCCGGATCATGTCGGGATTGTTGACCGTGGCGATCGTCAGCGTCGTGTCGGCGTAAGCCGGAAGCGAGAAGCCCGCGAGCGCGACGGCCCCGAGCAGGCCCTTCATGAGAACCTTCATGACATATCCTCCCTTGAGCAATGCCGGTGTGGGCAATTGCTACAGCAGCGAGCGAATATTCGCCACAACCCTGCGCCGGAGTCAACCGAAAATCGTCGCCGCAGCGCACAAAAGCGTCTGGAGATTCACCATCGTCCCGATATTCGGCCCCGCGCAGCGCCGCCTTTCGGTCAGTTGACTCGGCAGAAAATTATTGGAAATCAATGTCTTTTTGGCGGCGAAAGCGTGTTCGCGCAGTCCATTCGTTGTTTTTCCCGCCACGGCGCGTGGTCGTGCGGCCTGACCGCGCGTCCCGCTGCACCGGAAGCGCGCGCCTCCGCCTGCTTTCCACTGACTGGGCTTCGAACACAACGGGAACAGTTTCTTGACTTGGCCGGGGCACTTGTGTACTCTGTCGTTTGTAGGCCGATGTCGTGGCGCTGGAGGTACGAGCATGACCAGCGAGCCCTCTCCATCCGCGCGCGGCGGAGTGGTGGCGCGCGAAGAAGCGCCCGACGAAAGGCTTCGCGCGGCGGGAGGCGATTTTCGACCTGTTTCCTTCCGGCTTTTCGAATCAACAGATCGCCATGGCGCTCGGGGCGGGCGTCGGCGCCGTGCGGCTAATCATCGACAGCGCCATCGCCGAGCGCCGGTTCGACGCTCCCGAGAGCGTGTCCGCGCGCAGGTCGCAGACTCATGAAGGCGCTCTCGCACGCCCGACTACAAGTTCGAAAAGGCCGACATCCGGCACTTGGGCACTGCCTAGAGATCATGGCCGAGCTCGAGCGCTCTCATGGGCTCGGGGCCGCAGATCGGAGGGGGCGCGTTCGCGCGCCCTCGGGCGGCGAGACGCCCCTCCGGACGGGAAGAGTTCGCGCCGGCGCCGGCGCCCGCCCTGACCCGCCTCGCGCCGCTGCTCGCCGAATTGCGGTCCGCTCGGCGCCCACTCTGGCGTTCAACCCATTGAAATTGCTGACGATACAACGGGTTCGAGGCCGCCAGAGGCCGCAAAAGACTCGGGTCTGGGTGCCCAACGCCTTGAAATCGCTGGCAAAGCGGCAGATTCTCCGGGGCCGCGCTCGCTGAGCGCTGCGGGCGCGGTCAATCCGATGCGAGATGTCGCCTCGAAATCCAAAAATTGTCACCGCTGCAAAAGGTGCTCTGCCGTCGCTTCGTCGGTGACAAGACCGGAAATCAACCCTCCGGTCAGCGCGCTCCTCAGCGGCGCGCGCCGTGATGGCCCCATCGCCACGCCGATCACCAGCCGGTTGCCCGCCTTCCGCAGCGGCGCGCCAGCGACCCTGAGGTTGGCGCCCTCGATCAAGACGCGCCCGGCGGCGTCGAACGCCCAGCCAGTTATTTCCCCGACCGCCCCGAGATGGCGCAAGGCTTCCGCCTCCTGGCGGGTGATGATCCCGTCCTGCACCAGCGGCGACGAATCGCCGACCGAACCGACGCCGACGAAGCATACGTCGGTGCGCTCGACGAGATCGAACAGGCTCTTGACCGACGCGAGGCTCGTCAGCAGCTGGCGCTCCTCGACCGACCGGGCGATGACCGGCAACGGCATCGGGTAATGCGGCGCGCGTACCGTGTCCGACACCCGGATGATGACGTCATAGAACGACGCCGAGCCGTCGGTCTTGGTGGTGCCGACGAGCGCGACCAGCTTGTGCTGCGGGCATTCCATGGGCGGCAACTGGTCGGCGACGGCGCGCATCGTGCGCCCCGTGCCGATGCCGATGATCGCCGGCTCGGGGCGGCGCAGCCAGCGCTCGAATTCTGCCGCCGCCGCCTGGGCGATGCCGAGGGTCGAGGAGGTCGAATCCGGATCGGTCGGCGCAACGTCGCAGAAGCGGAGGTCGTAGCGAAGCTTCAGCGCCGCGGCGAGCTCCATGCAGCGCGCGATCGGATGATCGAGCCTGACCTTGATGAGACGCTCGCTGATCGCGAGCGACACGAGTCGCTGCGCCGCCTGACGCGAGATCCCGAGCTTGCGCGCAATCTCGTCCTGCGTGTTGCCGGCGACGTAATAGAGCCAGCCTGCGCGGGCGGCTTCGTCAAGTCTCAGTCCGTCCTGATCGGCCCTGCGCGCCATCCCTCCCCACGATCTCCGGCAGCCGCGCCATGTCGTCGAAGATGAGGTCCGCCCCAGCCGCAGTCAATTCCGCCGTCTGGGCAGGGACCGAGAAATGGCTGCCGCCGACGAAGCCGAACACCTTCATGCCGGCGGCGCGCGCCGCCGTGACGCCGGCGACGCTGTCCTCGATGACGAGACAATTTTCCGGGGCCGCGCCCATCGAACGCGCCGCGAACAGAAAGAGGTCGGGGTAGGGCTTGCCGCGCGCAACCTCGGCGGAGGAAAAGATGTGCGGCGCGAACAGGGCCTCGTAACCGGTCACCCGCAACGCGAAGCGCAGCCGCTCCGGCGCGCTCGAGGAGGCGACGCAGACGCGCGCGTCCAGCCCGTCGACGGCCTGCCGGACGCCCTCGACGCCTTTCAGGTCGCGCTCGAAGGTCGCGAGGATCTCGCGGGACAGCGCCCCGGTGAAATCGTTCGGCAGAGGGGCGCCGAGTTCGGCTTCGACTCGCCGCAGGACCGCGTCCTGGCGCCTGCCGAGGAAGCGCTTGCGCGTCTCGTCGTCGCTGAGGCGCAAGCCGGCCTCGGCCAGCATCCGGCGCGTGACGCCGAGCGAAATCACCTCGCTGTCGACCAGCACGCCGTCGCAGTCGAAAATGACCACCTCCGGCCAGGGCGCCGCGCACATCGCCTTGCGGACCTCGCGCTCGGCCCGTTCGAGGATCGCGAGCGCTCGCCGTCGGCGAGCGTGAAATGCGGCAATCGCCCCGCCCGCCGGCTCGGTTCTGCTCGCCAGCGCCGACATCGAGCCCATCGCCGAGCGCAGGGTCTCCTTTCCGGCCGCGACCGCGCCGATCATCGCCGAACCGAGCAGCACCGGTTCGGAGGTCTCCGGCGTCGAGACCGACATGCCGCAGGCGTCGGCGACAATCTGGCGGACGAGGGCGCTCCGCGCCGGCCCGCCGCTGACGACGATGGCTTCGAAGTCGTAACCGGCGCGCCCGAAGGCTTCGACGATGTCGGCGATCCCGTAGGCAAGCCCGCACAGGCCGGCCACATAGAGTTCTTCGAGGCTTGCCGCGTCCTCCCGGAGATCGAGGCCGACGATGCCGCCGCGCGCGGCGGGATCGGCGGCGGGGGCGCGGCGGCCAATGAACGAGGGAAGAACATGAAGGGCTTCGGCGAGCAGCGCCGACGCGGAAAGATCGCCGGCGCGAGCGACGATCCGGCTTTCGAGCGCGTCGAGCCCGCCAGCCGAGACCTCCGCGAAGGCAGGATGCAGACGCATCAGACGGTCGATCGCCGCGCCGAACGCCGACTGGCCTCCATCCATCAGCCATTGGCCGGGCGTCAGCGCGGAGAAGTGGGGTCCCCAGACAGCGTCGATGAACCGTGGCTCGTCGGACACCGCCATGCAGCTCGAAGACGTGCCGAGAATGAGCGCCAGCCGGCGCCGCGCGTCTCCTGGCGTTCCATCCGCTCGAGCTGCGAGCGTGCCGAGCGCGCCTGCGTGGGCGTCGATGAGCCCGGCTCCGACCGCCGTTGCGGGATCGAGCCCCATCGCTTGGCCGGCTTCGACCGTGAGCCCGTTCGCGAGCGGCGTCCCCGGCGCGACGATGCACGCGCCGAGACGGGCGAAGCCCTCCGCGCTCAACGCGCGAAGGCCGACGCTGGCGAGGAATTCGCCCGGCCAGCGCCTTTCATGCGCCAGATAGCCGAACTTGCAGGTGGCCGTGCAGAGCGAGCGCGCAAGCGACCCGGTCGCGCGAAAGGAGAGCCAGTCGGTCAGGCCGAGAAAATGCATCGCCCTGGCGAAGGTCTCGGGCTTCGCCCGCGCGAGCCAGACGAGCTTCGGCGTTTGCATCTCGGGCGACAGTGCGTCGCCAAAGTACCGCAGCGCCTCATGGCCGGTGGCGTTGATCCTCGCGGCGTCCTCGGCTGCGCGGTGATCCATCCACACCATCACGTCGCGTTCGGGCGCGCCGGCGGAGTTCAGCGACAACGGCTGCAGATGCTCGTCGAGCGTGACGAGCGAGCAGGTCGCGGCGAAGCCGAGGCCGGCGACAGCCCCGCGGGACAGCCGGGACGCCTCGACGGCCTCCCGCACCGCGTCCGTCACCGCGCGCCAGATGTCGGCGGACGACTGCTCGACGACATCGCCGGGCTCGCTCCAGATCGCAATCGTTCGCCTGGCGCTGCCCAAAAGACGCCCCGCGGAATCGAAAACGCCGGCGCGGGCGCTGCCTGTGCCGACATCCACTCCGATGAAAGCCGTGCTCATGGCGCTTCAGCAATTCTCCGCCCGAGCGCCGAGCTTCGGGCTTCCCGGCCCGCCGGCAAGCGGGCCGGGACCCGCACCCTCGGGGGGATTCGAACGCGGATAGTCGACGCAGCGATTTTGCCCGTCAAGCATCGTTGGCCGCGTTGCGGAGCACGACCCCGCTCCGAGAAAGGGCGGCTGATGTGGGTTTTCAGCTTCGCTCCGATCCCGAACTGCCACGAGTCTCGACCGCGGCCGCGGTCAACAGGTCGACCGCCTCCGGATCGTCAGGGAAGCCGGCATCGATCCAGAGCCGCCGGAAGAGACGAAGGACTTCTCCGACACGCGGACCCTCGTCAACGCCGCGGGCGACGATGTCGCTCCCGCTGACCGGAAGCTCAGGCGCTGGCGTTTCGCCAAGGAAGCGGTCGGCGCCCGCGAAGGCGGGATCGTCAGGAGGAGCGCCCGAATCGGCATGGGCGAGCATCAGCGCGTCGCGCGCGGCCTGGGGCCCCGTAGAAAACAGGAGGACGCGCAGACGATCCTGCGGCGGCGGGGCCAGGATCCCGTGCAGGCCCATCAAGGCCTCCGTCGCCCGCGCGATGCGTTCATGCTCCGCATTGGCGAGGCGAAGCCTCTCGCGGAGCCGCTCCGCGTCCTCCGGAATCATGGCGGCGAGCGCCGCGAGCCGAAGCAGAGCGTCGGCCCTTGCGCCGCGCGCCGACTCGATCGCGACGACGCGCTTGAAGCGCCCCGCCCGGGCGAAGCCGAGCGCCGGGGCCAGAATCCCGCTCTCGCTCATCGTCTGAAGAACTGGCCCCGCGTGAGGCGCAACGACGAGCTTCAGAATTTCCGCGCGCACCCTCTCGCGCGACAGCCTCGCGGTCGCGAGCCGGTTGCGGATCGCAGCCGCGAGTCCTTCCGGGTCAAGGGCGCCCTCGCCGAACCGCGCAGAAAAGCGAAAGAAGCGCAGAATGCGGAGATTGTCCTCACGAATGCGGGCGTCCGCATCGCCGATAAACCGCACCCGCCCCGCGGCGAGATCGACCAGCCCGCCGACGGGATCGTCCACCATGCCGTCACTGCTCAGCGACAGCGCGTTGATCGTGAAGTCACGGCGGCGGGCGTCAGCCGCGAAGTCGCGGCCGAAGGCGACTTTCGCATGGCGTCCGTCGGTCTCGACGTCCTCCCGCAAGGTCGTCGTCTCGATCGGCCGCCCGTCCATGATCAGCGTGACGGTGCCGTGCGAGACGCCCGTCGCGGCGACCCTGAAGCCCGCGGCGGCGGCGCGCCGGATCACCTCTTCCGGCAACGCGGTCGTCGCCAGGTCGAGGTCTTCGGCCTCGAGGCCAAGAATGAGATCGCGCACCGCGCCGCCGACGAGGCGCGTCTCTTCACCTTGGCCGTTGAGCGCCTCGAGGGCGCGTGCGAGCGGCCCGGCCGTGAGTGGTCGGAGATCTCGAATGCGCCCGTCCTTCAGCCCCGGCAGGCGGCTCATTCGATCCGTCCGGGCACCAGCACGCCGTTTTCCTCGTGCGCGGGCACATAAGTTCCTTGTCCGCGTGGCGCGAGAAGGTCCAGCGTGACCAGCCCGAGCACCGCGGCGGCGAGACCCATGAGGGTGAGAACGGACACCCGGCCGCTCGTCCAGTGCTCGACCTCGAGAGGGTAGCGTGCGCGGAGAATCAGATAGACCGCGTAGGCTGCGAACGGGCTCAGGAACAGCGCAAGCGGCTCGAGGAGGGTCCGTCCCATCAGGAAAACAATTTCTCGTACAGATTGCGCAACATGCCTGCGGTGGCGCCCCAGATATAACGCCCTCCGTGCGGCATGGCGTAGAATTTTCGCATCTTGCCCCGCCATTCGCGTTCGTCGAGCCGGTGGTTCGCCGGATCCATCAGGAACGCGAAGGGCGCCTCGAACACCTCGTCGACCTCGCAGCTGTTGATCGTGAGGGTGAACGAGGGATCGATCAGCGCCACGAGCGGCGCGATGCGAAACCCGGTCCCGGTGAGGTAAGGGTCGAGCCAGCCGAGCGGCTCGATGAAGCGTTCTTCGAGGCCGATCTCCTCCCTCGCTTCGCGGAATGCGGCGGCCCCGGGCGTCTCTCCCGGGTCGATCTTCCCGCCGGGAAAGGCGACCTGACCGGAATGGGCGCGCAAATCCGACGCGCGAAGGGTCAAGAGGACGGTGAGCCCGTCCGGACGCGCGACGATCGGCGCGAGCACGGCCGCGGGACGGGCTCCGGCAATGACGACGGCGGCCGGCGCCGGCCCGTTGAGCGAAAAGTCGCCGACTTTCGGTGCTTGGGCGCCCGCCAGATCCTCAGCGGCCGGCGCGGAGGCGAGCCGGCGCCGCGACATCGCGCGCAAGACATCGGGGGTGAGAAGCTCGGAAATGCTCAAAGCCCCTCGATCTCGCTGGCCGGACACATCGGAAAGAACGCGCCGCTCGAGCGTACTCCGAACCACGTCTCGTCGCCCCGGCGCTCGGTCACCCCGAGATCCACGAGATCGTAGTAGAGCGCGCGCTTCACCAGCGCCCAGAGATCGCCGCGCACCCGGACATAGGGCTTCAGGCCTTCCGCCGCGCCCCTCTCGAACCGCAGCGGATGTCGCTCATCGACGGTCACGTGATCCTCGGCGTTGGTCCGGAAGGTCAGTCGGGTATCGTCGCCGTCCTCCTCGACATGCATCTCGACCGCCAGAAAGGGCGCGTCGTCGACCCTGACCCCGACTTTTTCGACGGGCGTAACCAGGACGTACCGACTGCCGTCTTTGCGGAGAATCGAGGCAAAGAGCTGGACCAGCGGCAGCCGGCCGATCGGCGAGCCGCAGTAGAACCAAGTTCCGTCGGCGGCGATGCGCATGTCGATGTCGCCGCAATCAGGCGGGTTCCACAGGTGCACGGGAGCCGGACCGCGCGCCTTGCGAGCTGCGGCCTCGCCAAGGCCCTTGACCGCGCCCTCCGGAGAACGAGCGGTCTCCGCCTTATTCTGGCGCCTGTTTGTGGGCGAGTCTGTCGTGGGCATGGTAGGGGATTGAGCTGGCGGAAGTCCGCCCAATCTAGTGCGCCGTGAGCCAAAGCGAAACGGCTTGTGGCTTTGTGACGACAAGGACGACATGGATGAGTGCGACCAACGCCGCCGAGACGAGCGTGACCCGGGAGGTCGACGCCGCCCTTGAGCGCATTGCTGCCGCCCGCGCTGAGATCGGCGCCGTCATCTTCGGCCAGGAGCGCGTCATTGACCTGGCGCTGACGGTTCTCCTCGCCGGGGGCCATGGCCTTCTGATCGGCGTGCCGGGACTCGCCAAGACCAAGCTTGTCGAGACCCTCGGCATTGTCGTCGGGCTCGACGCTTTGCGGGTGCAATTCACCCCCGACCTGATGCCCTCCGACATCCTCGGCTCCGAAGTCATGGAGGAGGGACTCGACGGCAGACGCGCCTTCCGCTTCATCCGGGGGCCGATTTTCGCGCAGCTGCTCATGGCCGATGAAATCAACCGCGCGAGCCCGCGGACGCAGTCCGCGCTCCTGCAGGCGATGCAGGAGCATCACGTGACCGTGGCCGGCGTGCGGCATGACCTGCCCAGGCCGTTTCATGTGCTGGCGACACAGAACCCGCTCGAGCAGGAGGGCGCATACCCGCTGCCGGAGGCGCAATTGGATCGATTCTTGCTGCAGATCGACGTCGGGTATCCCGACCGGGCGGCCGAGCGCCGCATCCTGATCGAGACGACAGGGGAGCGCGAGACGAGGCCGAGACCGGTCATGACGGCGGAAGATCTGTCGGGCGCCCAGCGCCTCGTGCGGCGCGCGCCGATCGGAGATCGCGTCGTCGAGGCCATCCTCGATCTCGTGCGCGCCGCCCGGCCGGGCGAGGGCGACCCGGAGCTGTCGAAGGGAATCGGCTGGGGCCCGAGTCCCCGCGCGGCGCAGGGGCTCATGCTCGCCGCCCGCGCGCGCGCCCTGGTGGACGGCCGCCTGTCACCGTCGCTGACGGACGTCGAAGCGCTCGCCGAGCCGACCCTCAAACACCGCATGGCGCTGACGTTCGCGGCGCGCGCCGATGGAGAGACGGTCTCCGGCGTGATCGACCGGCTCGTGGCGAAGGTTTTGCGATGAGCTAAGCCGAACAAGCTTCAACGGACCGCCAAGCGCGAATGACCCTTTCCCCTTCGATCCGGCAGCAGGCCGCGGCGCTCTCGTCGCGCCTGCCCAGCCTCGTCATCGCCGCCCGCAACGTGGCGCAGACGGTGCGGCATGGCGTTCACGGACGGCGCCGCGCCGGATCCGGCGAGACCTTCTGGCAGTTCAGGCCGTTCATCTCCGGCGAACCCTCCTCGAGGGTCGATTGGCGTCGCTCGGCCCGCGAAGAACACGCGTACGTGCGGGAGCGGGAATGGGAGGCGGCGCATACCGTCTGGATCTGGTTTGACCGCTCCCCGTCGATGCGCTTCGGATCGAGTCTCGCGCTGGCGACCAAAATCGATCGCGCGGCGGTAATTGCGCTCGCCTTCGCCGACCTGTGCGTTCGCGGCGGCGAACGAGCGGGGCTCCTCGGACTGACGCGCCCGACTGCCGACGCGGGGGTGATCGAGCGCTTTGCCGAGGCGATCGCGACGGACGAGCGGCTGCACGGCCCGTCCGAGGCGGTGTTGCCGCCCTTGGCGCCCGCCGCGGCCCGGTCGATGGCGCTCTTGATCGGCGATTTCCTTTGCGAACCCGAACAGACCGAGCAGGTGCTCCGGGCGGTCAGCGCTGAAGGCGCGATCGGCGAACTCGTGATCGTCGTCGATCCGATCGAAGAAACGTATCCTTTTTCAGGCAACGTGGAGTTTCTCCATCCGGACGGGAGCCTTCGGCTCCTGCGACCCAAGGCGCAGAACATCCGCGAGGCCTATCTCGCGAAACTGGCGGCGCACCGGGAGGCGCTGCGGGCTATTTGCGCAGGGCTGGGCTGGGGCATGAGCCTGAGCCGCACCGACGCCTCGGCGGCGGAGATTCTGTTGGCGTTGCGCATGCGCCTTTCCGCTCCCGACCTCGAAGCCGCGTACGGGGCTGCCTGACAGGTGTTCGGCATTCCGCTCATTTTCGCCGCCCCCGCCGTCCTGGTGGCGCTCGTCGGACTCGGCGCGCTTTATTTGCTCTTGCGCGTGACCCCGCCGGCGCCCCGACGAACCGTATTCCCTCCGCTGCGCCTTCTCATCGGGCTCGCTTCAAACGAGACGGAGCCGGCGCGCACGCCGTGGGCGATCCTGGTCTTGCGCATGGCGGTGGCGACTTTGATCATTCTGGCGATGGCGCAACCTTTGTGGAACAGCCTCGCCGGCCTCGTCGGCGCAGGACCGCTCCTGGTCCTGATCGACGACGGGTGGGCGGGCGCGCCGACGTTCGAGAAACGAGTCGCCTTCGCCAGACAGCGCATGGAGGCGGCGGCCCGAGCAGGCCGGATCGTCGCGGTCAAACCCCTCTCGGAGGGAGGAAGGGACATCGCAGCGCTCGACGCCGCCGGGATCGAAGGCCGGTTGCGCGCGCTCGCGCCGGCGCCCTACGAGCCGTCTCGCGTGGATTCGATGCCGGCAATCGAGCAGTTTCTCGCGCGCGAACCGAAGACCGAGGTTCTGTGGATCGCGGACGGCGTCGAACTCGGCGGCGCGAGCGGCTTCGCGGCGCGGCTTGCGTCTTTGAGCCGGTCGGTCGAGGTCGTGACCGACGGAACGGGCGCGCGCGCCATCGCCGGCGTCGAGAACGAAGCCGGCGCCTTGGCGGCGCGCCTTGTCCGCTCCGACGAACGCGCCCCGACAAGGGGTCTTGTTCGTGCGCTCGACGCTCGGGGTCGCGAAATCGCCCGAACCGCGTTCGACTTCGGCTCGAAGCTCGTGACCACGAGCCGTTTCGAACTGCCGGTCGAATTGCGCAACGAAACCGCGCGGGTCGTGATCGAAGGCGAACGATCCGCCGGCGCGACGTGGCTCGTCGACGATCGTTCACGCCGGCGGCGCGTCGCCATCGCTTCCGGCGCGAGCGCCGACCAGCCGCTGCTCTCCCCGACCTACTACCTCAAGCGGGCGCTGGAGCCTTTTGCGGACATCAGCGAATCGCGTGATTCCGCAAGCGACCCCATCGTATCGCTGCTGGCGGAGGCGCCTTCGGTTCTCGCGCTCGCCGACATGAGCGTTGCGCCGGGACCCGAGCACGACGCGATCGTCAGCTTTCTCGACAAGGGCGGCGTTCTTCTGCGGTTTGCCGGCAGTCGATTGGCCGCCGGCGACGACGACCTCATCCCGTGCGATCTGCGGCGCCGCGGGCGCCAGCTCGGCGGAGCCCTGTCGTGGGAAACCCCGAAACACATCGCGCCTTTCGCTCAAGGCAGCCCATTCTTCGGCCTCGCCGCGCCTGACGAGGTGACCATTGCGCGACAGGTTTTGGCCGAGCCAACGGCCGGCCTCGACCAGAAGACCTGGGCGCGACTCGCCGACGGGACCCCGCTCGTCACCGCTGCACGGCGCGGCAAGGGGCTGATCGTTCTCTTCCACGTAACGGGGGATACGACCTGGTCGAACCTGCCCCTCTCGGGCCTGTTCGTCGACATGCTGCACCGGGTTGTCGCCCTTTCCGGCCCCTCGGTTCAGGCTGCGGCGAAGCCGGGCGCGGTTGATCACACCGCGACTTTCCCGCCCTGGCGCACGCTGAACGGCTTTGGCGCGCTTGGCCCTCCGCCTGCCCAGGCGGAACCGATCTCCGCCGATTTCGCCGGCGCCGGCGACGCGATTCATCCACCCGGATTCTACGGTCAGGCGGACTCTTTGAGAGCCGTCAATGCGCTCTTGCCGGGGCAGTCGATCGCCCGGGCCGACTATGGGGCGCTCAAAGTGCGCGAGGGAGGCCTCGAGGTCACGCCCCCGATCGATCTGCGACTGTTTCTGTTGCCCGCGGCCCTCATCGGGCTCACGATCGACGCTTTCATTTCGATGTGGATCGCCGGCAGCGCCGGGCTGCGCCGCCGGGGCGCCGTCGCCGCCCTCGCATTCGCTGCGATGTTCTGCGCCCTGCTTGCTCCGAGCGTGAACCATGCCGCCGAAATTTCGGGGCCGAGCGCGCGCGACATGGACGCGGCGCTATCGACTCGCCTCGCCTATGTCGCGACGGGCGACGCCACAGTCGATGAGACGTCCAAACAGGGGCTGATTGCATTGACCCGCGTCCTCGCGGCCCGGACGTCCGCCGAGCTCGCCGAGCCGATCGCGCTCGACCCGGCGCGCGACGAACTCGCGTTCTATCCGCTCATTTATTGGCCAATTGTCGCCAGACGGCCCCAACCCAGACCGGAAGCGCGCGCCCGCCTGGCCGCGTACATGAAATACGGCGGCACGGTGGTGTTCGACACGCGGGACGCATTGACCGAGCGCCCCGGCGGCGCCCCAACGGAAGAGGCTTTGTGGCTGAGGGCCCTGCTGGAAGGGGTCGACGTGCCCGAACTCGAGCCGTTGCCGCCGGACCACGTGCTGACCAAGACCTTCTATCTCCTGGACCGCATCGTCGGCCGCACCGAGATCGGCCAGACATGGGTCGAGGCGCTGCCCCCGCCCGATCCGAACGACCGGGTGCACAGACCCGTTCGCGCGGGCGACGGCGTCTCCCCCCTCATCATCGTTTCCGACGATCTGGCCGCGGCCTGGGCGAGCGACGCAGAGGGTCGCCCACTCTTCCCACTCATCCCGGGAGGGGCCCGGCAGCGCGAGCTTGCCCTGCGGAGCGGCATCAATCTCATCATGTACACGCTGACTGGTAATTACAAAGCCGATCAAGTCCACGCCAAGGACATCATTGAAAGGCTGACTCGTTGACCGTCTGGTCGATCGCCTTCTCTCCGCTGCTGCCCCTATGGGCGCTTGCGCCCCTGGGAGTGTTGGCGCTCGTCGCCTCGATCATGCTCGTCCTGCGCCGTGCGCCCGGCGCCTGGCTCCGGGCGCTCGCTTTCGCCCTTTTGTTCGTGGGCCTCTGCGACCCGAATCTCGTCCATGAGAACCGCCGCCCGCTCAAGGACATCGTGGCGGTCGTGGTCGATCGCTCCGCGAGCCAGAACATTGGCGAGAGGCCGCGCCAGACGGACTTGGCGCTCAATCGCCTCGAAGCCGGCCTGAAGGCGCTGGGCGACGTCGATCTGCGCGTCGTCGAAACCTCGCGTGAGGAATCAGAAACGGAAGGCACCAAGCTCTTCGCCGCGCTCCGGGAAGCGCTCGCCGACGCGCCCCCCGAGCGGGTCGGCGGCGCCGTCATGATCACCGACGGCGTCGTGCATGACATCCCGGGATCGCCTGCGCTGGGCTTCAACGCTCCATTGCACGTGCTGGTGACCGGCCACGAGGGCGAGCGTCAGCGCCGGATCGAACTCATCGAAGCGCCGCGCTACGGCATTGTCGGCAAAGATCAGGTCATCGCCGCGCGGGTGCTCGACAGCGCAGACCGAGGCGAGCCCGCCAGACTGACGGTCCGCCATGACGGACAGACGATCGCGAACATCGAAGCGGGCATCGGCGAGAGGATAGACATCAAGGTTCGGATCGACCATGCCGGTCCCAACGTGATCGAACTGGAGGTCTCGCCGGTCGAGGGGGAGCTGGCGACCGACAGCAATCGTGCGGTCGTGAATATCGATGGCGTGCGGGACAAGCTGCGCGTCCTTCTCGTCTCGGGAAAGCCGCATCCGGGCGAGCGCATGTGGCGCAACCTGCTGAAATCCGACGCCAACGTCGACCTTGTTCATTTCACGATTCTTCGGCCGCCGGAAAAAGGCGGAGACGGAACTCCGATCAATGAGCTTTCGCTGATCGCCTTCCCCGTGGCGGACCTGTTCGGCCCTAGGATCAAGGACTTCGATCTGATCATCCTCGACCGCTACGCGCAGCAGTCGATTCTGCCCTACGTCTATCTCGAGAACATCGCCAATTACGTCCGGGAGGGCGGCGCGCTGTTGATGGCCGAAGGGCCGGAGTTCTCGACCGCCGAGGGCCTGTTCTATTCGCCGCTCGGCGCAATTGCACCCGCCGAGCCGACGGGAGACGATGTCGAGGTCCCGTTTCGGCCGAGCGAATCGCAAGATGGTTTGCGTCACCCAGTGACGCGCGGACTCGCCGGGCTTCAGGCGCCAGGCGGCCCGACATGGGGCCGGTGGTTCCGACTGATCGGCGCCAAGACGACGAACGGTCAGACCCTGATGACCGGTCCTGACGACAAGCCTCTTCTGGTGCTCTCGCGGGTCGACAAGGGGCGCGTGGGGTTGCTTTTGAGCGATCAGATGTGGCTCTGGGCTCGCAACTACGACGGCGGCGGGCCTTATCTCGATCTGCTGCGCCGCCTCGCGCACTGGCTGATGAAGGAGCCGGAGCTCGAGGAAGAGGCGCTGCGCGCGAGCGCAAAGGGCCGCGAAATCACGGTCGAGCGGCAGAGCGTGAGCGATCGGGAGCGCGAGACCGATCTCGTCTCTCCGGCCGGGACGAAGACAAAACTCAGGCTGGCGCCGGTCGCGCCGGGTTTGAGCCGGGCGCATGTGACCGTCGATCAATACGGACTCTATCGCGCCGAAGACGGCGAGCATGTCGCGCTCGTCAGCGTCGGGCCGAGCAATCCTCTCGAGATGCAGGACGTCGTCTCGACCACGGAAAAGCTGCGCCCGCTCGCGGAGGCGACGGGCGGCTCCGTTCGTCGCATCGCCGCCGGCGGCGCTGCGGACGCAATCGCGATGCCCCGCGTCGTCTCCCTGTATCCCGCGCCGAGCTACGGCGGGAGCGACTACATCGGAATCAAGCGGACGGGCTCGACCGAGCTGATCGGCGCCAGCTCCACGTCGCTCGCGACGGGCTTTCTCGGATTGGCGGCGCTCCTCGGCGCCGTGATCGCGGCGTGGCTACGAGAGAGCGGCCGTTTGGCGCGGAGCGGCGGCAAGCCATCCTGACGATCGCATTTTGAAGCGGGACTTGCAGGCCGCCTGCGGCAGGGCTAGTTAGACCGCGCTTTGGAGGGACGCCCGGCGATGAATAAGGTCTACTCCACCGCGGACGAGGCGCTTGCCGGCTGCGTCAAGGACGGCATGACGCTCATGGCCGGCGGCTTCGGGCTCTGCGGCGTCCCGGAGACGCTGATCGCGGCGGTGCGCAGGTCAGGCGCAAAGGACCTGACCGTCGTCTCCAACAACGCGGGCGTCGACGGGATCGGCCTCGGTATCCTGCTCGAGACCGGCCAGGTCAAGAAGATGATCTCGAGCTATGTCGGCGAGAACAAAATCTTCGCCCAGCTCTATCTTTCAGGCAAGCTCGAGCTCGAATTCAACCCGCAGGGCACGCTGGCGGAACGCATTCGCGCCGGCGGCGCCGGGATCCCGGCCTTCTTCACCCGCACCGGCGTCGGCACGATGGTCGCCGAGGGCAAGGAGATCCGCGACTTCAACAACGAGCCCTATCTGATGGAGACCGGCCTCGTCGCCGACATTTCCCTCATCCACGCCTGGATGGGCGACACGGAAGGCAACCTCGTCTACCGAAAGACCGCGCGCAATTTCAATCCGATGATGGCGACGGCAGGCAAGCTCACGATCGCCGAGGTCGAGCGCCTCGTTCAGCCCGGGGACATCGAAGCCGACCACATCGTCACGCCCGGCATCTTCGTTCACCGCGTCGTTCACGTGCCGAACGCCGAGAAGCGCATCGAGCAGCGCACCACGCGCAAACGGCCCGCCGCCTGAATTCAAGGAGAGGCATAATGCCCTGGAACCGCGACCAAATGGCGGCCCGCGCCGCCAGGGAGCTCATGGACGGCTTCTACGTCAATCTCGGCATCGGCATTCCGACCCTGGTGTCGAACTACATCCCCAAGGGCGTTCACGTTCAGCTGCAGAGCGAGAACGGCATGCTCGGCATGGGGCCGTTTCCTTACGAGGGCGAGGAGGACCCGGATCTGATCAACGCCGGCAAGCAGACCGTCACGCAGCTGCCGACGACAAGCTTCTTTTCGAGCGCCGATTCCTTCGCAATGATTCGCGGCGGCCACATCGACCTCGCCATCCTGGGCGCGATGCAGGTCTCGGAGACCGGCGATCTCGCCAACTGGATGATCCCCGGCAAGATGGTCAAGGGCATGGGCGGCGCGATGGATCTCGTCGCCGGCGTCAAGCGCATCGTCGTGGCGATGGAGCATGCGGCCAAGGACGGGCCGAAGCTCCTGCATCACTGCACCTTGCCGCTGACTGGCGCGAAGGTCGTCGACCTCGTCATCACCGACCTCGGCGTCTTCACCATCGACAAGCACGGCTATCGCGGCATGGCTCTGGTCGAAACAGCCCCCGGCGTCACGCTCGACGAAATCGCCGCCAAGACCGAAGCGAGCTATCGGGTGGCGCTGAACTGACGCGCGAGCCCCGCCGCCGATCGCTCTCTAACGCCGCGGGTGTTTGGGGGACCAGCGACCGGCAAGGCGATCGAGGATCTCTGCCGCTCGGCGCCCGTCTGTACCCAAGCCCAACCAAAGCCAATCCAAACCAATCCCAGGCCAGACCAAGGAATCGAGCTTGGGTTCTCTTGGATTCTTTTGGATTCCTTCGTCCGATTGGATACTTTTCAATGGGTTATGAGCAATCCAATCAAAAAATTCAGCTGGCATCGTTGCCTGCTTCTGCGCCCATGGGTTCGTGATCAAACTTTTCACCCAGCGCTTTGTTCTCCGGCCCGCCGACTGAGAAGACACTATGGCACGGAATCCAGCTTATGTACACTGTTTGTTCAGCTCCCTGTCAACAGCACGGGGTGTCGCCAAATCCGGCCGTCGAACGAACAATTAATAATTGAAGCTGAAACAGGCGTCGCTGGATAAACACTACCATATGTACAAAAAGCTCGCGAGGCCCGGACGGCGAAACTGCCGCCGATTGACCTCGCGCGCGAGCGCTACTTCTTGACCAGCGGGCAGTCCGAATCGGCGAGCTTGCCGAAGGCCTCGTCGCCCTTCATCGTCTTGATGATCTTGTAATAGTCCCACGGGCCCTTCGATTCCGACGGCTTCTTCACTTCCGCGATGTACATGTCGTGCTCGAGCAGTCCGTCGGGGCGGATGGTGGCGTTCTGGACGAAGGCGTCGTTGATCTTCATCTTGTGGAGCTCGTCCATCACCTTCTCGGTGTCGGTCGTGCCGGCGGCTTTGACGGCGTTGAGATAGGTGAGCGTCGCAGAATAAATGGCGGCCTGCGGGAAGGTCGGCTGGCGCTTCACTTTTTCATAGAATCTCTTGCCGAAGGCGCGGGTGCGGTCGTCGAGATCCCAGTACCAGGCGGTGGTCAACACGAGGCCCTGGGCGATGTCGAGGCCCATGGCATGGACGTCCGAAATGAACACCAGCAGGGCCGCCGGCCGCATCGTCTTGGTGAGTCCGAATTCGGACGCCGCCTTCATGGAGTTGGACGTGTCCGTGCCGGCGTTGGCGAGGCCGAGCACCTGGGCGCCGGAGCCCTGCGCCTGCAGGAGATAGGAGGAGAAGTCCGAGGTGCCGAGCGGCACGCGCACGTCGCCGACGACCGAGCCGCCGCCCTCCTTCACGACTTTGGCCGCGCCGTTTTCCAGCTGCGTGCCGAAGGCGTAGTCCGCGGTAAGGAAGAACCAGCTCTTGCCGCCCTGTTCGAGGATCGTCTTGCCCGTGCCGTTGGCGAGCGCGGTGGTGTCGTAGCCGTAATGGATCGAGTAGGGCGTGCAGTCCTTGCCGGTCAGCGACGCCGCCGCCGCGGCGATGGCGATGAAGGGGATTTTCTTTTCCTTGTTGGCGGAGGCGAGCGCGAGGCTGACGCCGGAGTTGGATCCGCCGAGCAGCAGGGTCAGCCCGTCCCTGTCGGCCCATTCACGGAACTTCGACACGGCGATGTCGGGCTTGTTCTGGTGATCGGCTGTGAGAACCTCGATCGGCTGGCCGAGGGCCTTGCCGCCGAAATCGTCGATCGCCATCTTGATCGCCTGGACGCCTCCCGCGCCGATGATGTCGGCATACGGGCCCGACATGTCGTCGATGTCGCCGATGACGAGCTTGTTCGAGGCGGCCTCGGCAGGTCCGAAAGCCATGAGCGCGCCGAGCGCGCCGGCGCACATCAAGGCGCGGTTCATCCGTTTCATGGGTTTGTCCTCCCTTTGCGGCGTCATAAGCGACGGGCGAGACCCGGCCCGCTCCTGAATATTGCGTGCTGCTGCCCGGCAAGGCAAGCCGCGAGGGCTCTATTTACGCGATTGGTGCTCGAAAGGCCGACGTCTTATAAAGACGCCATGGCTCGAATCATGTCCCGGCAGAAGAGACAGGCGCTCGCCGAGGCCGTGTTCGAGCGGCTGGCCGCGGCCAACGCCGAACCGCGCGGAGAGCTCGAATACATCAATCCGTTCACCCTTCTGGTGGCGGTGGTGCTGTCGGCGCAGGCGACCGACGCTGGCGTCAACAAGGCGACGAAACCGCTCTTTGCGGTCGCGGACACGCCGAAAAAAATGCTCGCTCTCGGCGAGGAGAGGCTCGCCGAGCGGATCAAGACGATCGGGCTTTATCGCGCCAAGGCGCGGCACATCATCGCGCTGTCGCGAACGATCGTGGACGATTACGGAGGGCAGACGCCGAAAGACCGGGCCTCCCTCGAGTCGCTCCCCGGCGTCGGCCGGAAGACGGCGAACGTCGTCTTGAACACGGCGTTCGGCGCGCTGACCATCGCGGTGGACACGCACGTGTTTCGCGTCGCCAATCGGCTCGGCGTCGCACCGGGAAAGACGCCTCGCGAGGTCGAGGACGAGCTCATGCGAGTCATCCCCGAGCGCTTCCTGCGCCATGCGCACCACTGGCTCATTCTGCACGGGCGCTACATCTGCAGGGCGCGAGCGCCGCTCTGCGGCGCGTGCCTGCTCAATGACCTCTGCCTCTACGAAGACAAGACGCCGGCGGCATGAATCGAGCCCTCCATGAGCACAGACTTCGACGTCGTGATCATTGGCGGGGGCGCCGCTGGGATCGGCGCTGCGCGCGCCTTGGCGGCGAGCGGACGCTCGACGCTCATGCTGGAGGCGAGCGCGCGCCTCGGCGGACGCGCTTGGACGTTGGAGATCGCCGGTCAGCGCCTCGATCTCGGGTGCGGCTGGCTGCACTCGGCTGATCGCAATTCCTGGGTGCGCGTCGCCGAAGAGGCAGGCGCCGCGATCGATCGCAGGCGCCCCGCGTGGGGCGTCCAGTACCGGAATGTCAACTTCTCGCCCGGCGAGCAGAGAGCAGCCCATGCCGCGTTCGACGCCTGGCTGGAGCGGCTGTCCGCCGCGCCGCCTCAGAGCGACTGCGCCGCCGACGCGCTTCCGCCGGGCAGCGAGTGGAACGGCTATCTCCAGGCGATCAGCGGCTTCATCAGCGGCGCCCTGCTCGAGCGCATTTCCGTCGCCGACTACCTCGCTTATGACGACGCCGCGACAGGGTCGAACTGGCGCGCGCCGCAAGGGTACGGAGACTTGATCGTCGCCAGTCTGCCATTTCGGACCGTCCTGCGTCTCTCGACTCCGGTCGAGGCAATCGAGCTCGAGCCGCGAGGCCTCGCGCTCAAGACGCGTTTTGGGGCCGTTCATGCGCGGACCGCGATCCTGACCGTCTCGACTCACGTTCTCGCAAGCGGCGCCGTCAAGTTGCCGGACGCCCTCGACGCCTGGGGGGAAGCGGCAAGCTCCCTGCCGCTCGGCCGCAACGAGAAGCTGTTTTTGGAGGTGCTCGGGCAGAGCCCGTTCGCGCCGGAGACGCAAGTTCTCGGGAATCCGAGGGATGAGCGGACCGCCGCCTATTACATCCGGCCATTCGGACGAATGGTGATCGAGTGTTTCTTCGGCGGCGAGGGCGCGCAGATGATCGAGGAGAGCGGCCCGGCGGCCGGCTTCGAATACGCCATCGACCAGCTCGCGGCCCTGTTCGGGACCGAGGCTCGACGCAACCTGCGGCCGCTCGTCGCCTCCTGCTGGAGCCGCACGAGCGGCATCGGCGGGGGCTACAGCTATGCCCTGCCAGGCCGGGCAGCGGCGCGGCGTCGCCTCGCCTCCCCCTTCGAAGATCGATTGTTCTTCGCCGGAGAAGCCACCAACGCTCAGGACTTCTCCACCGCGCACGGCGCGCATGACAGCGGCGTGCGGGCCGCCCGGGAGGCGCTCGCCGCGCTTCAATCCGGCGGCGGCAGTCCGGTTTAAGGGCCGGCTTATCGACTTAGCTGCATCAAAACACAATGAACTCCAAGAACGCACAAAGCCCACAAGACTTCAATATCGTTCTACTCGAGCAGGGCGCCAACGGTACGATCCTGTTTTCTTCATTCGACCTTCGCGTCCTTTGTGCGGAATAGATATGACAGTGAAGCCGCGCTTCCGCCGTTTCATCTCCCGGGTCCATAACGCCGATGCAGACTTATAGTGAAAGGATCAGTCTATTGCATTCGCTGGGTTGACCGGTCACACCCAAAAAAAGTTCGGGCCGGGGCAAATACGCCAGCCTCGTCCCGGAGCTTCCAGAGGGTCCGCATCCGCTTCACGCGGAGGCCATTCGTCGGGTTTCCGTTCTGACGTTTTCATTTATAGAAGATCGGGCGGCGCGCGCATCGACGGAGATCAAAACGGGGCGCAGCGTTTGCCCGCTATTTGAACGCAGGGACGACGACCGAGCTTCGCGGATAATTGTGCGCCACGACGGCGCGAAGAGGAGGCTCCGATGTAACAAAGCCGACTCGAAGCAGCCTTGCTGCACAAGAGATGAGGGCTGGCCCCTCGGACCCGGATTGCAGGATCAGGGTCCAAACCACCGCAAGCTGCGCCGGCACAACGGCCGGGGTAGTGAGCGTTGCGGAAAAGGCGAGGAAAACTCGTCAGGTGTGCGCTGGTAAGACGAACGCGAGTGAACCGTTGATGACGTGTCGAAAGCGTTGGAACGTCGCCGAAACCAGGCTCCAGTTGTTGGCCTGGGACGAAGCTCGGAGGGAGCCTGTCGACTGGCCGAGCGGCGACCGGCATGAAGACGGCGTGAGACCAGCGAGAGGCTCTTGTGCGGAACGTGGGAACCTGTCGCCTCGATGCCAAGGGAGATCGCCAAGCGGAAGACCCGTGAGGCGCCGAGTACCGATGCGGGGCACAGGGACGGACGGGTCCGCAGTAGCGATGAAGCCTGGTAATGCGGGCGGAGCGAAGGGACCCGACTCTCCGGCTGAGGATGTTGGCCAACCCGAGAGGGGAGGAGCCGGTGTCTGAGGCAAAGCCTTACAACATTCCGAAGCAACTCGTCTGGGATGCTTACCAGCGGGTGAAGGCGAACCGCGGCGCTGCGGGCGTGGACGGCGTGTCCCTGGCGGCATTCGAACAGAACCTGAAGGGCAACCTGTATAAGGTCTGGAATCGGATGTCGTCGGGTTCGTACCATCCGCCACCCGTGCGGCTCGTCGAGATACCGAAGGACAACGGCGGCACGCGCCCTCTCGGCATTCCGACCATTGCCGACCGCGTGGCGCAGACAGTGGTCAAGATGATCGTGGAGCCGGGGGTGGAACCGCGGTTCCACCCCGACTCCTACGGCTATCGACCTGGCCGCTCTGCGCTTGACGCGGTGGGAATGGCGCGGAAACGATGCTGGGCCAGCGACTGGGTGATCGATCTGGACATCAGAGCCTTCTTTGATTCCATACCGCATGACCTGGTCGAGCGCGCCTTGGCGCTCCACACCGATCTTGGGTGGGTCCGCCTCTACGTTGGGCGGTGGCTTCGTGCTCCTGTCGAGCGTTCAGGCGGCACTCTCATGGAGCGGACGAAGGGGACCCCGCAAGGGGGCGTCGTCAGTCCGCTGCTGGCCAATCTCTTCTTGCACTACGCGGTCGACCTATGGATGCAGCGGAAGTATCCGGGCGTCCGGTTCGAACGTTACGCGGACGATGCAATCGTCCACTGCAGGAGTGAGGAGGAAGCACGATCGGTGTTGGAAGCCATCCGGGGTCGCCTTGCCGAATGCGGACTGGAGCTTCATCCTGAGAAGACCAGAGTCGTCTACTGCAAGGACAATGACCGGCGGGGGAAGCACGAGCACGTCAAGTTCGACTTCCTCGGCTACACCTTCCAACCTCGACGCGCGAAGAATCGCTGGGGGAAGTATTTCATCGGCTTCCTGCCGGCGATCAGCACCAAGGCCGCCAAGGCGATCCGGCAGACCATTCGCGACTGGCGAATGGCGTCCACCAGGAATAACCAGCGCCTGGAGGATCTGGCTCGTCTCACCAACCCGGCGGTGCGGGGCTGGATGAACTACTACGGGCGCTATTATCGCTCGAAGTGCGTTCAGGTGCTCCGCCATCTCAACGAGGCTCTCGCTCAATGGGCGCGACGGAAGTTCAAGCGGTTCAAGCGCCGGGAACGCGCATCCATGCACTGGCTGGGGTGCATTGCGCGGCGGGACCCCAATCTGTTTGTCCTGTGGCAACTCGGCGTGCGACCGGAGGCTGGAGGGTAGGAGCCGGATGAGGCGAGAGTCTCACGTCCGGTTCTCTGAGGGCGGAGGGGTGAAACTCCCCTCCGCTACTCGACTCGTCATCCTCAG
>DASRSL010000116.1:0-2446 GCA_035656495.1 Roseiarcus sp.
ATCAACGCCGTCTGCAAGTTGACGAGGTCCCAGGCGCCATGCTCGGTGTCGATGATCAGGAAGTCGAATCCGACCCGCGAGAGTATTTCCGCCGCGACGGGATCCGTGAGGCTGAGCCAGGCGCCGATCACCGGCTTGCCGGCCTTCAGCTTCGCCTTGAGGGCGCGCGGACGGCGCAGGGAACCCCAGCCCCCGGCGCTCGCTTGCAGTCCTTCGACTTCAGACACGCACATCCTCCTCGCGTTCAATCTCGGCGGAATCGAGATCCATGTTGGCGCCGGGCGCGGACGGAAGCGAGATGGAGCCTCCCACCGGCCAGAGCGGATTTTTTAGAAAATGCATGTGGATCGCGTTCCACTTCACCAGATATTCCTGGTAGGGCGTATGAACAGGCGATTGCGCCGCGCTGAAGTGGATGCCGATCGGCGTCGAAGGTCCATGGGGAATCACGATGAGGTCGTGCACGGTCGCGTAGGCCGCGATCTTCAAGGTCTCGCTCAGTCCGCCGCACCAGTAAATGTCGGGCTGCAACACATCGAGCGCATCCTTTTCTATAAAACGCTTGAACCCCCAGCGCGTATATTCGTGCTCGGCGCCCGCGAGCGGAATCCTGGTCTTCGCCTTCGGCTTCACGTGGCTGTCGATGCGGTCGGGCATGAAGCACTCCTCGACCCACCGCGGTCGGTACTCCTCGATGCGGGAGCAGAAATCGACGGCGTAATCGAGGTTGAGGCTTTGCCAGCAGTCGATCATGATGTCGTAATCGTCGCCCAGCGCCTCCCGTAGCGCCGCCACCAGCGCGACGTTCTTTCTCATGCCCTCGTGGCCGCTCATCGGGCCGTGGCGGATGAACCACTTTTGCGCGGTGTAGCCGCTCGCCTGGCAGGCGAGCGCTCGTTCCTTCACTAGGTCGATGTCCTCGACCGCGTAGCCGAGCATCGAAGCGTAGGCGGGGACGCTGTCGCGGGTCGCCCCGCCGAGGATCCGCCAGATCGGCTGTCCGAATACCTTGCCCTTGAGGTCCCAGAGCGCGCAATCCACGGCCGACATGGCGATCATCATGTGGCCCTGGCGACCATGAACTTGCAGACGGTGCATCTGATCCCAGAGCAGCTCGGTCGCGAGCGGGTCCTTGCCCATGATGATGGAAGCGAGTTGGGTCAGGATCAAATGCGAAGCCTCGGGCCAGACGGGCCCGGCGGTCCCGATCACGTCGTCGTCGGTATGGATTTCGAGGAAATCCGCCTTGAGTCGCAGATGACTGCGGTCGATTTGCTCGCCACCCTCGAGAGTCGGCTTCCTGCGATATTCGGGGTAGATGTCGATCGGGCGGACGAGCCGGTCCTCCCAAAAGGGGCCGTCGGTCTCCATCGTGCTGTGGAGACGCCGAATCCGTATCTTCTCGATCTTCAATGGCTCCCCCAATTTGGGCAACGGCGACCTTTCTCGGCGCCGTCAATTCACTCGGGAACTCGCTCGCGCGGCGAGCGCCACACAGGTCACTTCACGGGCGTCAGCGCGCCGCGGCCGGAAAACCAGCTCACGAGATTGTCGACGACGCAGTCGCCCATGGCCCGCATCGTTTCCGCGGTGTTGCTCGCGATGTGGGGCGTCAGCACGACATTGTCGAGTTCGCGTAGCGCGGGCGGCGCACCGGGCTCATCGAGGAAAACGTCGAGGCCGGCGGCGCCGAGGCGCTTGCTCACCAGCGCGGCGATCAAGGCTTCCTCGTTGACGATCCAGCCGCGCGATATGTTGATGAACACGCCGCGCGGGCCGAGCGCCTCGAGGACTTCTCGCCCGATGATCGGCGGCGAGCCCTTGGGGCCGCCGGCCGCGCAGAGAAACAAAACATCGCTATTCGCAGCGAGCGTGAGCGCATCGGGGTAGCGCCGATAGGCGACGTCGCGGGGCGCTGGGTCGGCGTAGCCGATCGTCGTCTTGAAGCCTTCCAGCCGGCGCGCGACCTCGATGCCGATCCGGCCCAGGCCGACGATGCCGGCGCGCATCCCCGTGAACTTGCGCCCGAGTTGGAAGCGCCTCGCCGGTCTCCACAGACCATCTCGCACGAATTGGTCCGCCTGAGGGATCTGGCGGCAACAGGCGAGCGCCAATGCGATTGCGAGATCGGCGACGTCGTCGAACAGCACAGGCGCTGTCGCGATCACGACGCCCCTTTCGCGTGCGGCCGGGAGGTCGGACGTTTCCAGGCCTACCCCGTGAATCGCGCAGAATTCGAGATTCGGCATCAGTTCGAGATGACGGCGCGTGAGTCCTGCCATCCCGTGGCCGACCGCGCCGCGAACGCGGCTCCCGACGCGCGCGAGCGCTGCGAAGGGATCGTGCTCTGAATAAACGGAGTGGATTTTGAAACGGCGTTGCAATTCTTCGAGGACGAAGGGCTGCTGGACGCCGATCAAAGCCAATTCGATATCCGGAAACGTCC
>DASRSL010000117.1:0-10245 GCA_035656495.1 Roseiarcus sp.
CGATCCGGGCCTCGAAGATCTCATCCGGGCGGACCTGCCGCGGGACTCGGCCCTGACCGAAAAGGCGATGTTCGGCGGCTGGGCCTGGCTCCTCAACGGCAACCTGCTCGTCGGGGCGCGCAGCGACGGCATGCTCGCCCGTCTCGGCAAGGGCAATGACCGCTGGGCGCTCGCCCTGCCCGACATCGCGCCGATGATTTCGCGCGGGCGCGCAATGGACGGCTGGGTGCGAGCCGGGCCGGCGGCCTACGGTGATGAGGCTTTGCGGTCGCGGCTGATCGAGGCGGCGCTCGAGTTCGTGCGCCGGCTTCCGCCGAAGTGAGCGCCGGCATCTTCGCCCTTCTCGGCGTTGGCGACCAACGCCACGGAGCTCTGTCTCAAGACGGAGGGATCCAGGCCTTCGCGAGCAACCGCTGGACCATCGGCTCGAAGGTCGACAGGGGCTCGTTTCTGTAGTCGGGATCGAACGAGACCTCGTCGTATCTGGCGCAGAATTCGACGGTCCGCTCATAGGCGGGGTCCGACTTGAACTTGTCGCGCGCGTTCGGGTCGAGGCCGAGATGGCGCCCATAGAAATAGGTCTGAAACAGGCCGTGCTGCGTGAGCATCCACCAATTGTCGCGGCTGACGAACGGGCGAAGGATCGAGGCAATCACGTCGCCGTGGTTGAACGGCCCGAGCGGCTCGCAAACGTCGTGCAGGAGCGCGACGACGACATATTCCTCGTCCTTGCCGTCCCGAAGCGCGCGCGTCGCCGCCTGCAAGCAATGGTCGTAGCGGGTGATATTGTACGCGGTGTCGTTCGCGAGGTCGCGCAACAGGCCGAACAGTCGGTCGGGCAGAGCGCGCAGCGTCTGCTCGTGCACGTGCTTGAGAACCTCAAAATCCGCATCGGTTCCCCGATCCATGCGGGCGAAGTGCATTTTTTCCATGGACTCTCCTCCGTGCCGGACGGTGGGCCGCGGGCAGGACGCCCGGGCGAACCGTATCTCCGCCTTGCGTCCGGCGCCAAGCGGGCAGGCGATCGGAGCGAAGCCGATCCCGACAATGGACGCTGCAAATCGAACTTCGTACCTTCGAGTCATGCCCTTGAAGAGCGCGCTGTCCGACCGCGATTTCCTCGCCTGGAGTCGCGAGCAGCCCGAGGTCTTGCGGGCGGGGAAGCTTGATGAAGCCGACATCGAGCGGATCGCCGACGAGATCGAGAGCCTGGGCAGAACCGAAATGGGCGCGCTGATCGGCCCCTTGCGCCTGCTGCTGCTTCACCTGCTGAAATTGCGCCATCAGCCGGGCAAGCGCGGCGCGAGTGGGGAAGCGAGGATTCGTGTCCTGCGAAACCGCGTCAATGATCATCTCGCCGACAACCCGAGCCTGAAGTCTCTCCTGCCCGAGGCGCTTGCCGCGGCGTATCGCGACGCGCCGCTCGAGGCGGCCGCGGAGATCGGCCTGCCGCGAACGACCTTTCCCGAGACATGCCCGTGGACGATTGACGAGGTTCTGTCGGAACGATTTTGGCCCAGGTGATGCTGCCGGTTCTGTTTGGGAAAGCGCTGCGGCATGAAGTGGTAGAGCTCCTCTGCCGCAAGAACGCGTCGGCGGTTACAGCAAGAACCGAGTTTGTTGGACGGCGCGCGAGGGACGTTCTATTGTTCCGCCATGTCCGTGAAGAGCCCGCTCTACGATCGCGATTTCTACGCCTGGAGCCGTGAGCAGAGCGAGCTCCTGCGCGCCGGCAAGCTCGCAGAGGCCGACATCGAGCACATCGCCGAGGAAATCGACAGCATGGGCAGGACCGAGAAGCGCGAGTTGATCAGCCGTCTAAGCCTCCTCCTGCTGCACCTGCTCAAATGGCGTTACCAGCCCGGAAAGCGCGGCCCGAGCTGGGAAGCGAGCATTCGCGTGCAACGAAAGCGACTCGCGGATCATCTCGAGGACAACCCGAGCCTGAAACCTCTTCTCCCGCAGGCGCTCGCTTCGGCTTATCACGACGCCTCGCTCGAAGCGGTCGCGGAGACCGGGTTGGTGGATTCGACGTTCCCGAAGGCGTGCCCGTGGACGGTTGGGGAGGTTTTGGACGAAGGTTTCTGGCCGGGGTAATGGCCGAGTCGAGGTGAGAGCCCTTACCCTCGGCCCCTTTCCCGGAGGGAAGAGGGGGAACGTTCTCCTGCGTCGGCGCGCTTTCCCTCCGCGATCCTCGCGATCGCCCGCATGATCTTCAGCGTACCCGCGAGCCGGTCCTCCAGCCTCTCGAAATCCTCCGTCACGACGATCCGCATGTCAGGTCGCACGCGAGCGCGCTCGCCTTGCGCGGTGACCCACTTCACCAGCGCGGCCGGGTTGGCGAAGGCGTTCTTGCGGAAGGCCAGGGTTGCGCCTTTCGGGCCGGCGTCGAGCTTTTCGACGTTCGCCCTGCGGCAGAGGCCTTTGATCAGGACCAGCTTCATCAAGAGCCCGACTTCCGGCGGCGGCGGCCCGAAGCGGTCGACGATCTCGGCCCCCATCGCGTCGATCTCGGCCTCGTCCTCGAGCGCCGACAGGCGGCGATACAGGGCGAGCCGCGTCGGCAGGTCGGCGATGTACGTTTCGGGGATCGTCACCGGCGCGCCGAGCTGGATGGCCGGTGACCACATGTCCTCGGCCGGCGCCTCCTCGCCCGACTTGATCCGCTCGACCGCCTCGCGCACCATCTGCTGATAGAGCTCGTAGCCGACCTCCTTGATGTGGCCGGACTGCTCCTCGCCGAGAAGGTTGCCGGCGCCGCGCAGGTCGAGGTCATGGCTCGCGAGCTGGAAGCCGGCGCCTAACGTGTCGAGCGACTGCAGCACCGCGAGCCGCTTCTCGGCCTGCGGCGTGATCTTCGCCTTGGCCGGCGTGGTGAAGAGCGCATAGGCGCGCACCTTCGAGCGCCCGACCCGGCCGCGCAACTGATAGAGCTGGCCGAGGCCGAACATGTCGGCGTGATGGACGATCAGCGTGTTGGCGCGCGGGATGTCGAGGCCGGATTCGACGATCGCGGTCGACAGCAGAATGTCGTACTTGCCGTCGTAAAAGGCGCCGATCTTGTCCTCCAGTTCCCGCGCCGCCATCTGGCCGTGGGCGACGACGAATTTGCACTCCGGCGCGTTCTGCCGCAGGAAGGCCGCCGCCTCGTCGAGATCCTCGATGCGCGGGCAGACGTAGAACGACTGGCCGCCGCGATAGCGTTCGCGCAAGAGCGCCTCCCGCACGATCAAAGCGTCGAACGGCGAGACGAAGGTCCTGACCGCGAGGCGGTCGATCGGCGGGGTCGCGATGATCGACATGTCGCGCACCCCCGTCATGGCGAGCTGGAGGGTGCGCGGGATCGGCGTCGCTGACAGCGTCAGCATGTGCACTTCCGTCCTGAGCTCCTTCAGCCGCTCCTTGTGGGCGACGCCGAAATGCTGCTCCTCGTCGACGACGACGAGCCCGAGATCCTTGAAGTCGACCGTCTTGCCGAGCACCGCATGCGTGCCCACGACGATGTCGACGCCGCCCTCGGCAATGCCCTTCTTCGTCTCGCGCTGCTCGGCCGCGCCCACCATGCGCGAGAGCTGGCCGATGCGCACGGGCAGGCCGGCGAAGCGCTCGCGGAAGACGCGCGCGTGCTGGCGGGCGAGCAGCGTGGTCGGCACGACGATCGCGGTCTGCCTGCTGTTGATCGCCGCGGCGAAGGCGGCGCGCAGCGCGACTTCAGTCTTGCCGAAGCCGACGTCGCCGCAGATGAGCCGGTCCATCGGCCGGCCGGCGGCGAGGTCGTCCAGCGTCGCCTCGATCGCGTTCGCCTGGTCGGGCGTCTCGTCATAGGGGAAGCGGGCGCAGAACTCGTCGTAGAGCCCCTCCGGCGGGATGAGGCGCGGGGCCGGGCGGGTCAAGCGCTGGGCCGCGATGCGGACGAGCTCGCCCGCCATCTCGCGCACACGTTTCTTGAGGCGCGCTTTGCGCGATTGCCAGCCTGCGCCGCCGAGCTTGTCGAGCTCGCCCGCCTCCGAGCCGTAACGCGAGAGCAGCTCGAGATTTTCGACCGGCAGGAACAGCCGGTCGCCTCCGGCATAGTGGATCTCGAGGCAGTCGTGCGGAGCGCCTGCCGCCTCGATGGTTTTGAGGCCGACGAAGCGGCCGACGCCGTGCTCGATGTGGACGACGAGATCGCCGGCGGTCAGCGCGCTCGCCTCGGCGAGTACGTCCTGCGCGCGCCGCCGGCGCTTCGATTGCCTGACGAGGCGGTCGCCAAGAATGTCCTGCTCGCCGACGATCGCAAGATCCGGCGCTTCGAACCCCAGCTCGAGCGCGATGACCGCGAGCGGTAGCGCGCCGGCGCGCGCTGTCTTCGCCTGATGGTACGAGGAGACGAGCTCGAGCGATTTCAGCCCGTGCTCGGCAAGCACGTGGCTCAGCCTTTCGCGCGAGCCGTCGCTCCAGCCGGCGACGATCACGTTCAGGCCCCGTCCGCGCAGGTCTCTTATGTGCGCGACGGCGGCGTCGAACACGTTGGCGTTCTCGTCCTGCCGCTCGGGGGCGAAATTGCGCCCGACTCGTCCGCCGCAGTCGACGGCGTCGGCCGCGCCTGGGCTCGCCTCGAACGGGGTGAGGCGGGCGAGCGGCGCAGCGGAGAGGCGCTCCCTCCATTCGTCTTCGGCGAGGTAGAGGCGACTGGGGGGAAGCGGCTTATAGTCGGCCTTCGCCGGCGCCTGGTCGTACACGGCGCGCCTCGCGGCATAGGAGTCGGCGATCTGGGCGAGGCGCTGGCTCGCCGCCTCCTCGGCGCGCGCGTCGAGCACGAAGGGCGCAGCGCCCACATAGTCGAACAAAGTATCGAGGCGATCGTAGAGCAGCGGCAGCCAATGCTCGAGGCCGATCGCGCGGCGTCCCTCGCTGACCGCGGAATAGAGCTCATCGTCGGGGGTCGGCGCGCCGAATTCCGCGGCGTAGGCCTGGCGGAAGCGGCGGATCGTTTCGGTCGTCAGCCGCGCTTCGCTCATCGGGACGAGGTCGAGGGAGCGCAGCTGTCCGACGCTGCGCTGCGTCTCCGGGTCGAAGGTGCGGATCGCCTCCAAAGTGTCGCCGAAGAAATCGAGCCTTATCGGCGCCGGAGCGCCGGGCGGATAGAGGTCGAGGATGCCGCCGCGCGTGGCGTAGTCGCCGACCTCGCGGACGGTGCTGGCGCGGGCGTAGCCGTTCGTCTGCAGCCAGAGCGCGAGGTCGTCCATCCTGACGCTGTTGCCGGGCGCGGCGGAGAAGGCGGCGGCGGCCACGTATTTCAGCGGCGGGACGCGCTGGGTGAGCGCGCTGATCGAGCCGACCAGGATGCGCGGCCGCTCGACTGCGCCGCGCGTCCGCGCCAGCCGCGCGAGAACGGTCATCCGCTCGGCGGAAACCGCCGCGTTCGGCGAGACCCGGTCATAGGGCTGGCAGTCCCACGAGGGCAGGTAAAGCGCCTCGATCTCGGGCGCGGCGAAGCCGAGCGCGTCGATGAAGGTCTGCGCCCGCATGCTGTCGCGCGCGGCGAAAACGAGCGAAACGGCGCGCGCTTCGCCGGCCTTGGCGAGCGCACGCGTGAGATCGGCGACCACGAAGGCGTCAAAACCTTCAGGCGCGCGGCAAAGGGTGATTGCGCCGCCCTCGGCAAGGCGGCGGATGGCGGGCGCGAGAGCGGTCACGGCGCCTCTTGGGCTTTCGCCAGAGCCGCGCGCGGGGCGTCCCTCAGGCGGGCGATGAGCGGCGTATCGAACTCGGGCGGCGTTGCCTCCTCGCCCGTGATCCAGGCAAGGACCTGGGAATCGGGGGCGTCGAGGAGACTCTCGAAGGCGTCGAGCTCCGCCTCGCTCATCACCGGAAGATTCGCATCGGCGAACTGGCCCATCACCAAGTCCATCTCGCGCATGCCCCGCCGCCAGGCACGAAACAGAATCCGCCGCCGCCGCTCATCGAGCGCGGCGCTGCTCAATATCGAGCCGGACATGGCTGACCTTTCGAACTCGAAATGCCGGCGCGGTCGCTTGGGTTCCGGGTCGGATCTCCGCAGGCCGCGACAGGATCGGCGCGCGGCTTATAGCGGCGCAAGCAGTCCGGCGCCAGCTATGCTTCGTGAGGGGCAAATGCAGCGCCGCATCCGCGATTGGCGGATCGCCGCCGCAACCCGGCACGCCAATTTCTTGATGCCCATTGTCACAGTCGTCGAATAGAAAGGATCGTGTTGTGCGTCAACGAACATCCCGCCCGCGCATTTCCCGCCTTGATTGCAGCGCCGTGGTCGATATTCCCGCCTTGAAGTTTACCGCCTGGCTGCAAGGACGCAAGCTTGGCGGGAGAAGAGCGCCAGACTCGCGCCGCATGGGCGCGGAGCGAGCCGCTGGGTATCGCCTTCCTGCCCCTTCGTTTCAAAGCCGCGCTTCGGTGGGCGATCGCGATGGAAGCCGCCGGTCCTTCGTCTTCAGTCCCAGTCCCGCGCGGCGGCGTCGGTCTCCCGGTCGAAGATTCGCTTCGGCCAGAATCCCGATCCTTCTTCGAGCAGACGCTTATTGCGGCGAATCGGCGATTCGCCCGACTGGAAATCGTCGTTTTCGGCAAGCCCATCGGTCGGACGCCAGCAGTCGCCGAGGATCTCCGCCCCCAGCCGTCCGATCCAGGTGACATCGCTCGGTTCGCAGGGGTCGCACTCGCGGACGACGGCCTCTCGCTCTCGGCCGGCCGAATCGCGGGCGCCGGCAAGCGGTTTGTCGCAGGAGGGCCCTCCCCGCTTCGTCGTCAGCAGGAAAATGATGTTGGAATCCTCCACGACTTCGCTCAGGACGTAGGTCGGCGATTTGCAGAGCGAGGGGAATTCGCTCGATTTGCAGCAGTCGCAAGCCAGCCGGCGGAATTTCATGAGCCTCGCTCCCGATTCTTGGAGCGGCAATCGCCACTCGTTCGTGATTCGATTTCGATCCGCAGGAATTGCCTGCGGGCCAGCGCGTCGGTGGCGGCTTCCGGCTACGAAGCGTCAGACGGGCGCTGATTGCGCCGAGCCATTGGGGAAAGCGCCCTGCTGAGTGACATCGTTCTGTTCCGTAAGGCGTTTGTTGCGCTGAGTAAGCGACCAAAGGGCAAAGTTGACAATCGACATATTTGTAGAGGCGGACGCATCGTCATGCGGCTCAAATGCGAAAGCCCTCGAGAGGGCTGGGCGTGAGGGCAAGATCGATACACGATCATCCGCGCCCTCGAGCCTCATCCCCCGGCTTCCCGCGACTGTCTCCGCAAGCGGAAAAAGCGATTTCAGCGGCCGGCAGCTATTGGAACGTGCGAGAGGTACTCATAGATCGACCGGGCGATCGCCCGCCGCTCCGGCTCGGCGAGAGTCGTCGAGAGAGGCGGCATGGTCGTCTCGGGCCGCACGGCCGATGGCTCGAGCGTCCATTTGACGAACTCGGCCGCCGTCATGTCCCGCGCGACGAGAGCGAGATTGCCCTCGACCTTGTCCCCGCCGAAGCCGTTGACCTTGTGGCACGTCAGGCAATAGGCCTTCACGTTCGTGAGGCTGGGCTCGAGCGCGGGATCGAAGCCGGGCGGACGAAGCGCATCGTCCGATCCCTGGGAAATCGACACGTCGAACACCTGGTAGGGCCAGTTCCGCGCCCCCTCGGCGAGCAAGTCGGCGTCTCTCCTGTTGTCCCAGACGAGGTAGTACGGACCGAGCGAAAGGTTCTTTTCGTGCTGATCGAGATTGTCGACCGTGAAGGGGGAGCGGTCCGCGCGGGCGAACGCCAGGTAGGCCCTGCCGCTCATGAGCCGCCTGACGTCGATCCGCGAGACATAGCCGTCGCGCGCGCGGAACTCGATCGTCTTCGCCTTCGTCCCCCAGTCGCGGCCGAGAGCGGCCGACAGAACGACCGGCGCCGGAAACGCCAGATAGTCGACTGCGACCGGATGGCCGGGCGCGCGCTCATGAGGCTCGATGACCGTGAGCGCCACGGGCCGGGCCCCGTCTTGCTCCAGCGCCTCGGGGGCAGGAATCGCTGCGGCGTCGGCGAGAGAAGCGCCGGACCCGAGGGAAATCACAAGAGCGACAGAGAAGGCTTGAAGACGTCCCACCACCACGTTCCTGTCCGTTCCTGTCGCAGCCTTTTGCAGATTGAGCAGGGCGGCCCCAGCCCCAAGCTAGCCTTCCTTTGGCCTTTCTGATTCGCGATTGGCGCCGGCGGGGACAAAATGCCCTGAATAGAGGCCGAGCGCCATTGGGATTCGCCCTGACATTCCATGGAGGTTTGAATGCTCGTCGTGCTGCGGCTCCTGGCGGTCGCCATCGCCCTCATCATCGCGGCGGCGCCGCTTTCGGCCGAGGAACCGAGTGCGAGCGCGCAGCACGGATCTGCGAAATCGGCGAGCGAGGTGAAGCCCGCTGCAGCCGCAGCGAGGCCTCTGCCCGCCGAATCGACCACGACGCATACGCTGGCGCTCTCCGGCCGCAGCCTCGAGTTCAAGGCCAGCGCCGGCGCCATCGCGCTCAGCGACGAAAAGGGCGCTCCCGAAGCCGATGTCGCCTATATCGCCTATCAACTGAAGGGGATCGACGCCCGAATGAGGCCGGTGACCTTCGTCTTCAACGGCGGCCCCGGCGCCGGCTCGGCCTGGCTGCAGCTCGGCGCAGTCGGACCCTGGCGCCTGCCCATGAACGGCCTTGCTCCCTCGTCCGCCCCTACCCTCGTCGACAATGAAGAGACCTGGCTCGACTTCACCGATCTCGTCTTCATCGATCCCCCGGGCACAGGCTACAGCCGGATTGTCGCGACGGGCGAGGAAGCGCGCAAGAAGCTCTGGTCGGTGAACGGCGACATCGATGCGCTGAGCACCGTCATTCGCCGTTGGCTCAGCGCGAGCGATCGGCTCACGTCGCCGAAATACATCCTCGGAGAAAGTTACGGCGGCTTCCGGGGGCCGAGGCTCGCCGAGGAGTTGGCGACCAAGCAGGGCGTCGGCGTCAACGGCCTCGTCCTGATCTCGCCGGCCCTCGTGATCGGCTCCGGTACGGTCGCCGACAGCGATCCATTCTCCTTTGCCGCCCTTCTGCCCTCCTATGCGGCGGCTTACCGGGAGAGACGCGGCGCGTTGCAGCGCCAGGACATGGCCGACGTCGAGCAATATGCAAGCCACGACTATCTGACCGACTTCCTGCGTGGGCCGAACGATGCGGCGGCCGTGGCGCGCATGGCGCAACGCGTCAGCGAGCTGACCGGCCTCGCGCCGGAGCTGGTCGCTGAGCTCGGCGGACGCGTCGGCAAGGACGCCTTCTTGCGCGAGTTCGACCGAAAGCAAGGCAAAGTCGCAGCCTTTTACGATGCGACGATCAGCGCCTCCGATCCCGAGCCGCACGACTATCGTAGCCGCTGGCTGGACCCGGTGGTGGAAGGCTTCGACGCGCCCTTTTCGAGCGCGATCACGGACATCTACAGGAATCGGCTGGGTTGGAAGGTCGACGACCGCTACGAGCTCCTCAACGGAGCGGTGAGCGGCGCCTGGAACTGGGGGCCCAGTCGAGCGCCGGAGTCGGTTTCGGCTTTCAAGCGTCTGTTGGCGCTCGACCCCAACTTCAGGGTGCTGGTCGCCCATGGGCTCACCGACGTGCAGACGCCCTATTACCGGACGCAACTTCTTATCGATCAAATTCCCGATTATGGCCGGCCGGGGCGCTTGAAATTGAAGGTCTATGGCGGCGGCCATATGTTCTATTCCCGCGACGACTCGCGCAAGGCGCTGCGGGAAGAGGCGCGCTGTTTGATCGAAGGCAGGTGACGCCGTACGCCTTGCGTTGCGCGAAGGGGAGCGGACGGATCGGGCCGCCGGCCCGCGCTCCATCCGGATCCGAGGGTGACATCGGGCGACTTTCCCGCCACGCCGTCGCGCTCTATCGCGCGTATGGCGCACGCATGCGGCCAACAGGCGATCGTCGCAAACTTCCAGATGGCCGGGACCACTCGCCGACGCCGCGGAGGAATTTGACACCATCGTGTTTGTGCTCGCGATGGCGTTGGAAGCCGCCCTCGAAGCGCTCGCCCTCCGATGAGGGCGCGGAAGAGGATGCGACGCACGCCCGCTTGTTTGCCCCCAAGCCAGCCGCGCCGGCTTCCTCTGGCCCGTGGCTCGCGCCGTGCTACGGGACCGTCCATTTTTGGAGTGGCTTGCCGATGGGGACGATTGGAGTAATACATTAACTGAGTCAATTTTGACTTTGAAAATATACATTAAAAA
>DASRSL010000118.1:0-12899 GCA_035656495.1 Roseiarcus sp.
ATCGCGTGGCTCAATCCGCGCGCGATCAGCTATTTCGGCTTCACGCTGATGATGAACCTCGCGATCCCGATCGCGCTCGCGACCATGGCGCAGATGTTCGTCATAGCGGGCAACGACCTGGACCTGTCGATCGGCACCTTCTTCGGCTTCGTCTGCTGCGTTTCGGCGACCTGGCTGCGCGACGCGCCGGCGTTCGGCGCGCTCGTCCTTCTCGGCTGCGTCGGGCTCTACGCCGCGCTCGGCGCCTTGATCCATCTGCGCAACCTGCCTTCGATCGTGGTGACGCTCGGCATGAGCTTCGTCTGGCAAGGTTTTGCGATCCTCCTCTTGCCGAAACCGGGCGGGAGGGCGCCCGCGTGGCTGCTCTCGATCATGGGCGTCAAGCCGCCTTTCGTCCCGTTCCCGATCCTCGCCGCCGTTCTCATCGCCGGGGTCGCATGGTTCGGGCTGATGCGGACATCCTACGGGGCGGTCCTGCGCGGCTCGGGCGGCAACGCGCTCGCCATCGAGCGCGCCGGCTGGTCGCTCATCAAGGCCAAGGCGGCCCTGTTTGCGCTGGCCGGGCTGTTCGGCGTGCTGTCGGGAATGGCGCTGGTCGGCATCACGACCTCGGCCGACGCCAATATCGGCAACGGCTACACGCTGCTGTCGATCGCCGGCGTCATTCTCGGCGGCGGGGAATTCGTCGGCGGAAGAGTGTCGCCGATCGGAGCGGTGCTCGGCGCCCTGACTATGGCGATGGCGGCCTCGCCGCTTCTCACCTTCATGCGCATCCCGCCGGACTGGCAGGTCGCCGCCAACGGCGCGATCCTGATCATCGTCCTCGCCGCGCGGGTTCTCATCAGCCGAAGCGGAGGCGCAAGGTGACCGGCGCGCTCGCGGCTCGCCCCTGGCTCTGGTCGTTCCTCGGCGCCGGCGTCGTCTGGCTCGCGGCGATCGCCTTCACCGGCGGACACGGCGGGGGCGGCATGCTGACGGCCGCGCTCTCGCTCGCGGTGTTCACCGTGATCGTCGGGGTTGGGCAGATGTTCGTCATCACGCTCGGGCCCGGCAACGTCGATCTCTCGCTGCCGGCCAACATCGGGCTGGCGAGCGCGGTGGCGATGAAGACCATGGGCGGCGACGACTCCCTCGTCGCCGCCGGGCTTCTGGCCGCCCTCGGCTCGGGCCTTGCCGTCGGCGTCGCCAACTACCTCATGATCCGGCTCCTGCGCATCCCGCCGATCATTGCGACGCTGTCGGCGAGCTTCATCATCCAGTCGATCGACATTTCTTACGGCCGCGGCCTGCAGATCAAGCCGCCGCCGGGCTTCGCCGACTTCACCAACATCGAGTTCTTCGGCGTCCCGCTGCTCGCGATCCTGACGGCGCTGTTTGCGGTCGGCGCGAGCGTCGCGCTTCACCGCACCATCTGGGGCCGCTCGGTCACGGCGATCGGGCAGAACCTCCGCGCGGCCCGCCTCGCCGGCGTCCGGGTCGAGCCGGTGCGCTTCGCGACCTATACGCTCTGCGGCGCCCTAGGCGGGCTCGCCGGCGCGCTGCTCGCCGGCTACTTCCGCGGCGCCAACGTCGACATCGGCGCCGAATATCTGCTCGCCTCGATCGCCGTGGTGGTGATCGGCGGCACGTCGGTGTCGGGCGGCAAGGCCAATCTCCCCGGGGTCTGGGGCGGGGCCCTGTTTCTCGTCCTCTTGCTCACCATGCTCAACACCTTCGGGGTCAGCGCCGGCGTGCGCCTTGTGGCGACCGGGCTCATCATCGTGGCGGTGATCACGGCGGCGGGCGGGGAGACGAGGGCGCGGTGAGGGGCGAGCTCAGCGTCCGTTTTTGCGGCCTGGAGATAGACGCCTCCGCCTCGCCGCTTTGTCCCGGCGGAAGAAGAGGGCCGCGTGTTGTCTTCAGAGGCGAGGAGCGATCGTCAGTCGATAGCCGAGCGCTTTCGTCACTTCGGCGAGCGTTTCCAGTGTCGGATTGCCGTTCGCGCCAAACGCCTTGTACATTGTTTCGCGGCTCAAACCGGCAGTTTTTGCGATTTTCGCCATGCCGCGAGCGCGCGCAAGATCTCCGATCGCCGCTGTGATCAAAGCCGGATCGCCGTCCTCGAACGCCGCTTCCAGATAGGCGAGCTCGGCCTCGGCGACATCTGCCGTTCGACTGGATCCCAGACTTTGGTTTCGATAGGCATTCTCGTCTCCTCGGCGGACCGGTCGCCGTCGCGCCAAAAGCCGAACAGGTTTCTCAGGCCTTCTTCGGCAACTTCTTCGCCAACGCGATGTCGACAAGGTGTGGTGCGTGGGCGCGCGAAAGGCAGAGCGTAGGGATTTGGCGCCCGACCCCTTGAGATCGCTTGCGCGACGACAGATTCTACGCGCGCGCGGGCCGCAGAAAGGGGAAAATCAACTGGCGACGCTTTTGCCCAGTTCAAGAGACGATCTCGACGGACATGCCGATGGATAGGCCGAGGTCGCGGTCGGCGCGCCCGTGATTGATGGCGATTTCGGCGAGCCCGTTCGAATTCTCGTACCAGAACGCCTCACCCGGGGGCCGGTCGGAAAAAGTCACCGCGCGCTCCAGCACGCGTTTGCCCGCCGAGAGCCTCGCGCCGGGCGGCAGCATGGCTGCCCTTAGGCCTGTCATCGCGTTGCCGTAGTGATCGACGTAAACGATTTCGGCGAGATCGTCCGGCCAGGATGGCCGGTAATCGATTCCGTCGCAGGATTGACCAGGCGGCTCATCCCCGCGGGCCAGCATGGCGGCGACTGGGGCGAACAGGTCGCGTCCGTGAAAACTGGCCGAAAGGCGCTCCGGCCGCCAGTCGATCGCGAAGCTGCGGGTCTTCGCCGCGCGCCGGCGGACGAGCTCGAACAAGCCGTTGCCGGGGCCGACGTACCGCCGGCCATCGGCTTCGACAACGAGCGCCGGCCGCGCTCCGCCGACCCCGGGGTCGACCACGCAGAGAAATACGGTTCCCTCCGAAAACCACGCGGAATAAGCCGCGAGCAGATAGGCCGACGCCCTCGGATCGCCGGCCGGCGCGTCGGCCATGAGGTCGACGACGGGCACGCCCGGGGCCATGTCGTAGAGCACCGCCTTCATCTGGCCGGTATAGGGCCCCTGCAGACCGAAATCGGTGAACAGCGCAATCATGGAATGCCCATCGCGTCTTTAGGTCCGCGCTCACAAACAGCTTCGCGAGGCGCGGGCGTCCATTTCGACTTCATAAGCCGTACTCCACATCCGGCCGGGAACTCGATCTATTGACCGACCAGCAATCGAGCGTCCGCTCGTTCGGCAGCTGGAACCAGCGGCGCCGCTTTGAGTTCCCGTTGGTTCTGGCGCGCCCAATGGCGCCGCTCGATGGGTCGTGTTAGGTTCTGCCAGTGAACGCGCTCCCAAAGCACAAAATGACGGTTGACGAGTACCTCGCCTGGGCCGAGGCGCGGCCCGGACGGTACGAGTTCTATGCGGGCGCGGTCTACGCTATGGCCCCCGAGCGCGCCGGGCGCGCCGAGGCGAAATACGCGATCCAGACGGCGCTGTTGGCGGCGATTCGGCGGGCAGGTCTTCCCTGCCACATGCTGCCGGATGGGATGACGGTTCGGGTCGATCAGGACACGGCCCACGAGCCGGACGCGCTCGTCTATTGCGGCGAGAAGCTTCCCAGCTCCGCCGTCGAGGCGCCGAATCCGATCATCGTGGTCGAAGTCCTCTCTCCCTCGACGCGCCACATCGACGCCTCCGCAAAATTGGCCGGCTACTTCCGGATAGCGAGCGTGAAGCATTATCTGATCGTCGATCCCGACAAGCGTCTTGCCATCCATCACGCGCGCGCCGAGCGAGACCTTATCGCGACGCGAGTCGTGGGCGGGGGTGCGCTCCGGCTCGATCCGCCGGGAATCGAAATATCGGTCGGAGACCTATTCCAAGTCTGAGCGGCACAGCGGCGCGACAATCGCCTTCAGTAACGCAGCTGCGTCGTGCGGGTTCAGCCGCACCTGCAGTCCGCGCTGGCCGCCATTGATGAAGACGGAGGCCTGCGCCATCGCCTGCGCTTCGATCACAGTCGGGAGCCTCCGCGTCTGTCCGAACGGGCTGATCCCGCCGACCTTGTAGCCCGACAGTCGCTCCGCGTCGGCCGGCTTCATCATCTGCGCCGACTTGCCGCCGAAGGCGGCGACGAGCCTCTTCATCGACACCTCCCGGTCGGACGGCGCAATCACGCAGACCGGCTTGCCGTCGACGAGCGCCATCAGGGTCCTGAGGACGCGCTCGGGCGGCTCATCCAGGGCCTCGGCGGCTTGAACGCCGATCCGCTCGGCTCTGGGATCGTAGTCGTAGCTGACGACGCTGAAGGCGACGCCCGCCTCGTTTAGCATCCTTGTGGCCCGCGTCGCCCTCGACAATTGCACTCTCCTCACGACGAAGCAGCAGGATAGCCTTTGCCCGATGCGAGCGGCTCCCCGACCACGATCGCGTGTTATGTCGATCGCGTCAGGCCTCGCGCCGCGAAGCATCGAACAAGGTGCGCAAGCTCGCGCCGTAGTTCTGGTACTCGATCTGGCGCGAAGGATGGTTCGCCGCGAATTCCGTGACGCGCTGCCGGAAGCAGGTCTCGAACATGAAGGCCATTGTGGATTGGAGCTTGTGCGGCCGGAGGTCGGCGGCGCTCGCGCTCGTGAAGGCGTCCACGTCCGGCCCGTGCGGCAGCATGGTGTTGTGCAGCGAGAAGCCGCCCGGCACGAAACCCTCGCGCTTAGCGTCATAGGCCCCGTAGATCAGGCCCATGAACTCGCTCATGACGTTCATGTGGTACCATGGCGGGCGGAACGTGTTCTCGGCCACCAGCCAGCGGTCGGGGAATACGACGAAGTCCACATTCGCCGTTCCCGGCGTCGCCGATTGCGAGCTCAGCACCGTGAAGATCGACGGGTCGGCATGGTCGAAAAGCACCGGGCCGACCGGCGAGAAGCGGCGCAAGTCGTATTTGCAGGGTGCGTAATTGCCGTGCCAGGCGACGACGTCGAGCGGCGATCGCTCGATCTCCGCGCGCCACAAGACGCCGCCCCATTTTACATGCAGCAGGCTCGCCGTCGCGCGGTCCTCGTAGGCGGCGACCGGGGTCAGAAAGTCGCGCTGATTGGCGAGGCAGTTGGCGCCGATCGGTCCGCGCTCGGGCAGCCGGAAGGCGCCGCCGTAATTCTCGCAGACATAGCCGCGCGCCGATGCGGCGTGCAGTTCGACCCGCATCTTTACGCCGCGCGGGATCACGGCGATCTCGCCCGGCGCGATGTCGATGATACCGAATTCGGTGCGCAGGCGCAGGCCGCCCTGCTCCGGCACGACCAGCATCTCGCCGTCCGCGTTGTAGAAATACTCGTCCTGCATCGAGCGGGTGGCGAGATAGACATGCGCGGCCATGCCGGCGGCGCCGGCGTCGCCCGCAGTGGTGATGGTGTGCATGCCCTCGATGAAGGATAGCTTCTCATTCGGGATAGGCAGAGGACTCCAGCGTTGCGGAGCCGGCGGCAGATCGACTTCGGCGCACGGCGCGGAGCGCCAGAAGCGCGCGTCGATCCGTTCGAACCGTCCCCAGTTCGCGACCGTCGGTCGGATGCGGTAGAGCCACGAGCGCTCGTTGCTGGCGCGAGGCGCGGTGAATGGCGAGCCGCTGAGCTGCTCGGCGTAGAGCCCGTAGGCGCAGCGCTGCGGCGAGTTTCGGCCCATCGGCAGAGCGCCAGGTAGCGCTTCGGTCTCGAAGCCGTTGCCAAAACCGGACATGTAACGGACCGCGTCCATGGCGGGTCTCCTGTCGCTCGAAAAGGCCGTGGACATCAGCCCAGGCCTTGCTTCCTCAGCCCTCGATTTCAGCCGACTTCACGTCGCCCCCCGCTCCAGCGCACGCCACATCTCCACGTCCCGCTCGGCGGTCCAGATGCGCGGATGCTCGACGCCCTGCGCCTCGTCGTACGCGCGGCTGACGTTGAAGGGCATGCAGTGGTCGAAGATCACCCAGCGCCCGTATTTCGGCCGCATCGCCGCCATCGCCTCGTCGTAGGTCTGCTTGAGCGTCGCCCCCTTCGCCACGCCGGCGCGAGCGACGGCGAACAGGTCGCTGGTGAAGTCCGACGTCCCTGCGATCGCTTCCGTGACTTCGGCGGCGCCGATCAGGCTTGGCCCCCGGCCGGGGACAAGGCGCTCAGCGCCGAGCGCCTTGATGGCGGCGAGCGTCCTCGGCCAGTCGGAGAAGTGCGCGTCGCCGCAATAGGGCGTCGCCCCGAACTCGACTGCGTCGCCGGCAAAGAGCACCTTCTCCTTCGGCAGCCACACCACCGTGTCGCCGGCAGTATGGCTGCGGCCGATATGGATGATCTGCACCTCGCAGGAGCCCATCCACAGCGTCATGCGGCCGTGGAAAGTCAGGCCCGGCCAGGTCAGGCCGGGGATGCTTTCCTTGCCGCGGAACAGGCGTGGGAAGCGGCCGATCTCGCTCGCCATGTCCTCCGCGCCGCGCTCGGCGATGAGCTCCCGCGTGGCGTCCGAGGCGATGATCTCGGCTCCTGGATAGCCCGCCGCCCCCAAGACGCGCACGGCGTGGTAGTGGCTGAGCACGAGATGGGTGACCGGCTTGTCCGTCACCTCGCGGATTCGCGCGACGACGTCGGCGGCCATGCTGGGCGTCGCCTGCGCGTCGACCACCAGCACGCCGTCGTCGCCGACCACGACGCCGGAATTGGGATCGCCTTCGGCGGTATAGCCGTAGAGGCCGGGGCCGAGCTCGTCGAAGGATACCGTCTTGTCAGCGAGGTCGGTAGTGCTGGCGAAACCGGGCATGGGAAATGCTCCTGTTCTTGGCGGGGCCGTCTGGCTGCGCCGCCGCAATCGAGGAATCAGGTCAGCGGATCCGTCCCCCGGCGCGGCGCAGCGCTTCGCGCAACACTGCGCGATCCCCGATGTGGTTCGCGAGAATGAGCACGAGCTTGCAGTTCATCAGCGCAGCCTCCTCCTCGGACATATCGCGCTGGCTGTCGATCAGTTCCTCATAAAAGCCGTCGGGATCGTCGATGTTGGCGGCGGTCTCAAGTTCCATCGTCTCCTCCACGCCTTGCGGCGCGCGCCAACGCGCGCTCGATCTTCGCCTGGTCGAAGCTTCGCCAGCGCGCGGCGACGTACTGGTCGGGCCGGATCAAGTAGCTGACGCCAGGCCGGCCGTCGTAGCGTTCGGCGAGCGCGCCTTTGCGGTCGACCACGCTTTCGCCGACAGAGATCACCGTGGCGCGAACGCGGCCCGACGCCACTTCCCGCACGGGCGCGGCGCCAAAAGTCAGGACCGTGAAACCCTCGCCGAGCGCGTTGAGGAGCCACCCCTCCGCGCCGTGATGCATGACGGGCGCGTCGTCGCAATTCGTGCCGGGCCGCATGCGGCCCGAAAAACTATCCACGTCCGGTGTGTTCAGCGAGGAGCGAACATAGGGCGTCGGCTTGGACAGGCGCCCGCTGTTGACCAGCGGCCGGGCGAATGAGTTGTCCTCGGCCAGCTCCAGCACCGCATCGCGATAGCGGCGGCTGGCCGCGCTCTTGGGTGAGATGAAGTCGGTCGAGCGCGTGGAGTTGAGCAGGTTGTCGTCGGCGGCCACGGCGCGTTCCTCGTGATAGGTGTCGAGCAGGCCAGCGGGCGCGTCGCCGTCGAGCACGAGCTTCAGCTTCCAAATGAGGTTGTCGATGTCCTGCACGCCGGAATTGGCGCCGCGCGCGCCGAAGGGCGAAACCTGATGCGCCGCATCGCCGGCGAACAACACGCGGCCGTAGCGGAAGTTGTCAATGCGCCGGCAGGCGAACTGATAGACTGAGGCCCATTCGAGCTCGAACGGCCGATTGTCGCCCAGCATCGCGCGGACTCGCGGGATGACGCGCTCGGGTTCCTTCTCCGCCGCCGCGTCGGCGTCCCGGCCGAGCTGGAAGTCGATGCGCCACACGTCGTCGGCCTGCCGATGCAGCAAAGCAGATTGGCCCGGATGAAAGGGCGGGTCGAACCAGAACCAGCGCTCGACGGGGAAATCCGCCTTCATCACCACGTCGGCGATCAGGAAGCGGTCCTGGAAGAAATGGCCTGTAAAGGCGCCGCCGACCAGCTCGCGCACGTCGCTGTTGGCGCCGTCGCAGGCGATCACCCAGTCGGCCTCCATGGCGAACTCGCCTGCAGGCGTCTCAACGGTCAAAAGCGCGTGGTCCTTTTCCTGGGCCAGGCCGACGACCTTGTGCTTCCAGAGCAGCTCCACCCGCCGCTGCTTGCGCAGCTGATCGACCAAGAATTCCTCCAGGTAATATTGCTGGAGATTGATCATCGCCGGCATCTTGTGGTCCGTTTCCGGCAAAAGGTCGAACCGGTAGGACAGCCGGTCGCGGAAAAAGACTTTGCCGACTTTCCAGTTCACGCCCTTGGCCAGCAGCCGCTCGCTGCAGCCGAGCCGATCCCAAATCTCCAGCGGCCGCTTGGCGTAGCAGATCGCGCGGGAGCCCATCGAGACGGTGTCGTTGTCGTCCAGCACCATCGCCTGAATGCCGCGGGCGGCGCAGTCGAGCGCCGCGGTGAGCCCGACGGGCCCCGCACCGACGATCACGACCACATGGCGGCGCGTCACGCCGCTTCGCTGATCGGCGGAGGGTGTGTAGTCGAAGCGCGGATAGGCGTGCGTCTTCAGCATTTTGCGTCCACTGCCCGCTCCCTTCAACGCGTCGCCGACCCGGTCGCGTTCACCCGGGTCATCGCGGCGCCGCGTTTTGGCGAGGCTCCAGTCCTCCCGGCCAGCCGCGCAGCCTCGCCCCTGCGCCGGACCTGCTCCGGCGTAGCAATCCGGACGGCGATTTCGAGGCGGGCCACCGCCGCGTGCGAAATCAACTTTTTATGCCGCATCACATTGTCAAATTCACGGACAAACTTGCGCCGCCGATAATTGCCCTGCACGGCCCATCCGGTCGGCGGCGTTTCGCCCGGCGCAGCGAGCGAAGCGGAAACCGACCCCGTCGTCACCGCCGCGAACGGCTTTTCAACGAAGACACGCAATGCGCTGGCGGCCGTCGCTGAATTGTGTCTGACTAGAGGTGAACGCGACCGATAGAAGACCTGCTTGTCGCTGTCCCGAGGAGCGTCGTGCGAACTCAGGTCGTCATCATCGGCTCCGGCCCATCCGGCCTCCTCCTCGGGCAGCTCCTCGCAAAGGCCGGGATCGACACGATCATACTCGAACAGAAGTCTCAGGCCTATGTGCTCGGCCGCATTCGCGCCGGAGTGCTCGAGCAAGGCCCGGTCGCACTGATCGAAGACGCCGGCGCGGGGGCCCGCATGCATCGTGAGGGTCTCGTTCACGACGGAATCGAAATCGCCTTTGACGGCGTTAGGCGTCGCATCGATTTCAAGGGGCTCACCGGCAAGACGGTCATGGTCTATGGCCAGACCGAGGTGACGCGCGATCTGATGGAGGCGCGAGCGGCGAGCGGCGCGCCGTCCGTCTACGAAGCGCTCGATGTCAGCATCCAGGATATCGGGACGCACCATCCGAGCGTCCGCTACAAGAAGGACGGGCAATCGTTTGCGGTGGACTGCGACTATGTCGCCGGCTGCGACGGGTTCCATGGAGCCAGTCGTCGAACCATCCCGGAAAACCTGTTGCAGGTCTACGAGCGCGTCTACCCGTTCGGCTGGCTCGGCATCCTCGTCGACAAGCCGCCGGTCTCACACGAGCTGATCTACGTCAACCATCGCCGCGGTTTTGCTCTCTGTTCGATGCGCTCGACGACCCGCAGCCGATACTATCTTCAATGCCGCCTCCACGAGCATGTCGACGATTGGTCCGACGAGAAATTCTGGGAAGAGCTCAAGCGCCGGATCGATCCGCTGGCCGCGGGCGCGCTTCAGACCGGCCCGTCGATCGAGAAGAGCATCGCTCCATTGCGCAGCTTTGTCGCCGAGCCGATGCGGTTTGGCCGGCTGTTTTTGGCGGGCGATGCGGCGCATATTGTGCCGCCGACAGGCGCCAAGGGCCTCAACCTCGCTGCCGGCGACGTCGCTTATCTCTCGCAAGCGCTGATCGAACGCTACAGACGAGATTCGAACGCCGGCCTCGACGCCTATGCCGAAAGGGCCCTCGCCCGGGTCTGGAAGGCGGAACGATTCTCCTGGTGGATGACCCAATTGCTTCATCAATTCCCGGAATCGAGCGGCTTCGAACAAAAAATGCAGGCCGCGGAGCTTCAATATCTGTTCAGTTCGACGGCTGCGCAGACCGCGCTGGCGGAGAATTACGTCGGTCTGCCCTATTGATCGACCGGCCGTCCACTGCCCTTTGGGCGCCCGGAGGCGCTAGAGCTAGAACGGTTTCACCACGACCAGAATGACGATAAGAATCATCAAGACGGTTGGAACCTCGTTGAGGACGCGAAAGAAGCGCGGCGGTCGATGGTTTTCGTCCAGTGCAAAACTTTTCACATGTCGCGCAAAATAGCCGTGCAGCGCGGCAAGGCCGAGCACCAGTATGAATTTCACCTGCAGCCAGGGCGCCTGCCAGTATCCGGTCAGATACGCTAGAATAGGCCCGGTGATGAACACGACGATCATGGACGGATTGATAATCGCCTTGAGAAGGCGTCTTTCCATGATCTTGAAGGTATCCGACATTGCCGACGGGATGGGCGCTTCGGCGTGATAGACAAACAGCCTCGGCAGATAGAGCATGCCGGCCATCCAGGCGATGACGGCGATGATGTGTAGGGCTTTGAGCCAAAGCAGCCAGTCCATTCCCTCGCTCCGACAGTCTGCGACTGTCCCGTCGCAGGCGAATGGGGACAGGGCGCGAGGTCGGATGCCGGATCGATCGGCGACGGTCAAGGCTCGTCAGCGTTCAACCTGGTCTCGCCGGCGGAGGTTCAGGCCCACTCGCCTTTGCGGAAGACGGGCGTGCGGGCGCCGGCCTCGTCGAGGCCGTCGATGTCGAGCGCACCCGAGCCGATCATCCAGTCGATATGGATCATGCTCGTGTTGCCTCCCCGCGCGGCGATCTCCTCGGGGCTCAGGGTCGCGCCGTCGACAAAGCAATTCGAATAGCATTGTCCGATGGCGACGTGGCAGGCGGCGTTCTCGTCGAAGAGCGTGTTGAAGAACATGAGACCGCTTTTCGAGATGGGCGAGGAGTGCGGCACGAGCGCGACTTCGCCGAGCCGCCGGGCCCCTTCGTCGCTATCCAAAACCTTTTTCAGCACATCCTCGCTGCGCGCGGCCGTCGCCTCGACGATGCGCCCAGCCTCGAATCTGACGGCGATGCCGTCGATCAGCGAGCCCTGATAAGACAGAGGCTTGGTGCTGACGACACGCCCCTCGACGCGGCGCGCGTGGGGCGCCGTGAACACCTCCTCGGTCGGGATGTTCGGATTGCACTCGACGCCGTTCTTCGCCGTCGCGGCGCCCCCCTGCCACTCGTGGCCGTCGGCGAGCCCGATCGTGAGATCCGCGCCCGGCCCGGAATAGTGCAGCGCGCGAAATTTCTTGCCGTTCAGCCAATCTCTCCGGCGGCCAAGAGCGGCGTTGTGCGCCGCCCAGGCGGCGACCGGATCGTCGTCGCCGACCCGCGAGGCGCCGAAGATCGCCTCCGCGAGCTTGCCGACGGCGACGTCGTCCTCTTCGCCTGGGAAGACCCGCTTGGCCCAAGAGAGGGTCGGATAGGCGACGATGTTCCAATTGATGTCGAAGCCGGCGATTTTGTCCAAGGCGGGCTTATAGGCGATGGAGTTGGCCTTGTTGGCGCGCGAGACCTTGGCGGGATCCTCCTGGGCGAGCAGCATGGGGTCCTCGCCGACGATGGCGAGCCGCGCCGTATTGACCGCGAACGCCTTGGCGACGCCCTCGTAAAGCCAGCCCGGCGCGCGCTCGAAGCTTTCGTCCGGCGCGTAGCGGAATCGCGCGAGCGTCATCGCCTCGTCGGAAAAGATCGGCGTCACGAGGCCCGCGCCCGCCTTATAGGCCTGTTCTGCTATCCTGCGCGCCAAAGGCAGCGCGGCGAGGGGGGCTGTGAGGAACAGGTCTTGCCCCGGCTCGAGCCGCAATCCGACTCTGATCGCGACTTCCGCGAGCTTGTCGAGCTTCGTCGGGTCGATATGTGGGAGATTGCGCTGAGACGTGGGCATGAGAAGATCCGTGAAGATTTTGACTTCGTGAGTTATGCCCTGGAGGACTATAGGGTTCCCCGGAAGGGGGGAAGAGCCGAGCAAGGAGCCGCCAGTGGGAGCATGTGACCTGAAAGCCCTCGTCTTCGCCGCCGCAGCCGCGACGGCCCTCGGCCTTTCGTCGGCGCGCGCGGAGAATTGCGGCAGGGGCGCCGAAGGGTTTGACGCATGGCTGAGCTCCTTCAAGCAAGTGGCGACGCGTGACGGCGTCTCGCCCGGGGTCATAGAAGCTGCGCTCGAAGACGTCGCCTACGACCCTTCCGTGAAGGCTCATGATCACGGCGTCGCAGCGTTCGGGCATAACTTCGCCGGGTTCGCCGCAAGTCACATTACCCCGGGCGGGATCGCGAGGGGCAAGGCGATGCTCAGGGCGCATGCAGGGCCGCTGACCAAGATCGAGCAGCGCTTCGGCGTGCCGGGGCCGGTGCTGGTGGCGATCTGGGGTCTCGAAACCAGTTTCGGCGCCGACAACGGCTCGTTTCCGACTTTCCGTGCGCTCGCCACCCTCGCCTGGGACTGCCGCCGCCCAGACCGCTTCCGCGCCGAACTGATCGACGCCTTGATGCTGGTCGAGCGCGGGGTCGTCCAGCATCCCAAACAATTGCGCGGCGCCTGGGCGGGCGAGATCGGCCAGACGCAGCTGATGCCATCGGCGGTCCTCATGTTCGCGACCACGCCCGACGGCG
>DASRSL010000119.1:0-43884 GCA_035656495.1 Roseiarcus sp.
CGCCTGGCAGAGGCGGCCGGGGCCCGAGCAGAGCTTGCGGATATCCGTCGTCTTGCGCCTGGCCGCCATCACATCGAGGCCGTCAGTCGGCTCGAGCGCCCGGATCAGCACGGCTGCGCCGGGTTCTGGACCGCATACGAAGTTGAGGCGCCAATTTGTGCCGTAGCTTTGGTAGACATACGCATGGCCGGGCGGCCCGAACATCGCCATGTTGGCCATGGTCGGCCCGCGGAAGGAATGCGCCGCCGGGTCGGTCGCGTCGTAGGCCTCGGTTTCGACGATGAGGCCGCCGACGCCCTCGACGGTGAGCCGCACCCCGATCAGGCCGGGCGCGGCCTCGGTCACGTTTCGCTGAAAAAATTGGGGGCAGAGCGGAACGTAGGCTATGGCCGGGCGCTCCTTGTGAGGCCACGTTCTCGTCGGGCGGCGCTGCGCGACCTCACGCTGCTCACGGCTTCTGCGCGACCGCATCATCGAGGCGCGGGTCGTCGATTCCGTGCGGTTCGACATGCGCGGTGGCCTCGACGGTTCCAGGCAGAAGATTTTGGACCGCAACCTCGGTCGCGTCGCCGATCGCGTGGCCGATGTCGACGGTGAGCCCGGGATCGACCTCAAGGTGATATTCGACGAACGTGCGGTCGCCGGAGAACCGAGTGCGCAAATCGTGAATATCGCGTACGCCGGGGCAAGCGCGCACCACAACCTTGATGCGGCGTCGGTCCTCGCTCGGCAACTCCTGGTCCAGCAACTGCTCCAGGGCCTCACGCACGATGGCGTTGGCGCTCCACAGCATATAGCCCGAGATGACGAAGGCGAAGGCCGGATCGGCGCGGATCCATCCCGTCCATTGCACCACTCCGAGCGCAATGAGAACAACCGCGTTCAGCGCGATGTCCGCCAAATAATGCGCCCGGTCCGCCGCGATCGCGATCGATCCGGTCTTGCGCACCACCCAAGTTTGCATCGCCGCCAGCCCACAGGCCGTGACGAGGCTTCCGCCGATCAACACAAAGCCTGCCTCGAGCGAGTCGAGGGGCACCGGAAAGACGAGTCGCTCGACCGACTGGAACGCCACCACGAAAGCCGCGCCTGCAAGAAAGCTCGCCTGGGTGAAGGCGGCCACCGCCTCGCCCTTGCCGTGCCCGAAGCGGTGCTCGCGATCGGGCGGCTGCTGGGAGTAGTGGACGCCTAGGAGCGTGACGACGCTCGCGCCGGTGTCGACCAGCGAGTCGATTGCCGAGGCCAGAAGGGCCATCGAACCGGTGATCAGCCAGCCTGCCAGTTTCGCAATGACCAGGAGCACCGCGACGATCAGTGTGATCCGGGCGGACCAATTCTTCAGCGACGATGCCTCAGCCGCGTCCTCCAGATGCTCGGATATCGCTCTCATGTCCGCTAGCCCTGCGCCGAGCCGCCCCAACCTTCGGGCGCTTCAGGACCAAACGATCAAAGCAGGGGAATGCCGCAATATCAAGGTTGGGAGGAGCGGGCTGGGATTCGAAAACGTGCTCGAAGGCCGGTTCGGAGGACTACATCCCTTGCCACGGCGGGCGACACCGGTGCGGCGTCGGCGAACAAGGGCGCTCGTTTGTGACTCCAACGCCGATCCCACATGATCGCCGGAGCTGTTGCAGTTCGCCCAGCCGGGCGCCCCAATTCCCTGCCGCTGGGAAAAAGCAGCGAACCTTTTGAATTCCGGCTGATTCGGGCAGAAACGGCGCCGAAAAGCCCCAATGACTCTAGCTGGTTCCGGTAAAATTCCCTACGCGGGCGAACAGGGATATTTTTCGGCCCATCAGGGAATTGAAGTTCCCTGTTCGGCCAAATGCGGGGACAACTCGCGCCCTGATACGTCGCCCGTCCGACGCTTTCGGCGCGCAAGCGAGGCTTTCACCGGCGCGATTCCGGGTGCAGGGATCCGAGAAAAGGCGGATGCATCCAGGCGTTCTTGACATCGGACTCATTCGGCTTTTCAGGGGAAGTCCATACTCCTTTTTTCGGCGCGCGCGCCGGCGCGTGAAGCGGCCTCGCGCCGGATGACGGCGAAGACGTTTGCGCAGCGGGGACACTCGGTTGGAATGGGCAGCTCTCAAGTTCCGCTTGCGACCCTACGCCGTCGCCTGCCTCCTCGCCGCGATCGCGGCGCTTGCGCAGGCCGCTCTCTTGCATTGGTGGGCGCCGGGCGCGGCCGCCACCGTTTTGTACATGCCCGCGATCGTGGGAAGCACTCTGCTCGGTCCCGGTCCGGGCGTCCTCGCCCTCGTCGTCAGCGTGTTCGCGGATTGGTCGCTTTGGAAGGGCGGCCTTGCCTCCGGCGGAGGGCTGGCCGAGCTTGCCCTGTTTGGCGCGAGCTCGGCTCTGACGGTGGCCATTCTCGGCTCGAACTGGCGCGCCCGGGCGCCGGCGGCGGATCCTCTGTTCAAGGCCGTGCAGGACATCTCCATTGAGGGAGTGGTGATTTATCGCGCGGCGGTCGACCGGCACGGCCGGATCGTCGACTTCGAATACCGTACGCCAATCCGACGGCCTGCGCGATCATGCGGAGTAGGCCAGCTGACGTCGCCGGCGCAAGGCTTCTGCAGCGCCTACCGCAAGCGCGCAACCACCCGCAGCTCTTTGCTCGCTACGTGCGGGTCTTCGAGACCGGAAAGACGTCGGAGGCCGAGTACGAACTGGGCGGGCGCTGGTTTCACAGCACGGTGGCGAGGCTCGGCGACGGGCTCGTCGTGACGGTGCAGGACGTCTCGGCCCGAAGACGTGCGGACGAGGCCCAGAAGCTGCTGCTGGCTGAACTGAACCACCGGGTAAGGAACCTGCTCGCCTCCGTGATCGCGATGGTCGTTCAGGCGGAGCGCGGGGCTTCGTCGGCGGCCGAGTTCCGCCACAAGCTGTCCGCGCGATTGCACGCGCTGTCTCGCGCACACGATCTGCTCAGCGCGGGCGCCTGGTCGGAGGCGGACGTCGAGGAGGTGGTCCGGAGCACGCTGGAACCGCATCTCAGCGCGGAGCGGACGCGCTTCCAGATCGACGGCGGCCAGGTCAAAGTGACCCCGGATACGGCGCTTGCGCTCAACATGGCGCTTCACGAACTTGCGACCAACGCGATGAAATACGGCGCGCTGACCGCATCGCATGGGAAGATCGCGATCCGCTGGTTTGCCGATCGCGACCACCCGGCCTTCGTGCGCCTGATATGGACGGAATCCGGCGGCCCCACCGTCTCGGCGCCGGAAAGAGACGGCTTTGGAACGCGTCTGTTGGACCGCGCCTTCGCCGCTTGCGGTGGAGAAGCCAAGGTTCGATTTCGTCCCGAGGGCGTTGTATGCGAAGTGGTCTTCGCGAGGGCCGACGCGTTGCTCGGCGCATCCGGCGGCGGATCGACGTTTCAAGGCGGACGACTTCCGTAGGTCGCGAGTAGCGCGCCTTGCGAGGCCAGAAGACAGGGAGGAATCGCTCATGCAGGTCGCCGCCGCAATGGGCGCCGTTCGTCCGATCGGCGCCAAAGGCGTCTTCGCGGCCGTGCTCGGCAACGGCTTCGAATTTTTCGATTTCACTGTCTACGCGACGTATCTCGACCTGATCGGCGCGGCTTTCTACCCCTCGAGCAATCCCTTGGTCAGCGATCTCGCGTCCGCGGCGACCTTCGGCGTGGGCTTCATCGCCCGGCCGCTCGGCGGGGCGCTGCTCGGCGCCTACGGCGATCGCGCCGGGCGGAAGCCGGCCATGACCCTGGCGATCGCCCTGATGGCGATCGGCTGTGCGATGATCGCGCTCACGCCTGGCTACGCCTCGATCGGCCCCTGGGCCCCCGTTCTCCTGATTTTGGCCCGTCTGTTGCAGGGCTTCTCGGTTGGAGGGGAGGTCGGCCCCGCCACGATGTTCGTCCTGGAGGCCGCGCCTCCGGGCCGTCGCATGCTCTTTGCGAGCTGGCAGCTCGCAAGCCAGAATCTGGGCGCTCTCGCCAGCGGAATCATCGGCGTCCTGCTCGCGCTCGCGCTTTCGAAGGCGAGCTACGCCGGCTGGGGCTGGCGCGTTCCCTTTGCGATCGGCGTGCTCATCGCACCCGTCGGGCTCTACATGCGCAGCAGGCTCGACGAGACCCTCGACCCGTCGGCGATCCGGCGGAGGCGCGCGGCTCATATTCTGTCGACCGTGCTGCGGACGAGCTGGTCGCGCATCTTGCTCGGCCTCGCGCTCATCTCGGGCGCGACGATCACCCAGTATTTCCTGATCATCATGACGCCCTACGCGATCCGGACCCTGCATCTGCCGCCGTCGGTCGGCATGCTGGGCTCCGTCATCCTCGGGATCACCGGCTGCCTCGGGGCGCTGGCAGGCGGCGAAATGGCGGACCGGTGGGGGCTGAAGAAAGTCGCGGTCGCGCCGCGGATTCTTTTCATGATCGCGCTGTTTCCGGTGATGTCATTCCTCGTCGCCAATCCGGGGGTGGCGACGCTCGTCGCGGCGATCGCCATTCTGAGCCTGCTCCATGCGATGAGCGCCGCCGTCGGGGTCATCCTCATCCCGCTCATCTTTCCCGCGCCCGTCCGTTCGACCGGCCTAGCTTTCACATATTCGCTGGGGGTCGCGATCTTTGGCGGAACCGCGACTTACATCGTCACGTGGCTGGTCGGCGTTACGGGCGATCCGCTCGCCTCGACCTATTACGTGATGGCGGCGAATGTCGTGATGCTGGCTGCGATTTTCTTGGTCCGCGGCGAAGACGTCGATCTCAGCCGTTGGCCGCGCCCGGCGTCGATGAAAGTGTAATCGCAACCGAGCGCGCGCCGATCGCCTGCGGCGTCCATTAGGGCGCTTTTTCTCCCGATTTTCCCGCTCACAAGGGGGTTGACGACGACGGAAGCGCCGAATATACAGCCCGCACTTTCGGCAGGTCGTAGAGCTTCGCTGTATTGGACGACGCGTTCGATACCCAACGGCTCTAAACGCTGACGATCTCATCGACGAGCCATTTCCGGCCCCACCGGGGCTGGTTCTGTTTCGCACGACCGCGGTTTCGCCCGTGGCCCTCTGCTTTCGGCGGCGCCCAAACCCGGATCGGGTTTCACGGGCGCCGTTGGTTTCGCGCGTTGGCTGAGGCTATCGCGCGGCGATGGGCGAAAGATTTTCGTCGGGCTTCGCGGCCCGACACAAAGGAACGGGAAGTTAAGGGCTGAGCATGCCGACGATAAACCAGCTGATCGCCAAGCCGCGGCGACCGAAGATCTACCGCGAGAAGGCCCGCCATCTCGAGGCGAGCCCGCAGAAGCGCGGCGTCTGCACGCGCGTCTATACGACGACGCCCAAGAAGCCGAACTCGGCGTTGCGCAAGGTCGCCAAGGTGCGCCTGACCAACGGCTTCGAGGTCATCGGCTACATTCCCGGCGAGGGCCACAACCTCCAGGAGCACTCGGTCGTCATGATCCGCGGCGGCCGCGTCAAGGACCTCCCCGGAGTGCGCTATCACATTCTGCGCGGCGTGCTCGACACGCAGGGCGTCAAGGACCGCAAGCAGCGCCGCTCGAAGTATGGCGCGAAGCGTCCGAAATAGCCAGAGTTTCAGGATCAGGAGCAGGCCATGTCTCGCCGCCATTCCGCGGAGAAACGGGAGATCATCCCGGACGCCAAGTACGGCGACGTCGTGGTCGCCAAGTTCATGAACACCATCATGTACGAAGGCAAGAAGTCGGTCGCGGAGAAGATCGTCTACGGCGCGCTCGACAACGTCGAGGCCAAAGTCAGGAGCGATCCACTCGCGGTGTTCAAGCAGGCGCTGGAGAACGTCGCCCCGGCGGTCGAGGTACGCTCGCGGCGCGTCGGCGGCGCGACCTATCAGGTTCCGGTCGAAGTGCGCACCGATCGCCGGCAGGCGCTGGCGATCCGCTGGATCATCGCCGCCGCGCGCGACCGCAACGACAAGACCATGATCGACCGCCTGTCCTCCGAGCTGCTCGACGCATCAAACAATCGCGGCGCGGCGGTGAAGAAGCGTGAGGACACCCACCGCATGGCGGAGGCGAACCGCGCATTCGCCCATTACCGCTGGTGAGCAGCCGCCATCCACGCAAACGGGATCAGGATCATGGCGCGCAGCCACGCAATCGAGGACTACCGCAATTTCGGCATCATGGCTCACATCGACGCCGGAAAGACGACGACGACCGAGCGGATCCTCTACTACTCCGGCAAGTCGCACAAGATCGGCGAAGTTCACGACGGCGCCGCGACCATGGACTGGATGGAGCAGGAGCAGGAGCGGGGGATCACGATCACCTCTGCCGCGACGACGACGTTCTGGCGGGACAAGCGCCTCAATATCATCGACACGCCCGGCCACGTCGATTTCACCATCGAGGTCGAGCGTTCGCTGCGCGTGCTCGACGGCGCGGTCTGCGTGCTCGATGGCAACCAGGGGGTCGAGCCGCAGACCGAGACCGTCTGGCGCCAGGCCGATAAGTACAGCGTGCCGCGCATCGTGTTCGTCAACAAGATGGACAAGATCGGCGCCGACTTCTTCCGTTGCGTCGAGGACATCACGACCAAGGTCGGCGGTCTTCCGGTCTGCATCCAATTGCCGATCGGTTCCGAGTCCAGTTTCAAGGGCGTCATCGATCTTCTGAGGATGAAGGCGATCGTCTGGGATGAGGAGGGCCTCGGCGCGCGATACCACGACGAAGAGATTCCGACCGACCTCAGGGCGAGGGCGGAGGAATATCGGCACGCCCTGATCGAGGCGGCGGTCGAGCTCGACGATGACGTGATGGCCGCCTATCTCGACGGCCACGAGCCGGACATTGACACCCTGAAGGCCATGATCCGCAAGGCGGTCAGACAAATCACGTTCGTGCCCGTGATGTGCGGGTCGGCGTTCAAGAACAAGGGCGTGCAGCCGCTGCTCGACGCTGTGGTCGACTATCTGCCCTCGCCCGTCGACCGCGGCGGCATCAAGGGCCACGACGTCGCCACCGGCAAGGAGATCGTGCGGATGCCGAGCGACTCCGAGCCGTTTTCCATGCTCGCTTTCAAGATCATGGACGACCCGTTCGTCGGCACCATCACCTTCTGCCGCGTGTACTCCGGAAAGATCGAATCGGGCGCCTCGATCGTCAACTCGACGAAGGACAAGCGCGAACGCGTCGGCCGCATGCTCCTGATGCACGCCAACAACCGCGAGGACATCAAGGAGGCCTATGCCGGCGACATCGTCGCTCTCGCGGGCCTCAAGGACACCCGCACCGGCGACACGCTGTGCGATCCTCACAAGCCGGTCATCCTCGAGAAGATGGAGTTTCCCGAGCCGGTCATCGAAATCGCCATCGAGCCGAAGTCGAAGGCGGACCAGGAGAAGCTCGGGGTCGCGCTGTCGAAGCTCGCCGCCGAGGACCCGTCTTTCCGCGTCTCGACCGACCCCGAGTCCGGCCAGACCATTCTCAAGGGCATGGGCGAACTGCATCTCGACATCAAGGTCGACATCCTCAAGCGCACCTACAAGGTCGACGCCAACATCGGGCCGCCGCAGGTCGCCTATCGCGAGAAGCTTTCCAGGAAGACCGAGATCGACCACACCCACAGGAAGCAGACGGGCGGTTCGGGCCAGTTCGCCAGGGTTAAGCTCGTCTTCGAGCCGGCCGAGCCCGGCGCCGGATCGTCCTTCGAATCGAAGATCGTGGGCGGCGCCGTACCGAAGGAATACATCCCCGGCGTCGAGAAGGGCGTTCAGAGCGTGCTCGGCTCGGGAGTGCTCGCCGGCTTCCCCGTCGTCGACGTGAAGGCGACGCTCGTCGACGGCGCCTACCACGACGTCGACTCGTCGGCGCTCGCCTTCGAAATCGCTTCCCGCGCCGCGTTCCGCGAGGGTCTGCAGAAAGGCGGTTCGGTTCTGCTCGAGCCGATCATGAAAGTGGAAGTCGTGACGCCGGAAGAGCACACTGGCTTCGTGATGGGCGATCTCCTCTCCCGTCGCGGGCACGTGCAGGGTCAAGACATGCGCGCCAACGCCGTCGTCATCAACGCGATGGTGCCGCTGTCGAACATGTTCGGCTACGTCAACCAGTTGCGTTCGGGCACGCAGGGCCGCGCCAACTTCACGATGCAGTTCGATCACTACGAGCAGGTCCCGGCGAACATCGCCGCCGAGATCATTGAGAAGTTCAAGTAAGGCGCGTCCCGCGCATTGAAACAGAAGGGTCACGAGAAGGAGTCCGGCCATGGCCAAGGAGAAATTTGCACGTACCAAGCCGCACTGCAATATCGGCACGATCGGCCACGTCGATCACGGCAAGACGACGTTGACCGCCGCGATCACCAAGGTTCTGGCAGAGACCGGCGGGGCGACGTTCACCGCATATGACCAGATCGACAAAGCGCCGGAGGAGAAGGCCCGCGGCATCACCATCTCGACCGCGCACGTCGAGTATCAGACGGCCAAGCGCCACTATGCGCACGTCGACTGTCCCGGCCACGCCGACTATGTGAAGAACATGATCACCGGCGCCGCGCAGATGGACGGGGCGATCCTCGTCGTCTCCGCCGCGGATGGGCCGATGCCGCAGACCCGGGAGCACATCCTGCTCGCGCGCCAGGTCGGCGTTCCGGCCCTCATCGTCTACCTGAACAAGGTCGACATGGTCGACGACCCGGAGCTGCTCGAGCTCGTCGAGCTCGAGGTCCGCGAGCTCCTCTCCCGCTACGAGTTTCCCGGCGACGATATTCCGATCGTCAAGGGGTCGGCCTTGATGGCGCTCGAGGGCAAGTCGCCCGAGATGGGCCATGACTCGATCCTCAAGCTCATGCAGGCGGTCGACGACTACATTCCGCAGCCGGAGCGTCCGAAGGACCAGCCCTTCCTGATGCCGGTCGAAGATGTTTTCTCGATCTCGGGCCGCGGCACTGTGGTGACCGGCCGCATCGAGCGCGGCGTCATCAAGGTTGGCGAGGAAGTCGAGATCGTCGGACTGCGCCCGACCGCCAAGACGACCGTGACCGGCGTCGAGATGTTCCGCAAGCTGCTCGACCAGGGCGAGGCGGGCGACAACGTGGGCTGCCTGCTGCGCGGCACGAAGCGCGAGGACGTGGAGCGCGGTCAGGTGCTCTGCAAGCCGGGCTCGGTCAAGCCGCACACCAAGTTCAAGGCCGAGGCCTACATCCTCACCAAGGAGGAGGGCGGGCGCCACACGCCGTTCTTCAGCAACTATCGGCCGCAGTTCTATTTCCGAACCACCGACGTGACCGGCATCGTTCAGTTGCCGCAAGGCACCGAGATGGTGATGCCCGGCGACAACGTGACGATCGACGTGTCGCTCATCGTGCCGATCGCGATGGAAGAGAAGCTGCGTTTCGCCATCCGCGAGGGCGGCCGCACGGTCGGCTCGGGCGTCGTCGTATCGATCACCGAGTGAGGCTCGCGACCAGCGAAAAGAAGGCGGGGCGTTCGGGCGCCCCGCCTGCGCCGGCAAGGAATTGACACATGAACACGCAAAACATCCGAATCCGTCTCAAGGCGTTCGACCACCGGGTGCTCGACGCCTCGACGAAGGAGATCGTGTCCACCGCCAAGCGCACCGGCGCCAGGGTCCGGGGGCCCATTCCGCTGCCGACTCGCATCGAGAAATTCACCGTCAACCGTTCCCCGCACGTCGACAAGAAATCGCGCGAGCAGTTCGAAATTCGGACGCACAAGCGAGTGCTCGACATCGTCGATCCCACTCCGCAGACGGTCGACGCGCTGATGAAGCTCGATCTCGCCGCCGGCGTCGACGTCGAAATCAAGCTCTAAAGGATTTTTCGGGCGCCACTTCGGCCGAATTCGTACGCGCTCTCGAAGGATAAACGCCAATGCGTTCAGGCATCATCGCAAAGAAGCTGGGCATGTCCCGCATCTTCACCGACGCGGGCGATCATGTGCCGGTCACCATCCTCCAGGTCGCGGGCTGCCAGGTCGTCGCCCATCGCACGCAGGAAAAGAACGGCTATACGGCCCTCCAGCTCGGCGTCGGCAAGGCCAAGGTCAAGAACGTCTCCAAGGCGGAGCGCGGCCGCTTCGCCGTCGCGCATGTCGAGCCGAAAATGCGTCTCGCCGAGTTCCGCGTCGCCGAGGACAAGACGATTCCGGTCGGGGCGGAGATCACTGCCGATCATTTCACGGTCGGACAGTATGTCGATGTCACTGGCGTGACGATCGGCAAGGGCTTTGCGGGCGGCATGAAGCGCTGGAACTTCAGCGGCCTGCGGGCGACCCACGGCGTGTCGATCTCGCACCGGTCGATCGGATCGACGGGTGGCCGCCAGGATCCCGGCAAGACCTGGAAGAACAAGAAGATGCCCGGCCACATGGGCGTGGAGAAGGTGACGACCCAGAACCTGCGGGTCGTGCAGACCGACGTCGAGCGCGGCCTCATCCTGGTTCAGGGCTCGGTGCCAGGCCACTCCGGCGGCTGGATCGCCGTGCGCGACGCAGTGAAGAAGCCGCTTCCGAAGGACGCGCCGATTCCCGGCAAGTTCCGTATCCACGCCGAGGCCGCTCGCGCCGAAGCGCCGAAGAAAGAATGACGCTCATGAAGTACGACACGACGTCGATGGACGGATCCACCGCCGGCTCTCTCGAGCTCGACGACGCGGTCTTCGGTCTCGAGCCGCGCGCCGATATCATCGCGCGCATGGTGCGCTGGCAGCTTGCCAAGCGGCAGGCCGGCGACCACAAGACGCTCGGCCGCGGCGAGATCAATCGCACCGGCAAGAAGATGTACAAGCAGAAGGGCACTGGCGGCGCCCGTCACGGCTCCCGCCGCGTGCCTCAATTCCGCGGCGGCGGACGCGCGATGGGGCCGGTCGTGCGCAGCCACGCGCATGGCCTGCCAAAGAAGGTGCGCGCTCTCGCTCTGCGCCATGCGCTTTCCGCCAAGGTCCGCGACGGCGGCCTCGTGGTGTGGGAGAGCGCTGAACTCGCCGAGGGCAAGACGAAGGCGCTGCGCGACTCCTTCGCAAAGGCGTCGCTGAAGAACGCCCTCATCGTCGACGGCGCGCAGGTGCACGAGAACTTCGCCCTGGCCGCGCGCAACCTGCCCCAGATCGACGTTTTGCCGGTCCAGGGCGTCAACGTGTACGACATCATGCGCCGCGAAAAGCTCGTATTGACCAAGGCCGCGGTCGAAGCGCTGGAGGCGCGGTTCAAATGAATAGGGACGCTCGCCATTACGACACGATCATCGCGCCGGTGATCACCGAGAAGGCGACGCTCGCCTCGGAAAGCAACCAGTTCGTCTTCAGGGTCGCGCGCAACGCCACCAAGCCGCAGATCAAGGAAGCGATCGAGAAGCTGTTCGATGTGAAAGTGATCGCGGTCAACACCCTTCTGCGCAAGGGCAAGACCAAGACCTTCCGCGGCATCCGCGGCCGGCAGCAGGACATGAAGAAGGCGGTCGTCACCCTTGCGGACGGTAACCGCATCGACGTGACCACGGGTCTGTGAGGACGCAAAAGACCATGGCTCTCAAAACCTACAAACCGATGACGCCGGGCCTGCGGCAGCTGGCGATCGTCGACCGCAGGGAGCTCCACAAGGGCAAGCCCCTCAAGGCGCTGACCGTCGGGCGACCCGAGAAGGGCGGCCGCAACAACGCGGGCCGGGTGACCGTGCGCTTCCGCGGCGGCGGTCACAAGCAGTCTTACCGCATCATCGACTTCAAGCGCCGCAAGCTCGACGTCCCGGGCAAGGTCGAGCGTCTCGAATACGATCCGAACCGCACGAGCTTCATCGCGCTGATCAAGTACGCGGACGGCGAGCAGGCCTACATCATCGCTCCGCAGCGACTGACGATCGGCGACGAGGTCGTCGCCGGCGTCCAGGTCGACGTGAAGCCCGGCAACGCCATGCCGCTCGCCAGCATCCCGATCGGCACGATCGTGCACAACGTCGAGATGAAGATCGGCAAGGGAGGCGTGATCGCCCGCTCCGCCGGCGCCTACGCGCAGATCGTCGGCCGCGACCAGGGCTACGTCTCCCTTCGCCTGAACTCCGGCGAGCAGCGCCTCATCCACGGTCAGTGCTTCGCCTCGGTCGGCGCCGTTTCGAACCCCGACCACATGAACGCATCGCTCGGCAAGGCGGGCCGCAGCCGCTGGCTCGGCCATCGCCCGCACAACCGCGGCGTGACCATGAATCCGGTCGACCATCCGCACGGCGGCGGCGAAGGCCGTACTTCGGGCGGCCGCCATCCGGTCACGCCCTGGGGCAAGCCGACCAAGGGCAAGAAGACCAGGACCAACAAGTCCACCGACAAGTTTATCGTCGTGTCGCGGCACGCGCGCAAGAAGAAAGGCTGAGCCATGACGCGCTCGATCTGGAAGGGGCCGTTCATCGACGGCTATCTATTGAAAAAGGCCGACGTCGCGCGCGGCTCGGGTCGCTCTGACATTATCAAGATCTGGAGCCGGCGCTCGACCATTCTGCCGCAGTTCGTCGGACTGACTTTCGGCGTCTACAATGGCCACAAGCACATTCCCGTGCTCGTGTCGGAGGAAATGATCGGCCATAAGTTCGGCGAGTTCGCGCCGACGCGCACCTTCCGTGGCCATTCCGCCGACAAGAAGGCGAAGAGGGCGTAGCCGATGTCCAAGCCAGCCAACCCGCGCCGCCTGGCCGACAACGAAGCCAAAGCGACCGTGCGCATGCTGCGCGTGAGTCCGCAGAAACTCAATCTTCTCGCTCAGCTGATCCGAGGCAAGAAGGTCGCGACCGCGCTAGCAGACCTCGAATTCTCCAGAAAGAGGATTTCGATCGAGGTCAAGAAAGCGCTCGAATCGGCGATCGCCAACGCCGAGAACAACCACGAGCTCGACGTCGACGATCTCGTCGTCGCGCAGGCGTGGGTCGGCAAGGACATGGTGATGAAGCGCTTCAGTCCGCGCGCCCGCGGCCGGGCGGGACGCATCGAAAAGCCGTTCTCCAACATCACGATCGTCGTGCGCGAAGTCGCCGCCGACGAAACCAGGGCGGCATAGAGAGGCACCGATGGGTCAGAAGATCAATCCGATAGGGCTGCGCCTCGGCGTGAACCGCACGTGGGACTCGCGCTGGTACTCGAACAAGACGGAGTACGGCAAGCTCCTGCACGAGGACATGCAGATCAGACACGTGCTGACGAACGGCCTCAAGCAGGCGGCGATTTCCAAGATCGTCATCGAGCGGCCGCACAAGAAGTGCCGCGTCAACATTCACTCGGCCCGGCCCGGCGTCGTCATCGGCAAGAAGGGCGCGGACATCGACAAGCTGCGCAAGCAAGTGTCGAAGCTGACGAATTCGGAAGTGGCGATCAACATCGTGGAGGTCCGCAAGCCCGAGATCGACGCGACTCTGGTGGCCGAGTCGATCGCCCAGCAACTCGAGCGGCGCGTTGCGTTCCGCCGCGCCATGAAGCGCGCGGTCCAGTCGGCGATGCGGCTCGGCGCCCAGGGCATCCGCATCAACTGCTCGGGACGGCTGGGCGGAGCGGAAATCGCCCGCCTCGAATGGTACCGCGAGGGGCGAGTGCCGCTGCACACGCTTCGCGCCGACGTCGACTACGGCAGCGCCACCGCACACACCGCCTACGGCACCTGCGGGATCAAGGTTTGGATCTTCAAAGGCGAGATCCTCGAGCACGACCCGATGGCCCAGGACAAGCGGCAGGCCGAGGCCGACCATTCTTCGACGCACCGTCCCCGCCGCGAGCCCCGCGAGCACGGCCGCGAACGCGAGCAAGGACGCGAGGCGCCCTAGGTCTCGCGCAGCATTTGAAAGTCTACGACCATGATGCAGCCCAAGAAAACCAGGTTCCGCAAAGCCTTCAAGGGCCGGATTCGCGGCAATGCGAAGGGCGGCTATGCGCTGAACTTCGGCGAGTTCGGCCTGAAGGCGATGGAGCCTGAGCGGGTGACGGCGCGCCAGATCGAGGCGGCTCGACGCGCGCTGACCCGGCACATGAAGCGCGCCGGCCGCGTCTGGATCCGGGTGTTCCCCGACGTGCCGGTGTCGAAGAAACCGATCGAAGTCCGCATGGGCAAGGGAAAGGGCGCGCCTGAGCTGTGGATTGCACGGGTCGCCCCCGGGCGCATCATGTTCGAAGTGGACGGCGTGTCGGAGCAAATCGCGCGGGAAGCGTTCCTGCTCGCCGCAGCCAAACTCCCGATCAAGACGCGCTTCGTCCAGCGCATTGCAGAATGAGGAGGAGCGCGAGATGAAGAGGACCGGTCGGGTTTCCGATCTGCGCGTCATGACGCCGGACCAACTCGAGGACGAGGCGCTGAAGCTGAAGAAAGAGCAGTTCAACCTGCGCTTCCAGAGGGCGAGCGGCCAGCTGCAGGACACGGCGCGGGTGCGCGTCGTCCGCCGTGATATCGCGCGCGTCAAGACCATTGCCGCGCAGAAGCGCGCCGCCGCCAAGGCCAAGGACTGAGGATAATGCCGAAGAGAATCTTGCAGGGCGTCGTCGTCAGCGACAAGCAGGAAAAGACGCTCGTGGTCAGGGTCGAGCGCCGCTTCACCCATCCGTTGCTGAAGAAGACCGTGCGGCGGTCGAAGAATTATCACGCGCATGTCGAGAACAAAACTCAGAAGGTCGGCGACACGGTCTCGATCCAGGAGAGCCGTCCGATCTCGAAGCTCAAGCGCTGGATCGTCATCGACGAGACGGCGCCGCAGACGTGAATCCGGGGCAAGGAGCCCCCTCAGCCGAAGTCCGGCGCCGCTGATGGGCCGGAAGGCGATCTGACGAGAAAGGCGATCAGGCCATGATACAGATGCAGACCAACCTCGACGTCGCCGACAATTCTGGCGCACGGCGCGTGATGTGCATCAAAGTTTTGGGCGGATCGAAGCGTCGCTACGCTTCGATCGGCGACATCATCGTCGTGTCCGTAAAGGAGGCGATTCCGCGCGGGCGCGTGAAGAAGGGCGACGTGATGAAGGCGGTCGTCGTGCGCACCGCCAAGGACATCCGCCGGGCCGACGGCTCGGTGATCCGCTTCGATTCGAACGCCGCGGTGCTGATCAACAACCAATCCGAGCCGGTCGGAACCCGCATCTTCGGGCCGGTCCCGCGCGAACTGCGGGCCAAGAACCACGTCAAGATCATTTCCCTGGCCCCGGAGGTGCTGTGATGGCGGCCAAGATCAAGAAGGGCGACAGGGTCGTGGTCATGACCGGCCGCGACAAGGGGAAGACCGGCGAGGTCCGGCGGGTGATTCCCGGCGAGGGCCGCGCCATCGTCGCAGGCGTCAACACCGTGCGCCGCCACACCAAGCCGAGCACCCAGACCGAGGGCGGCATCCTGACCAAGGAATCGCCGATCCATCTGTCGAATCTGGCCATCGCCGATCCCAAGACCGGCAAGCCGACACGCATCGGCTTCAAGATTCTCGACGACGGCCGCAAGGTGCGCGTCGCCAAGCGTTCCGGAGACCTGATCGATGGCTGAGGCAAAGAACGAGAAGGGCGCCAAGCCGGCCAAGGCCGACAAGCCCGCCCCTCAGAAGGGCGGCAAGGGCGCGCCGCCCCAACCCGCCGAGGCCAAGGGCGCGAAGGGGCGCAAGGAAGGGGTGGGCGAGGTCGCCGCCGCCGGGGCGGTCAAGGCTGCGCCGAAGGACTATATCGCCCGGCTGAAGAAGGTTTACCAGGACGAGATCGTGCCGAAGCTCATCAACGAGTTCGGCTACAAGAATTCTTTGGAAGTGCCGCGGCTCGAGAAGATCGTGCTCAACATGGGCGTCGGCGAGGCGGTCAATGACACCAAGAAGGTGACGTCGGCCGCGGCCGATCTCGCACTGATCGCGGGGCAGAAGCCGGTCGTGACGCGCGCTCGCAAGGCGATCTCGACCTTCAAGGTGCGCGAGAACATGCCGATCGGCGCCAAGGTGACGCTGCGCAAGACCCGCATGTACGAGTTCCTGGACCGTTTGGTGACGGTCGCGTTGCCGCGCGTGCGCGACTTCCGCGGTCTCGACCCGAAATCGTTCGACGGGCGGGGGAACTATGCGCTCGGCATCAAGGAACACATCATTTTCCCCGAGATCGACTACGACAAGACCGAAGCCATGCTCGGGCTCGACGTCGTGGTTTGTACGACGGCGAGGACCGACGCGGAGGCGCGGGCCCTGTTGCGTGCGTTCAACTTCCCCTTCCGGCAGTGAGCTGAAAACGGCTCAGACGCGGAAAATTGGAGGCCGTTGATGGCAAAGAAGAGTGCAATCGAGAACAATCTGCGCAAGCAGCGCCTGGTTAAGAAGTTCGCCGGCCGGCGGCGGCGCTTGCTCGACATCGCCAACGACGACTCGCGGCCGATGGAGGAGCGCTTCGAGGCCCGCCTCAGGCTCGCGGCCATGCCGCGCAACGGCTCGATCGTGCGCGTGCGCAACCGATGCGAGGTCACCGGCCGTCCGCGCGGCTTTTATCGCAAGATGAAGATGTCGCGCATCGCGATCCGCGAACTGGGCAACCAGGGCCTGATCCCCGGCCTCGTCAAGTCGAGCTGGTGAGGAGGCGGCGTCATGGCTATGAACGATCCCCTCGGCGACATGCTCACCCGCATCCGCAACGCGCAGATGCGCAAGCGCGGCAAAGTGTCGACCCCCGGCTCCTCGCTCCGCAAGAAAGTGCTCGACGTGCTGGAGGCGGAAGGTTACATCCGCGGCTATTCGACCGCGGACTACGGCAACGGCCGCAGCGAGTTCGAGATCGAGCTCAAGTACTTCGACAACGAACCGGTAATCCGCGAGATCGAGCGAGTCTCCAAGCCGGGCCGACGCGTCTATGCGACCGTCGACGCCATGCCGCGCGTCGCCAATGGCTTGGGGGTCGCGATCGTATCGACGCCAAAGGGCGTCATGGCCGACCACGCCGCGCGCGAGAACAACGTCGGCGGCGAAGTCCTCTGCACTGTCTTCTGACGGCGCACGCGAAGAACGGAATTGAGCCATGTCTCGTATCGGCAAGAAGCCCGTCGTCATCCCATCCGGCGTAACCGCGAAGCTGGACGGACAGACAATCGCTGTCAGAGGAGCGAAGGGCGAACTCAACTTCACCGCGCCTGAGGAGGTGGCGGTCTCGATCGAGGGCGGAGCGGTGCACGTCAAGCCCCAGCGCGAAGACCAGCGCGCCCGCGCGATGTGGGGCATGACGCGCGCCCAGATCGCCAACCTCGTCGGCGGCGTCGCCCGTGGATTCGAGAAGAGGCTCGAAATCAACGGGGTCGGCTACAAGGCGGCGATTGCGGGCAAGAACCTGCAGCTCTCGCTCGGTTTCAGCCACGACATCATATATCCGATCCCCACCGGTGTGACGATCACCACGCCGAGGCCGACCGAGATCACCGTCGCCGGAATCGACAAGAGGCAGGTGGGCCAGGTCGCGGCGGAGATCCGCGCGTTCCGCCGCCCCGAGCCCTACAAGGGCAAGGGGGTCAAATACGTCGGCGAGTTCATCTTCCGCAAGCAAGGCAAGAAAAAGTAGAGGCGCCGCCATGGCCAAGTCGAATACGTCAGAGGAGAGGCGCAAGGCGCGCGTTCGCCGCGCAATCATCGCCAAGGGAGATCGTCCGCGGCTCAGTGTATTCCGCTCGTCCGAGCAGATCTACGCTCAGGTCATCGACGACGAGCACGGCCGCACGCTCGCGGCCGCCTCCTCACTCGAGAAGGCGATGCGCGAGCGGCTGAAAACTGGCGCGACGGTCGAGGCCGCGCACATCGTCGGCAAGGAGATCGCCGAGCGGGCGAAGAAAGCCGGGGTCGGGAAGGTCGTCTTCGACCGGGGAGCCTACATGTATCACGGCCGTGTGAAGGCGCTGGCCGAGGGCGCGCGCGAGGGCGGGCTCGAGTTCTGATGAAATGAAGCGGGCGGCGCCGCTGTTGGGCGCCTCTGCGGTCTTAGTGACGGAAAGAAAAAGCAATGGCGCGTGAAGAGGGCGGCCGCGGCCGCGACCATAGACACGACGAGCGGGAGAGCGAGTTCGTCGACCGCCTCGTCCACATCAACCGCGTGGCGAAAGTCGTGAAGGGCGGGCGCCGGTTCGGCTTCGCCGCGCTCGTCGTCGTCGGCGACCAGAAGGGCCGCGTCGGCTTCGGCCACGGTAAGGCGCGGGAAGTGCCGGAAGCGATCCGCAAGGCGACCGAGGCCGCCAAGCGCGCCGTCGTACGCGTGCCGTTGCGCGAGGGCCGCACGCTGCATCACGACGTCAACGGCCGCCACGGCGCGGGCCGGGTCGTCCTGCGCGCCGCCCCAGCCGGCACCGGCATCATTGCCGGCGGCCCGATGCGCGCGGTGTTCGAGTCGCTTGGCGTACACGACGTGGTGGCGAAGAGCCAGGGCTCATCCAACCCCTACAACATGGTCCGCGCCACGTTCGACGCGCTTTCGCGCGAGGACAGCCCGCGCTCCGTCGCGCAGCGGCGTAACTTAAAGGTGTCGAGCCTGCAGTCGCGCCGCCAGGGCGTCGAGCCCGACGCCGCCGATTCCTGAGAGACCGAGAGCCATGAGCACGGACAAGACCATCACGCTGGTGCAGACCGGGAGCGCCATCGGTCGTCCGGGGTCGCAGCGCGAAACGCTGAGGGGCCTCGGTCTCAGCCGGATCGGTCGCCGCGCGAGCGTGGCCGACACGCCCGCCAACCGCGGCATGATCGCCAAGGTCGCGCACCTCGTGCGCGTCGTCGACGGGAAATAGAGATCGCGCCATGAGACTCAACGACATCAAAGACAATCCCGGCTCGTCCAAGGCGCGCACCCGCGTCGGGCGCGGGATCGGCTCGGGCAAGGGCAAGCAGTCGGGACGCGGCGGCAAGGGCCAGACCGCGCGCTCGGGCGTGCGCATCAAGGGCTTCGAGGGAGGGCAGATGCCGCTGCATCGCCGCCTGCCGAAGCGCGGCTTCACCCCGCCGTCGCGGCTCGTCTACAACGAGGTCAATCTCGGCCGCATCCAGAGCGCGATTGACGCGGGCAAGCTCAGCGCCGACGAGCCGATAACGGTCGAAAGCCTGCTCAAGGCCGGCGTCGTCACGCATCGGCGTGACGGCGTCAAGATCCTGGGCTCGGGCGAGTTGAAGGCGAAGGCGAGCTTCGAGGTCGCGGTGGCCTCGAAGAGCGCGGCCGCGGCGATCGAGAAGGCCGGCGGCGCCCTCAAGACCCTGCGCGAAAAAGAGAGCCCCACCGCCTCGTGATCGCGCCCTCGGGGGTGGCGATGGCGCGCGCAGAGATCATATGGTAGGCGTTCCCGTCGTCGTTGGAGACCCGGTCGTTGACCGCGTCGGCGCTTTCCATAGCCCGTCGGAAGTCGGGCGTCCTTCCGGACGAGCGCGGCGAGAACGGCGTTTTTGAACCTCCGCGCTTCCCCAAGGGCAGCGCCGATCGGAGCGAACCATGGCGTCGGCCGCCGAGCAACTCGCAGCCAATATCAATTGGTCCGCCTTCGCCAAGGCCGACGAGCTGAAGAAGCGTATCTGGTTCACTCTCGGCGCGCTCGTCATCTTTCGTCTCGGCACTTACATCCCGCTGCCGGGCATCGACTCGCAGGCGTTTCAGACCGCGTTCCTCGGCCAGAAGCAGGGCGTGCTCGACATGTTCAACATGTTTTCGGGCGGCGCAGTGCAGCGCATGGCGGTGTTCGCTCTGAACATCATGCCCTATATCTCCGCCTCGATCATCATCCAGCTCCTCAGTTCGGTGATGCCTTCGCTCGAGGCGATCAAGAAGGAGGGCGAGCAGGGTCGCAAGGTTCTCAATCAGTACACCCGTTATCTCACCGTCGTCCTGTCGATGTTTCAGGCCTACGGAATTGCGATCGGCCTCGAGGGACGCGCGGGGATAGTCGCCAGTCCCGGCCTTCTGTTCATAGTTTCGACAGTCGTGACGCTGACCGGCGGGACAATGTTTCTCGTCTGGCTCGGCGAGCAGATCACCGCGCGCGGCGTTGGCAACGGCTCCTCGCTCATCATCTTCGCCGGCATCGTCGCGCGCCTGCCGCAGGCGATCGTCCAGTTGTTCGAACTCGGCCGCCAAGGATCGATCTCGACCGGCCTCGTGCTCGCCGTCGTCGTGATGGTGTTCGTCGTCGTCGCCTTCATCGTGTTCATGGAGCGCGCCCAGCGGCGCGTTCCGATCACCTATCCGCGGCGGCAGGTCGGCAACAAGATGTACGAGGGGCAGAGCTCGTTCCTCCCGCTGAAGCTCAACACTTCGGGCGTCATCCCGCCGATCTTCGCCTCCTCGTTGCTTCTCTTGCCGACGACGGTGGCGAATTTCGCCCAGGGGAGCGCGAGCTCCGGAATCCTCTCGACGGTCACGGCCCTGCTCGGGCGTGGCAGCGTGCTCTATCTCACTCTGTATGTCGCCTTGATTGTGTTCTTCGCCTTTTTCTACACGGCGACCGTCTTCAATCCGGCCGACACCGCCGACAACCTGAAGAAACACGGCGGCTTCATCCCCGGCGTGCGGCCAGGCGAGCGCACGGCGCAATTCATCGACTACGTTCTGACGCGGATCACCGTGCTCGGCGCAGCCTATCTGGCCCTGATCTGCCTGCTGCCGGAATGGCTTATCTCCTATGCGGCGCTGCCTTTCTATTTCGGCGGGACTTCGCTATTGATCGTCGTCAACGTGACGATGGACACGGTCGCGCAGATTCACGGGCACCTCCAGGCTCAGCAGTATGAGAGTTTGATCCGCAGGGCGCGGCTGAAGGGACGGAAGCGATGAGACTGATCCTGTTGGGGCCACCGGGTGCGGGGAAGGGCACCCAGGCAGCCCGTCTGGCTCGCAATCTAGGCGTCCCTCAATTGTCGACCGGCGACATGCTGCGCGCCGCGGTTGCGGCCGGGACGCCGATCGGCCTCAGGGCCAAGGCGGTCATGGAATCGGGCGGGCTGGCGCCGGACGAGATCGTCGTCGGAATCATCAGTGAGCGCATCAGCCAGCCGGACGCCAAAAAAGGCTTCATCCTCGACGGCTTTCCGCGCACGGTGAGGCAGGCGGAAGACCTCGAGTCGATGCTCGCCGCCAAAGGTCTGAAACTCGACGCGGCGATCGAGTTGACGGTCGATGCGGCCAAGCTCATCGACCGTATCGTCAAACGCGCCGCTGAGGCGAAGGCTCATGGCCAGCCGGTGCGGAAAGACGACGATCCGGAAGTGTTCAAGTCGCGTTTCGCTGCTTACGAGCGGGACACCGCGGCGGTGACGCCGTTCTATCGCGAGCGGGGCCTCCTTCATCAGGTTGACGGCATGGCGTCGATCGACGAAGTCGCCAAGGCGATTGACGGGGTGTTGTCGGTGGTCGCGCTGGCGTGACTCACACGCCCGGCGCCGAGGTTTCGATCGAGCGGCGCGGCGTCGCAGGCGTCGTTGTCCTGAACAGGCCAAAGGCTCTCAATGCCCTGACCCTGACGATGGTGCGGCTGATCGCGGCCGCGCTCGACACGTGGAAGCGCGATCCTGGAGTCACCCGGGTCGTCATCCGCGGCGCGGGTGAGAGGGCGTTCTGCGCCGGCGGCGACATCCGTCATCTCTATGACCTTGGCCGCGCCGGCGACCACGCCGGGCAACTCACCTTCTGGCGCGAGGAATACCAGCTCAATCGACGGATCCGGACCTATCCGAAGCCTGTCGTGGCGCTGATCGACGGCATCGTGATGGGCGGGGGCGTCGGCGTCTCGATCAATGCGTCGCACCGCGTAGCCGGCGAACGGTTCGTTTTTGCCATGCCCGAAGTCGGCATCGGCTTTTTCCCCGACGTCGGGGGAACCTATTTCCTGCCCCGGCTCGCCCATCATGCTGGAGTCTATCTCGCGCTCACCGGCCTTCGCGCCAACGCCGGCGACGCGCTCGCCCTCGGCCTGGCGGATGCGTTCGTCCCGAGCGGCGCCTTGGCCGGTCTGACGGAGGCGTTGCAAGGCGACGCGCCGGTCGAGGCGACGATCGCTCGTTTCGCCGAGGCCCCTCCGCCATCGGCGCTAATGAATGATGCGAAGGGTGTCGCCGCCTGCTTCTCGCTCGACAGCAGGGACGCGGTTCTGGCGGCGCTCGCCGAGGCGCAAGGTCGGGGTATCGCCTTCGCCGGGCCGGCCCGTGCGGCGATGCTCGACAAGTCGCCGACGAGCCAGGCGATCGCACTGAGACAGATGGCGGTCGGGCCGTCGGTCGATTTCGACGAAGCCTTGCGCATAGAGTACCGAATCGTATCGCGCGTCTGTCGCGGCCACGATTTCTATGAAGGCGTGCGCGCCCTCATCGTCGACAAGGATAATCGTCCGCAATGGAGCGCGCCGCCGACGGCGGCGGAGGTCGACGCCTATTTTGCGCCGATCGGCGTCGACGAGCTGAAGTTTGCGGACCCCGCGGTATGAAATACCTGATGCGCCAGACGCGCGACGGCGTGGTGGAGCTGATCGACAGCTCTCCCAGACCGGTGGACGGCTCGCTCTTCTCGGCCATCCAGACGATCGGCTGGGGAACCGCGCTCCTCTGGTACGTGCGCACGCTCGCCTGGGTGTGGATCGGCAGGGGTCTGTTCAACTGGGCGATCATTCTGGGCGCTTTTCCAGGGCTCGGCGATTTCGCGGCCATGCCGCTCCCGCTGCAGGCGACGGTTGTAACCTTCGCCTGCTTCGATCTCCTGGCGGCCGTGGGATTGTGGCTCGCGGCGCCTTGGGGCGGGGCGATCTGGCTGGTCTGCGCGGTGGTCGAAGCGGTTTCGCCGTTTTTGGGTCCGCGGGCGGCGGCGATCGGCTATTTCGGCGCATTGCTCAACGTCGCTCTCATGGGCGGCTATTTTTTTCTGAGCTGGCGGGCCGTTCGCGCGCGTGATTAGGTCGCTGAAAATTGGCTCGGCTCGCTCATGACGCAACGGCATTTCCCAGTGAATTGTCGATGCCGCCGGATTTCGACGCGCTTGACAACCCGGAATGGCCTTGCGTGCGGTTGGTTTCCGCATCGTCAGCGTAAACAAAGTCTGTGATTCAATGGATGTTTACCAGACACAAAAAACCAACGATTCATCTTGAATTTTAGGCTCGTCTTCACGCGCCTCGCCTACCATTCACTCCATCAGCGGACCGAACAAAAGCTCGGCCATGGAGAGACGAACAGGCGAGAGTGCTATGTTGAACGCAGTCAAGACTCAGAATGTCGCCCTTCGCGCGGACCCTGAACTTCGTGTCGCGAACGTTTACCTGGAGACGCTGACCATGGTCGAGCGGCTTCACCGCCGGCTGCTCGACGTCGTGAAGGATGAATTCGACCGGCGCGGCCGCTCCGACGTCAACTCGGTGCAGGCGCTTCTTCTCTACAACATCGGCGACAAGGAACTGACCGCGGGCGAGCTGCGGACCCGGGGCTACTACCTTGGGTCCAACGTCTCCTACAATGTGAAGAAGCTCGTCGAACTGGGCTTTCTCCATCATTCCCGCTCCCGCATCGACCGGCGCTCGGTTCGCATCAGCTTGACCGAAAAAGGTAAGGAAATTCACCGCATCGTCGCCGCGGTGTACGAGAAGCACGCCCGCACGGTCGAGCACATCGGCGGCATCGCCTGCGACGATCTCGTCCGCGTCAACGCCTCACTGCAGCGTCTCGAGCGTTACTGGACAGACCAAATCAAGTATCGGCTCTAACAACGATTTATTAACCCAAAGCGATTTTACGAAGCGAGGCGCCGGTCCATCGGCGCGCCGCTTGCGTTCGCGTTGTGGACGGCCATAAAAAGGCCAGAGTGGATTCTATGGTGCGGCGAACAGAGGCGTGCGCCCAAAGCGGGGGACGCGCGCCTTAAACGGATGCGTGCGGAGAACGTCGATCGGCGGGCGTGGACGCAGTCCAGTCTTGGGGAGTCTTGAGTTCGATGGCTGACATTTTCCTCTCGCGACCCTCCCGTCGCGGTCTTCTCGACGCGGCTGCGCTCGCGGCCTTTTGCTTCGCGGTCGCTGCTCCGGTCGCCGCGATCGCCGCGAGCGACGGCGACGACCAGGCGGAATGGCCGCAGAGCTATGAGGTCTCTCCGCAGATGGCTGTCGGGCGCGAGACGACGCCGGTTTTGTCGCCCGCCACGGTGAGCGCCACGGAAGCAGCGATCCAGAGATACCAGGATATCGTCGCCAAGGGCGGCTGGGGCCAGGCGCCGGCCGGCGCCCCGCTGAGAATCGGCTCGAAGGGACCGCGGGTGCAGGCTTTGCGCGACCGGCTTGTCGCGTCGGGCGATCTCGACCCGATCGCGGGCGTCGGGCCGGTCTACGATTCCTTCGTCGAGGCGGCGGTCAAGCGCTTCCAGGCGCGGCACGGCCTCAGCCAGACCGGCGGCGTCAACGCGGAAGTGTTCGGCGAACTCAACGTGCCCGCCGCGGCGCGCCTGCAGCAGCTCGAAACCAACCTCGTTCGGCTCAGAGCCTTTTCGGGGGATTTGGGCTCTCGCTTCGTCGTGGTCAACATTCCCGCCGCCTCGGTCGAGACGGTCGAAGGCGGCGTCGTCTATTCCCACCATGCCGCGGGCGTGGGCAAGATCGACCGCCAGTCGCCGATCATGGAGACGCGCGCGACCGAGATCAACTTCAATCCGTTCTGGACCGTGCCGCCTTCGCTGATCAAGAAGGACCTGATCCCGAAGATGAAGGCCGATCCCAACTATTTGACCGAAGAGAAGATCCGCGTGTTCGACAAGGAAGGGCAGGAGGTGTCGCCTTCGTCGATCAACTGGAACACCGACGAGGCGACCCATTACAAGTATCGCCAGGACACCGGCGCCGATCTGAACTCGCTCGGGTTCGTCCGGATCAATATCCCAAACCCCTACGGCGTCTACATGCACGATACGCCAGAGAAGGGTATTTTCGGGGATGATTTCCGGTTCGTCTCGTCCGGCTGCGTGCGCGTGCAGGATGTGCGCGACTATGTCGCTTGGCTCCTCAAGGACAATCCCGGCTGGAGCCGCGACCAGATCGACGAAGTGATCCGCTCGGGTCAGCGCGTCGACGTGAAGCTGACGCAGCCCGTCAACGTGTATTGGGTCTACATCACCGCGTGGGCGACGCCCGACGGAATCATTCAGTTCCGCCCCGACATCTATCAGCGCGACGGCGCCGGAGCGGGCCCCATCGCTTCGGCCGTTCCGGCGCAGCCGCTCGCGCAGCCGCAGGAATGAGTACGCGACGGCCGCCCGAGATCCATGACTCGCGCTCGGCGGTTGTTCCACGTCACCGGGACGCTGGAATCTGCGATGGTTTGTTGGTCAGATCGAGCGAAACCTCCAAGACGTCACTGACGCGGGTTCACGTCTCCCTGAAAGTTCGGGCCGAGGCTAGCGATTTTTGCCCAGGCCCGATTTTTTTGAGCGGGTCTCCCCAGGCTCCATCAACCGCGCGATTCCCCTTGCAGAGAGCGATTGACGGCGCGCGCTCGAGGGCACGCTCTGCATGGGTATCCGGAGCGGCTTCCGGAAGGGAGCGATGCGCAAGATCACGATCGCGCTCGCCGCCTCACGTCGGCAATCGCCCGCTTACTCCAGTTCGCCGACATGCTTCTGCGAATAGAGCTGCACGCCGAGATGTTCGATAAGCGTAAGCTGCGCCTCGAGAAAGTCGATATGTTTTTCCTCGTCCGTCGTCAGCCCCTCGAAGAGGTTCTTCGAGACTCGATCGTTGACGGACTCGCAATAGCGCGCCGCCTCGAGATACAGCGTCCGGGCGTCGCGCTCCGCCAGGAGATCGCATTCGATGATTTCCTTTACGCTTCTCCCGATCCGCAACTGATCAAGGGATTGCATGTTCGGTTGACCGTCCAGAAAGAGAATGCGGGCGACCAGCTTGTCCGCGTGCTGCATTTCCTCGATCGATTCCTCGCGCCATCTCTTTGCGAATGCTTTGTAGCCCCAGTTGTCGAGGATGCGGTAGTGCAGCCAGTATTGGTTGACCGCCGCGAGCTCGTGACGGAGGGCTTTGTTCAGATAGTCGATGACTTGCTGATCGCCGCGCATGGCAACGCTCCAAGGCGCCGGAGCAGGGCCGATCGCCGCAGCCCCGGCATGACCAGGGCGGCCGCGATCATCGCCGGACGCTTCGCCAGCCTCCCCCATTCCGACAGCCATGACAAGAAGGCGTCTCGCGCGCGCAAAGCTTTCGCAGCCGCGCTCGCCAAGCGCTTGGCCCAGCCGCCGAGTCTACGGCCCGGCCTGGTCCCCGATCCGTCCGAGGCTCTCCTCCCGCCCGAGCACGCTCAGGACATCGAAGATGCCGGGCGAGGTCGAACGGCCAGTGAGCGCGGCCCGCAGCGGCTGGGCGACCGAGCCGAGCTTCGCCCCCGACTCCTCGGCGTAGGCGCGCACCACGGCCTCCAGCGCCGGGCCTGACCAGTCGCTGATCCGGCTCAGCCTCGGCAGCATTGCGGCGAGATGCGCGCGCCCGCCCTTGGCCAGGATGTCGGCCGCCTTCTCGTCCATCGGCAAAGGCCGCGTCACGAACAAGAACCCCGCGCCCTCCAAGAGCTCGACCAGCGTCTTGGCGCGCTCCTTCAAGCCCGGGATCGCGGCGCGGAGTTGCGCGCGCTTGCGCTCGTCGAGCCTCTGCGCGACTTCCGGCCCGCCGGGCAGATAGGGCAGGGTGGCGACGAGCGCCTGAAAGAGCTCCTCGTCGCCCGACGCGCGCATGAAATGGCCGTTCATGTTCTCGAGCTTGGCGAAGTCGAAGCGCGAGGGGGAGCGGCCGATCGCCGACAAGTCGAACGCGGCGACGATCTCGTCGGTGGTGAAGAACTCCTTGTCGCCGTGGCTCCAACCCAGCCGCACCAGATAGTTGCGCAGGGCGGCGGGAAGGTAGCCCATCGCGCGATAGGCCTCGACGCCCAGCGCACCATGCCGCTTCGACAGCTTCGCCCCGTCCGGTCCGTGGATCAGCGGGATATGCGCCCAGACCGGGACCTCCCAGCCGAGCGCCTGGAAGATCTGCGTCTGGCGCGCCGCGTTGGTCAGATGGTCGTCGCCGCGGATGACGTGGGTCACGCCCATGTCGTGATCGTCGACCACGACGGCGAGCATGAAGGTGGGGTTGCCGTCCGAACGCAGGAGCACGAGATCGTCGAGGTCCTTGTTGGCGAAGACGACCTTGCCCTGCACCTTGTCGTCGACGACGGTCTCGCCCTCTTGTCTCGCGCGCAGTCGTATGACCGGCGCAACGCCGGGTGGCGCTTCGGACGGATCGCGGTTGCGCCAGCGTCCGTCGTAGCGCATCGGGCGGCCTTCGGCTCGCGCCTTCCGGCGCATCTCTTCGAGTTCCTCGGCGCTGGCGTAGCAGCGGTAGGCGGCGCCCGAGGCCAGCATCCGATCGACCACCTCGCGGTGGCGCCAGGCGCGCCCGAACTGGCTGATCGCCTCGCCGTCCCAGTGAAGTCCGAGCCAGTCGAGGCCGTCGAGGATGGCGTCGACGGCCGCCTGGGTCGAGCGCTCGCGGTCAGTGTCCTCGATGCGCAAAAGGAATGTTCCGCCGAAGCGGCGGGCGTAGAGCCAGTTGAACAGGGCCGTGCGCGCCCCGCCGATGTGGAGAAAGCCGGTTGGGGAAGGGGCGAAGCGGGTGACGGCCTGCGACATGGGCCACGCTCGATCGAAGCGGATTGAAGGGAGCGCTCGGCTCTGGAGCAACCTATTTAGCTTAGGCTCCGCAGGATTGCAGCGGCTTGACACGCATTTTGCGCCGCCTGCCGGCCAGCCGTCGCAGCCCGGCTCCAGTTTTTTTCGGACGGCGAACGGATCTTTTTAGGGCTGGGCGAGCCGAATCCTCCAGTTTCTCAGGAAGAAAAATAGCGGGAAAATAGCGGCTTTTCTTTTGGTCTTTGTGTTGCGGCCAAACCTTTCCAACGGCTCAAAGATGATCGCCGCGCCGCCAACGCTGAGCGTTTCGCTCATCAGACATGCAGCCTCGGTAAAAACTCCCGTTTCGCCGGCGCGAAAGCGCGGCCGTACGGTCGTCAAGCTCAACTGCGCATGCTGTAAACAAGTCAAATTTGCCGTCCGGCGCGACGCGCTCATGAAACCGCCATCAAGGCGGGCTTCCCTGGAGGTCTCGTTGGACTCACGCGCCGCCGCAAGGCGCTGTCTTGAACAGATGGCGCATCTAGCCCTCGAACAGGGCTGAACCGCGTGAGAGAACCGCGAGTCAGAAACCAATCACCTGCCGCGAAGGCGGCAGAAGGAAGGAAACCTCGCCATGCGATTTCTCGCGCCTTCCGCGGAGGAAATTCGGGCTTGGGGTCGTTGTTTCGATCCATATCCGGGAGCGACTGCGACAGGAAAAAGCGAAAGCAATCGGCAACCCCTGGCCGACGGTGGACTGAGCGCTGCAATCCCTCTTCCAGACGCTCGCCGCGTAAAAATGCTGTGCGATACGGCCGGGTTCGACCCGACGTGTCTGGAAAGCGACAGACGCCGGATCGATCGGCTCCAAGCCGTCAAGCTCGGCCTCACGGGCTACAAGTTTGAAACGAGCTTTCGAGGAGCCGTCAAATGGCTCACGACCTGGAATCTACAATTCCGGGAGGAAGTTCGCGTCCTCAGCCTCATATCTGCCGAGGCCTACTTGGGGTCTTCGATCACGAACAGCATCGAAGAGGTCGCTCCACTCGTCGACAAGGTGATCGCCTGCGAACCGCCCCTTGTCCCCAACCAGCAGGTCTTTGCATTGGACGGAGCAATGTCCGACTGAACACGCGCCCACCGCCTGCGCGCTCCCCGTGGTTGGAATCGGCGAGGCGAGCGTTTTTGCGCTGGTCCTGTTCTTTCCCTGATACGCCAGGAAACCTTCCTGATAAGCTCGAAAAATTTCCTGTTAGGCCTTCAAAAAAGCCCTGTTAATTGTACCATTGCCAAGGTATCTAATGGGCGTAAATATCTGGAACTAGACGATTTTTCTGTCAACGTCGGATCTTAAAAGACTGTTCTTCTGCGCCGTAACAGGAAAAACAGGGGTTGCGCCCCGAATGCGTCTGCCACCCAGTGGAGGCTCCGCCCAGAGAGCTAGCGATTGATCTGGCGGCTCGCGAGCAGATCGGTCGGGGCAAGCGGGTGGCCGGAGCCTCCTGACAAGGGCCGCCGTGGCGGATAGCCATCGTTCGGACGAAGATCTGCGACCGGACCCTGCCGCCGCCGCACCCGAGATTGCTCCCACACGCGTTGGCCTTGCATTCGACTGTCGGAGCGGCCATGTCTTGCGCCGCACCGCCTGCGACCGCGATCCGCATGTCCATCCAGCCGCCGCCCGCCCAAATCCATCGCTCGCTCGCCCAGCGACTGCGCTCCTGGTTCTTCACCGGGCTCGTCGTGTTCGGGCCGGTCGCGGTCACCGTCTATATCGCCTGGTTCCTGATCAATACGGTCGACGGATGGGTGACGCCGTGGCTGCCCCACAGCTTCTCGCCCGACGGCTATTTGCCGTTCCACGTGCCGGGCTTCGGCGTCGTCATCGCGCTGGTCGGCCTGACGCTCCTCGGGTTCCTCACCGCCAACATCATCGGTCGCACGCTCGTCAATTTCAGCGAGGCCATGCTCGATCGCATGCCGTTGGTAAGGGGCGTCTACAAGGGGCTGAAGCAGGTGTTCGAGACCGTGTTCAGCCAGTCCGGGTCGCAGTTCCGCAAGGTCGGATTGGTCGAGTTTCCGGTCAAGGGAAGCTGGTCGATCGTGTTCGTCTCCTCCGAGCCCGGTCAGGTCGTGTCGAGCGCGCTGCCGGGCGACAAGCCGATGATCTCGGTCTTCCTGCCGTGCACGCCGAACCCAACCACCGGATTCTTCTTCTACATCGCGGCCGAAGACGTGATCGAACTGCCGATCTCGGCCGACGAGGCGGCCAAGCTGATCATGTCGGCCGGCCTCATTCAGCCGGAGGGGCAGGCGGCGCTCGCGGCGATGGCGACGGCGGCCAAGCTCGAAAAGCTGCAAGCCGGGCTGTAGCCGCGCTCCATAGCCCATTGACGGACGGGGCATCGTACGCATCATGGAGCGCGGCGGCGCGGTCCTTGACCGCCGTCGACCGTGCCCACGGAGGGAAGCGACGGCGCCCGGCCTCCGGGGAGCGGCGTCGCCGACCCATTTCTACTGCCTTTGCCTCGCGCCTGTGCTAATGAGGCGGCCGGTCGCGGAGAAATGCGCCCGAGTCGTGTTTCAGCCGTCTTTGCGCGCTAGCGCGGCTCAAAAAGAAATGTGTGGAACTGTCATGGCGCAACTGCCCAAATTCGATCTCGAAGACCTCAAGCGCCGGATGCAGGCGGCGCACGCCGGCCTGAAGCACGAGCTCGGCGGGCTACGTACCGGGCGTGCGAGCACGAGCCTTCTCGAGCCCGTGCAGGTCGAGGCTTACGGCCAGCGAATGCCGATCAATCAGGTCGCCACCATCACCGTTCCCGAGCCGCGCGCGCTGTCGGTCTCGGTCTGGGACAAAAGCATGGTGCATGCGGTCGACAAGGCGATCCGGGATTCCAATCTCGGATTGAGCCCGACGGTCGAGGGCACGATTCTGCGCATACGGATTCCAGAGCTCAACGAGCAGCGCCGCAAGGAGATGGTCAAAATCGCGCACAAATACGCCGAGGACGCGCGCGTTGCGGTGCGTCACGTGCGGCGCGACGGTTTCGACATTCTCAAGCGGCTCCTGAAAGAACACGCGATCAGCGAGGACGACGAGAAGCTCCACGAGGCCGAGGTGCAAAAGGCGACGGACGCTTCGATCAAGGAGATCGACGCGTCCCTGGCGGCGAAGGAAACAGAAATCATGCAGGTTTAGGCGATAGCCTTCCTGGGGGCGCCGCATGTCCGTTGCTTGCACCGCGCCGCGCGTCGACCAGACGCCGGTCCACGTCGCCATCATCATGGACGGCAACGGCCGCTGGGCGAGGTCCCGCGGGTTGCCTCGCTACGAAGGGCATCGCCGGGGGCTAGAGGCGGTTCGCCGCGCTGTCCGCTCCGCGATCGAGCATGACGTGCGCTATCTCACGATCTACAGTTTCTCCTCCGAGAACTGGAGTCGGCCGGCCGACGAGGTGGCGATGCTGATGGGCCTGTTGAAGCGATTCATTCGCAATGACCTGGCCGAGCTCCATAAAAATGGCGTTCGCGTGCGTATTATCGGCGAACGCGACAATCTCGCCGCCGACATCGCCGGCCTGCTGAGGGAGGCCGAGAGCCTGACGAAGGACAACGTTGGACTTACCCTTATCGTCGCCTTCAACTACGGCGCACGGCAGGAGATCGTTTCAGCCGCGAGACGGCTCGCGGTCGACATTCGCGAGGGCCGCGTGCACGCAGACGCGATCGACGAGGACGAGTTCGCCGCCCGGCTCGACACCGCGGACGTTCCGGATCCGGACCTCATTATCCGGACGTCGGGCGAGATGCGACTGTCGAATTTTCTGCTTTGGCAGGCGGCCTATGCCGAGCTCGTTTTCCTCCCGATTCTGTGGCCGGACTTCGACGACGCGGCGTTCGTTTCCGCCTTGCAGCAGTATGCGGCGCGGGAGCGGCGTTTCGGCGCGGTTCCAGAGGCGGCCGTCGTCATGTCGGTCTCATGAGGCCCGGCCCGTGCCGCTGAGCGATGAGGCGAAAAGCGCCCCGGCTCACCGACCGCTCCGCGGCCGATTCGGCGCCGATCTCTGGCCGCGCGTCGCCGCTGCTGTCGCATTGGGGCTCGCCGCCCTGGGCATCGCCTGGATCGGGGGTTTGGTCTTCGTCGCGTTTTGGTGGATCGGCTCCGCGATCGTGCTGGGGGAATGGCAGCGGATCGTGCGGGGCGAGAGGCTCGTCGAACGCATCGCCGTAGGGGCGCTCGCGCTTGCCGCCGCCGCGCTCTTCGCCATGCATAACGAGGCCCTGGCCGCGATCGCGGCGCTTGTCGTCGGGGCGGCGGCGGTCGGCTGGGTCGCGGGTCCGGCGGCGCGGATCTGGGCCGGCGTAGGCGCGGTCTACGCCGGAGCCCTGGTCGTCAGCCTCGGCCTTCTGCGTGCGAGTCCGAGTTATGGGCTGCCAGCCGTCGTCTGGCTTTTCGCGGTGGTCTGGGGGACGGACATCGCCGCCTATTTCGCCGGCCGGCTCATCGGCGGCCCGAGGCTGTGGCCGAGCGTGTCGCCCGGCAAGACCTGGTCGGGGGCGATTGCGGGTGCGGTCGCCGGCGGATTGCTCGGGCTTCTCCTTTCCGGATGGACCAGCCGGATCGACCGTCTGTTCTGCCTCGGGCTGGCGGCCGCAGTCGTCGCTGAGCTCGGCGATCTGTTCGAATCCGCGCTGAAGCGACGCTTCGGGGTCAAGGATTCGAGTCGCCTCATCCCGGGCCATGGCGGCCTGATGGACAGGCTGGACGCTTTCATCGCCGCCTCCGCCTTCGCCGCGCTCTTCGCCGCCGCCAACAGCAATGGCTCCTTTATCGCCAGCGGACTGTTCCGATGGTGAGCGGGTCGGCCGCCACGCTCCCTTCGGCGACGAGCGGGCTGCGGCCGAGGCGGCTCGCCATCCTCGGCGCGACCGGGTCGATCGGACGCTCGTGCGCCCGGGTGATCGGCGTCGCGCCTGGGCGCTTTGCGGTCGCCTCGGTCGCATCCGGGCGAGACGGCGCGGGACTCGGGCGGCTTGCCGTCGAACTCGGGGCCGAATTCGCGGCGGTGGCCGATCCGGAAGGCTACGGCGACCTTAAGGCAGCGTTGGCCGGTTCCGGAATCGAGGCCGCCGCGGGGATCGAGGCGGTGCGCGAGGCGGGCCTGCGGGAGGCGGATCTGGTGGTGTCCGCCATTGTCGGCGCTGCAGGCCTCGAGCCGACCTTCGCCGCAGTCGCGGCTGGACGGACCGTCGCGCTCGCCAACAAGGAGACGCTGGTCTGCGCCGGCGGCGCGGTGATGCGGATGGCGAGACGCACCGGGGCGATGCTGCTGCCGATGGACTCGGAGCACAATGCCCTGTTCCAGGCGCTTGGCCCGCGCGATCCGGACACGATCGAGATGATGACGATCACGGCGTCCGGCGGTCCGTTCCGCGAGTGGAGCGCCGAGCGCATCGCCCGCGCGACTCGCGAGGAGGCGCTGGCGCACCCGAACTGGGTGATGGGCCCGAAGGTGACGGTCGATTCGGCCGGCCTGATGAACAAGGGACTCGAACTGATCGAGGCGCATTTTCTGTTCGGCCTCCCGCCGGAAAGGCTCGACGTCGTCGTCCATCCTCAATCGATCGTGCACGGCCTGATCGCCTTTGCCGATGGGTCGCTGATCGCCGGAATGGCCTCACCGGACATGCGGACGCCGATCGCCCACTGCCTCGCTTACCCCGACCGCATTGTTTCGGGAGTGCGCCCTCCCGATCTCGCCGCGCTCGGTCGCCTCACCTTCGAGCGGGCGGACCTCGAACGCTTCCCGGCGCTCGGCCTCGCCATCGACGCCTTGAAAGCCGGCGGAGGGGCGCCCACAGCGCTGAACGCCGCCAACGAGGTGGCTGTCGCTGCGTTTCTCGACCGCCGCATCGCCTTCAGCGACATCGCGCGCCTCGTTTCGCGCACGGTCCTTTCAATGCAGGCGGCCGGCGAACTGGCCGCTCCAGCTGACGTTGCGCAGGCGCTCGCAATTCACCATATCGCATTCGACAGGGCGAGCGGCCTCTTGGCGTGAGGCGGCGCGTCCTGTAACGGTAAGTATCAACAGCGGCCCGCCGGCGATAGGTGAGCCGACGCGGAGGGGTTGATGGCGTTTTTGCATCCGGTTGCCGACCTCGTCGCGTGGCTGGGCTGGTACGTCGTTCCGTTCATCATCATCCTGAGCGCCATCGTGTTCTTTCACGAACTCGGGCACTATCTCGTGGCGCGCTGGCGGGGAGTGGGGATCGACGCGTTCTCCCTTGGCTTCGGCCCGGAACTGTTCGCCCGCGTCGACTCTCGGGGCACCCGCTGGAGAGTGGCGGCGCTCCCGCTGGGCGGTTATGTGAAGTTTCACGGCGACGCGAATGCGGCGAGCGTCGACAACGGCTCGGCCAATCCCTCCGTCGATCGCTCGCTGACCCTGGCCGCGCAGCCGCTGCCGAGCCGCGCTGCGATCGTCTTGGCCGGTCCGGTCGCCAATTTCATTCTTGCTTTTGTGATTTTTGCGGGGATGTTCATGGCCTTCGGCCGGGTGGAGCACTTGCCCATGATTGGGCGTGTCGAGCCGAACAGCCCCGCGGCGGCCGCGGGGTTCAAGGCGGGCGACCTCGTAAGGTCGATCGATGGCGAGAACATCAACAGCTTCGAAGCGCTGCAGGAATCGACTCTGATGAGCACCGGCCTGCCGATGAACTTCGTCGTCGAGCGCAACGGAAATGACGTATCGCTGACCGCGACGCCCCGAGTGACGGTGGTCGACCAGGGTGTGTTCGGCAAGCGCCGGATGGGCCATCTGGGCCTCGCGTCTTCATCGAATCCGAAGGACGTTCAGATCGAGCGATGCGGTCCGGCGACCTGCGCCGCCTGGGGGGCAGGGCAGGAATGGTTCATCATCAAGGCGACGACCGCCTACATCGTCGGCATCTTCGCGGGCCGCGAGTCGACCGACCAGGTGTCGGGATTGATCGGCGCGGCCCAGATGGCGGGCGAGATGGCCAAGATCAGCATGTGGGAGCTGTTCAGCCTCGCCGCCTGGTTCTCGGTGTCGATCGGGTTCATGAACCTTCTGCCGATCCCGCTGCTCGACGGCGGACACCTCATCTTTTACGCCTGCGAGGCGGTTCTGGGCCGGCCTTTGAGCGAGCGAACGCAGGAAATCGGCCTGCGCATCGGCATTGCGTTGGTGGCGCTCCTGGTGGTGTTCACCACCTCGCACGACATTCTACGCCTCGTGTCGAACGGCAATTAACGTTTAGTCGACCATCTTTGCGTGTCCTCTCGGCAACGCCGTCAGGAAATGGTGTAGTCATGCCCAATAAACGTTTGCAGGGGCGGTCGGAAACTGTAAAACGCCGTTAATCGTTTCCGATCCCATCCGCTGGGGGAGGAGTGGACGCTTCGCCCGAAGCGTCCCGGCGAGACGCCGTGGGTTCAACCGCAGGCGATTTGTGAGGACCAGGCTGGCGCGCGGCGGGCGGGCGGCGTGATGAGGGAACTTTGAGCGGCATGGATTGGGTTCGTGGTCTTTTCAGCGCTCTGGTTCTGGCCGTGATTCTCGGCTTGAGCGCGTTCTCCTGCGCGGCGCCGGCCTTTGCTCAGCGGATCGTCGTCGAAGGCGCCGCCGGCGTTGACCCCGCTTCCCTCAAGCCCTACTTCACCGGGACGGATCCGGCTTCCGTCCAACGCGGCGTCGACGACCTCAAGGCGACTGGCGTCTATTCCTCGGTCAGCGCCAGGGTTGAGGATGGCAAGATCGTCGTCGCATTGAGCAGGGGCGCGCCGATCATCAATCGCGTGGTCTTCGAGGGCAACCGAAACATTCAGAAGGAGCAGCTCGAAGTCGAAGTGCAGTCGAAGCCGCGCGCGGTCTATAACGAAGCGACGGCGGAGGCCGACATCGGCCGCATCAAGGAAGCCTACCGGAAATACGGCCGCAACGCCGCTTCGGTGACGAAGCGACTGGTGGAGCTGCCCAACGGCCGCGTCGACCTCGTCTTCACCATCAATGAGGGCGAGAAGACCGGAATTCGCGAAATCCGCTTCGTCGGCAACCACGCGGTGTCGGATTACCGTCTGCGCAACCTCATGCAGACCAGCACGATGTTTCCGGTCCTGTCGTGGTTCAAGAGCACCGACGTCTACGATCCCGACCGGCTGGCGACCGACGAGGAGACGATCCGCCGCTACTACATGAAGAACGGCTACGCCGATTTCCGCATCACCAACACCGACGTCGCCTATCAGGAGAATCCTCCCGGCTACGTGATCACGATCACGCTGGATGAAGGCCCGCAGTACCACGTCTCGGGGGTGTCGGTGGATTCGCACATCCCGCAAGTGAGCGGTCCTGGTCTGATGCAGTTCTCTCGCCTGCGCCCTGGCGACGTCTACGACGCGAGCGCGGTCGACAGGACGGTCGACGCCATGAGTCGCGAGGTCGCACGCCAGGGCTACGCCTTCTCCGAAGTCCGCCCGCACGGCGAACGCGACACCGCTAACCACGCGATCGCCTTGCAATACTCTGTGGACAGCGGTCCGAAGGTCTATATCGAGCGGATCGACATCGTCGGCAACACGCGAACGCGAGACTATGTGATCCGCCGCGAATTCGACATCGGCGAAGGCGACCCCTACAATCATGCGCTGATCGAGCGCGCCGAACGTCGCCTCAACGGGCTCGGCTACTTCAAAAAGGTCCACATTTCGAACCGTCCGGGCTCGACCCCCGACCGGGTGATCGTCGTTGTCGAGGTCGAGGACCAGCCGACCGGCTCGATCAGCCTCAGCGGCGGTTATTCGACGACAGTCGGCATCCTGGCCGAGCTCGCTTACACCGAGACGAACTTCCTCGGCCGTGGGCAGTATGTGCGCCTCAGCGTCTCGGACGGACAGTACAGCTATGGCTGGAAAGCCTCGTTCACCGAGCCTTACTTCCTCGGCCAGCGGTTGGCTGCCGGCTTCGACCTCTATCATCAGGTCAATTTCAATAATCCCTATGCATTGTACGACAATTGGACGACGGGTGGCACGTTGAGGCTGGGAATTCCGATCACGGACGACGTAACGTTCCAGCCTAATTACTCGCTCTACCAATCGAAGATCACCATTCCGAACACGACGGCGCAGCCCTACGACGACTGTTCCGGGCCAAACCAGCCGTTTGTCCCCGCCGGAACGTTCTACACTTTCACTCCTACTCCGTTTCTCAACTGTCTGACCAATGGCGAGGCGCCGGTCGAAATCAAGCAGGCGGCGGCTGAGGGCGCGATCGTGACGTCGCTGGCTGGCTTCTCTCTCCTCTACAACACCCTCGACAACCGCAAGGACCCGACGAACGGCTTATACGCAGTTTATAAGCAGGACTTCGCCGGCCTCGGCGGGCAGTCCGACTTCATCCGCGAGACCTTGGACGCGCGCTGGTACCATCCGATCACGGAGGACTTCGTCGGAATCTTGCATCTGCAAGGTGGACAAATCAACGCCTTCGGATCGCGGCCGCTCGATCTCATCAACAACTTCATGCTAGGCCCGACGCTCGTGCGCGGCTTCGCCCCGGCCGGCATCGGCCCGCGCGATATCTCCAGCTTCGAAAACCTTCAGGGCGCGGCCATCGGCGGGACGAGCTATTACGCCGCGTCGGCGGAGGTCGATTTCCCCATCTTCGGCATTCCCAAAGAAATCGGGCTCCGCGGGGCGGTGTTCGCCGACGCCGGCAACCTGATCGGCTATTCGGGGCAGACCAACTTCTCGAACTTTCTCGGCTATACCTACTGCCCAGGACTGAACACGCTGCTGATTACCCAGCCCAGCTGCGCCAACGTGTGGGACCCGAACCTGATCCGCACCTCGGTTGGCGTAAGTCTGCTCTGGAACTCGCCGATGGGGCCGATTCGCTTCGACTTCGCGCTGCCGATCAGCAAGGGCAAGTACGACCAGACCCAGTTCTTCAACTTCTCAGGCGGCGCGACGTTCTGAAGCGACCGCCGATCGAGCCTCGAAAAGCGGGCGCGCCGCAGCTGGCGCGCCCGTTGTCACATCCGACGGAACCCATGTCTTGGCCAAGATCCGCTTCTTTCCGCCGAGCGCCGCGCCCCTGCTTGCCGAGGTCGCAGGTTGGTGCGGCGCGACGCTGGCGTCGGAAGCGGACGCGGGCCGCGCAATCCTCGACGTAGCGGCGCTCGACGAGGCTGGACCCGGCGATCTGACGTTCCTCGACAATCCGAAGTACCTCGACGCGTTCAAAGGATCGCGCGCCGCCGCTGCGCTCGTCGCGCCGCGCCACGCCAAGTCGGCTCCGGCGGGCTGCGCCGTCCTGCTCGCCCGTGAACCCTATCGCGCGATGGCGATGGTGATGGCGAAGCTCTTCCCCAGCGCGGTCAAACCGGGCGCGGTCTTCAATGAGAGCGGAGTTTCGCCCGCGGCTTTCGTCCATCCGTCCGCGCGGCTGGAGCCGGGCGTCACCGTCGAGCCCGGCGCCGTGATCGCGCGCGGGGCCGAGATTGGCGCGGGCACGGTCGTCGGCCCCCATGCGGTAATCGGCCCCGAGGTGCGTATCGGCCGGGACGGCGCGATCGGCGCCACGACGACGATCGCGGCGGCGCTGATCGGGGACCGGGTCATCATCCATCCGGGAGCGCACATCGGGCAGGACGGCTTCGGCTTCGCCCTCGGGGCGCGCGGGCACCTCAAGGTGCCGCAGATCGGGCGCGTCATCATCCAGAACGACGTTGAGATCGGCGCGGGCGTGACGATCGACCGCGGCGCGAACCGCGACACCGTGATCGGGGAGGGCGCCAAGATCGACAACCTGGTGCAGATCGGCCACAACGTCGTCATCGGCCGTCACGCGGTCCTGGTGGCGCAGTCCGGCGTGTCAGGATCGAGCGTGATCGGCGACTTCGCCGCGCTCGGCGGCCAGGCGGGCATCGCCGGGCACCTGAAGATCGGGGTCGGCGCGCAGGTCGCCGCGGCCGCGGGCGTGATGACCGATATCCCGGCCGGCGAGCGCTGGGGCGGCGCCCCGGCGAAGCCGATCCGCGAATTCTTCCGCGAGGTCGCCGCGGTGAAAAGACTTGCAGCCGGCTCCGCCGGCGAGGAAAGAAGCGAGGCGGAATAGGCCGATGAATTCGATGTGGACGCCGAACGGACGGGTGACGAGATGAACGAGACCGGCCGCGTGCTCGAGAGCTTCGACATCCAGAGGCTCTTGAGGTCGCTGCCGCACCGTTATCCGTTTCTGCTCGTCGACCGCATCGTCGAGGCCCGGGGCGACGAGTCCGGCGTCGGCATCAAGAACGTGACGGTCAACGAACCCCACTTCCAGGGCCATTTCCCGGGACGGCCGGTCATGCCGGGCGTGCTCCTGCTCGAGGCGATGGCGCAGACGGCGGGCGCGCTCTGCGTCGCTTCGCAGGCCGACAGCGGCGCGCCGAGCGTCGTCTACCTGATGACGATCGACAAGGCGAAGTTCCGCAAGCCGGTGGTGCCGGGCGATCAGGTCCGCTTCCACATGACCCGCATCGCCAAGAAGCGCAACATGTGGTGGTTCCGCGGCGAAGCGAAGGTCGACGGCGCGCTGGTGTGCGAAGCGGAAGTCTCGGCGATGCTGGTGCGGGAATGACTGTCCGCGTCCATCCGACCTCCGTTGTCGAGGACGGCGCGCGCCTCGGCGCGGACGTGGAGGTCGGGCCCTTCTGCCATGTCGGACCGCATGTGACGCTGGGCGACGGCGTGCGCCTCGTCTCGCACGTCAGCCTCGCCGGCGACACGACGATCGGCGCCCGCAGCCGAATCTTTCCTTTCGCCGCCATCGGCCACCAGCCGCAGGACCTCAAGTACCGCGGGGAGCCGGTTCGCCTCGTCGTCGGCGAGGAGTGCTTCATCCGGGAGGGCGTGACGATGAACCCGGGCACCGACGGCGGCGGGTCGGTGACGAAGGTCGGGCCGCGCTGCGTCCTTCTGGCGAACGCCCATGTCGCGCACGACTGCCGTCTCGGCGAGGGCGTCATCCTGTCGAACAACGTGATGCTCGCCGGCCACTGCCAGATCGGCGATTTCGCCATTCTGAGCGGCGGCTCGGCCGCGCATCAGTTCGTGCGCATCGGCGCGCACGCTTTCATCGGCGGCCTTGCGGGCGTCGAGCACGATGTCATTCCCTTCGGAATGGCGCTCGGCAACCGCGCCTCGCTCGCCGGGCTCAATTACGTCGGCCTCAAGCGGCGCGGTTTCGCGCACGAGGCGATCCACGAGCTCAGGCGCGCCTACAGAATGCTGTTCGACGGCAACGGCGCGCTGCAGGAGCGGCTCGACGACGTCGCGGAGGCCTTCCCCGACCAGGAGACGGTGCAGCAGATCGTCGTCTTTCTGCGGCAGGGCGGCGACCGGGCGATCTGCGTTCCTCGCGCGGGCAGGGACGAGGCCGCGTGAGCGCTTCAGCCGGCGGCGGGCCCGCCGCCCCGCCTCTCGCCATCCTCTGCGGCTCGGGCGCTTTCCCGCTCGAGGTCGCCGCCGAGGCGCGCCGGGCGCGGCGCGAGCCATTTCTGATCGGCGTCGTCGGCTCGACCGACGCCCCGATTGAGGCGTTTCCTCATGTCTGGCTGCGCATGGGCGAGGTCGGCAAGCTGTTCGCCGTCCTGAAGGAGCGGGCGGTCGGCGAGATGGCGATGGTCGGCGCGATGACCCGGCCGGAATTTGCCGACCTCAGACTCGACTGGGGCGCGGTAAGGCGCGCCGCCGAACTCGCGCAACTCTTCCGCCGCGGCGACAACGGCTTGCTCGTCGGTCTCGCGGATATCTTCCAACGCGAAGGCGTGCGCATCGTCGGCGTGCACGAGATCGCGCCGCGCCTCGCCGCGCGCGCAGGCCTGCTCGGCGCCCGCCAGGCCTCGTCGGAGGACAGGTCCGACATCGGCCTCGGCGCAGGGCTCATCGAGGCTCTCTCGCCGTTCGACGCGGGCCAGGGAGCGGTCGTCGCTGCGGGGCGCGTGCTGGCGATCGAGGCCGCCGAGGGAACCGATGCAATGCTGGCCAGGGTCGCGGCGCTTCGATCGAGCGGCCGCCTGCGTCACAAGGGCCCGGCTGGCGTGCTGGTGAAGGCGCCGAAGCGCGGGCAGGATTTGCGCCTCGACATGCCCGCGGTCGGTCCGCTGACGATCGAGGGCGCGGCGAAGGCCGAGCTGCGGGGCGTGGCGCTCGCCGCCGGGCGCGTTCTCGTCGTCGAGCGCGAGCGCTGCGCGCGCGAAGCCGATGGGGCGGGACTGTTCCTCTACGGTTTCGAGGCGTGAGCGGCGACGCTCCAGGTTCGTTGCGGATCGCGCTGGCGGCGGGCGAGCATTCCGGCGACCAGCTCGGCTTCAAGCTGATGCGCGCCTTGCGCGCGGCCGCGGGCGACGTCGTCTTCACCGGCGTCGGCGGAGAGGCGATGGCGGAGGAGGGCCTGACGAGCCTCTTTCCGATCAGCGACGTCGCGGTCATGGGCGTCCTGCCGGTGCTCGCCCGCCTGCCGACGCTAATGCGGCGCATCCGTCAGGCCGCGGATGCGGTGATCGCCGCCCGGCCGGACGCCCTCGTCATCATCGACAGCCCGGACCTCACCCATCGCATCGCCCGCCGCGTGCGCAAGGCCGTGCCCGACCTGCCGATCGTCGACTATGTCAGCCCCAGCGTCTGGGCCTGGCGGCCGGGACGGGCGAAAGCGATGCGCGGCTATGTCGACTGCGTGCTCGCCCTTTTGCCGTTCGAGCCCGCGGCCTATGTCCGGCTCGGCGGCCCGCGCTGCGTCTATGTCGGCCATCCGCTGATCGAGCGCCTCGGGGAATTGCGCCCGACCGGGGAGGAGACGCGCCGGCGGACGGCCGAGCCGCCGATCGTCGTCGTCCTGCCGGGCTCGCGCCGGTCGGAGATCAGGCGCCTGATGGGCGATTTCGGCGCTGCCCTGCAAGGCCTGCGGGAGGCGATCGGCCCGTTCGACGCCGTTCTGCCGACCCTGCCGCATCTCGAGGAGGAGGTGCGGGCGCTGGCCGCCCGTTGGCCGCAGGCGCCGCGTATCGTGGTCGGGGAAGCACAGAAATTCGAGGCCTTCCGCACCGCCCGCGCGGCGCTCGCCGCATCGGGCACCGTTACGCTGGAACTCGCCCTGGCCGGGTCGCCGATGCTCGGCGCCTACAAGGTCTCCATCGTCGAGGAGCAGCTCAAATACCTGATCAAGGTCCCCTCGATCCTGCTTCCCAACCTCATTCTCGGCGACCGCTCCATCCCCGAGAAGCTTCAGCGCGACTGCAATCCTGAGGCGCTCGCGGCGACGCTGGCGGCCCTTGTGCGCGACGGGCCTGAGCGAACGCGCCAGACCGAGGCGCTGGCGAAGCTCGACGCGCTCATGCGGCTCCCGGACGGTGGCGCGCCGAGCGCCCACGCCGCGCGCGCGGTGCTCGAGACGATCGCGGCGCGGCGGCGCCGGCAATAGCCCCTCATGGCGACCTCACGCTTCTTCGCGGCCCGAGAGCTTCCTGTTCGTCCTGTTTTTTCCCTGATGACGGTTGAAACAGGAGAATTGCGGCGCTGCCTTCTTGTGCAAAACGCTTTGATTTCAGTATTTTCATCTCAAGTAATACTTATGCGATTGTAAATTTAACAGGAGATTTTCCGCGAGTAACAGGCGGTCAATTCCCGCCAATCAGGGGACAAATTCGCCGTATCAGGAAGGTAACAGGCTTGCGCGAAGCGCCGGAAGGCCCACTCGGAGTGTTCGGAAGCCTTTCGAAGCGGTCCAGCGAGTCCGACGCTTGTCGACCAAGCGCCGGCCGGACGTCCGAGACGCAGAAGGGGCCCCGCTCGTATTGGCGAGTGGGGCCGCACGAGCAGGAGGCGGATGCTTCGGCCTACATCTGTGTCAGCGAGCCGTGGCCGTTCGGGGTCTTGATGCCCTCACAGGTCCCCTTGGCGACGTACTTCCAGTGATGCGCGTCGTAGTCGACTGTCTGGCTGCCGGCGCAGGTGGTGCCGGCGCCGGCGGCGCAGTCGTTCTTGCCGGCGAGCGCGATGCCGTAGCACTTGTCGGCGCCGGGCTGTATCGGAGCGGGGCCGGCGTTGGCGACGGTCGCCAGCGCGCCCGAAAGCGATGCGGCGAGGGCGGCGGCGGTGATGGCGGTCTTGGCGTTCATGGCGTCAAATCTCCGTCTTCGATCAAAAGGTTGGCGTCTGGGCGCGGCGGCTGCCAGGCCGATTGGCGGGGCTCTCGGCCCTGCACCTGTGCTTACGGCGTTCCGTCCGCAGAGTTACGGAAAAAACTGATCACGAATTCGTGATCTCCGTCACTGGTTTGCGAAGGACGTTCCGTTCCACACTCAGTTCAGCATGGCAGCGAAGATGCTCTCGACCACCTGAGCCCAGCTGTAGAGATTAACCAACTCGTCGCCAAGCTTGGTTTGACCGGCCACCAATCCAGTCACGTTGGCGAGATGTCCCCATCCCATCGACGCCGTTGAAGTCGGAGTCGGCAAGGACGAAGTCGGATAGAAGCCCGCGGTCGCGAGGACGGGCGCAAGCGGGATGAGTTCCGCATTGCTCAGGCTTACGGGCGAACAGGCCGGTCGAGGTGCATTGCAACGCGGTCCAGTTGGCCGGCGCCACGGAGAAAGAGCCGGGCGAAAGCACGTTGGCTGCAGCCTGGAACGGTCCCGAGGGACCCGCTGAGCTCACGAGAACGATGGCGTCTGTCGTCGGGTCCGCAAGGGCGACGGCCGGAACGATGTCGAGCGTGCGCCCGAGATAGGGCATCGGGTCGACCGTCCCTGGGGTCAGTCCCGGCTGCGAGGGCGGCAGCGTCGTCGGTTGCGACAGAAGGGGCAGAGCGCCGCCCTGGTTGTGAAGCGTCGTCAGCGCCGCCTGGAAGGCCGGCAGGAACTCGGTCGGATGGCGATGGTGAGAGGATGGAGGGCTGCGCGGCGACAGCAGGCCGGTCGTTGGGGATCGTAGCGAAGCAGACCGCAGGGGCAACCGGGATTGTCTGTGATCTCCATCACACGACGAGCGAAATTCGATCCCAAGCGCGAGAACTCAGCCGCAGACCGCAGACCAATGGCGAAAAAACGCAGGGCGCTCTCGCCCCAAGAAAGCGGTGAGTGTCGCGTGACGCAGGCCTTGCCGACCTGTTTTCACATTCCCGGGCTTGAATGCGTCGCCGGCGCCGCTACATTAGAAAGCGCTAAACAACGAGTCGCCGACATGTCCGAACCGATCCATGCCGTCTGTTCCCACTGCAACGCCGTCAATCGCGTCGCGCCCGACCGTC
>DASRSL010000120.1:0-18698 GCA_035656495.1 Roseiarcus sp.
TGCCCGTTTAGGCTTCTCCATACCGCCTTGCTTTCCCGGCCAGCGAGGCATTACCCCCGCTTTCGGATACGGCGCTCCTCATCCGAGCGCCGAGGGGACTTCAACCCCCCTGACTCACGCGCTGCCCAGCGCACCCTACGACAAGGCCTGACTTCTCACGCCCGTACATCATCGGCTTCGGCTCCTCGCCTTCCCGATGCGGACCAGGACGGCCCTATGGCCTGCGGTCGGGCGTGAGACCTTTCAGGTTCGGACGCGTTCCCTTCGTGCGTGATGGGGTCTTCGACCACGGCAGAGCGTCAGCGCCTCGCTAGAGCGGCGCCGCACATTTCGCCTTCGACGGTGTCAACGGCCTCGACCTCTGCGACATTAAGCACTTTCGCGGCTCAATAGCCCACCCCACACGATCGCCGTGTACACTTCGCCGCCGTCGTCGCCGGCGACGACGCAGCACTCGCTACCAGGTGGGCGCTACCCCTTACCTGGACCGGACTTCCACCGGCTGGAACGCGCCAGCTTCGCCTGGCGCACTGACACTTGCTTTAATTTTAATCGCCGATTGCCAAGGGTTGTCGAAATAGGAAATAAAACAAGCGTCACTGTAAACCCGCGGCGGTCTCCTCGACCGCCACCGGTTCGCCGATGAGCGCCTAGCTGACGAAGACGAGGTCGCCGCCTCTTTGATCACGCCGATCAGACGAGCGCGATGGCCGAAACGAGCCGGCCGTAGTCGGGCTCCTTGCGGTGGGTCGTCCGGCGGTAGCTGAAGAAAAGCGCTTCGGCGGCGTAGGTGTCGAGCCCGAGGTCCTCGTAGCGCCCGACGCCGGCGCGGGAGGCGCGCTCCGCGATATAGGCTTTGAGATCGAACATCGAATGGCCTGCCTTCCGGCTCGGCGCAAAGAAGAGCCGCGTGTCCTCGCCGGCCTCGGCGAAGGCCGAGACGAACTCGGGACCGACTTCGTAGGACGCCTGCGCGATGCACGGGCCGAGCGCCGCCGCGATGTCGATAGGCTGCGCGCCGAGCCGCTCCATGGCCGCAACGGTCGCCTCCACCACGCCGGTCAACGCGCCTTTCCAGCCCGCATGCGTCGCTCCGACAACGCGCGCCTTCGGATCGGCGAACAGGATCATGCCGCAGTCGGCGCCGGTCACGCCCAGCGCCAGACCCGGGGCCGCCGTGACGACGCCGTCGCAGCGGGGACGGGCGTGCGGCGCCCAATGATCGGAGATTGCGAGGGCGTCGGCGGAGTGGACTTGATAGGGAACGGCCAGGCGCTCCGCCCCCATGCCGAGCGCGGCGGCCATCCGGGCCCGATTTTCCGCGACCGCCCAGGGTGCGTCGCGCGAGCCTACGCCGCCATTGAGCGAAGCGTAGACGCCCTCGGAGACGCCGCCGCGACGGGTGAAGAAGGCATGCGCAATTCCCGGGAGCTTCAGGGCTGCGGCTGAGAGGAAAGGCGCGGCGCTCACTTTTGCTTGCCCGCATCAGGATGAAATCCCGGCGGGGGCGGCAGCTTGCGGTTCGCCACGGCCATCGCCTTGAAGAGCGCCCCCATCTCGCCTTTGCCTTTGCCGACAAGGCGATCGCGCGCATGCTTCAGCTCCCCGGCCCGCTCCGGGTCCGCCCGGTCGGCGAGCGCCTTGGTTCTCAGGTCGATGCCGATCGCGCGCAGGAAATCCCCCTGATCGATCGGGCCGTAGACCGCCGCCCCGGCCGCGCTAGCGCTGCGCGCCATGGCGGCGAAATCGACGTGGACGGTGAGATCGCATTCGCCCGGCGCGGCGAGCGGGTCGACATAACGGTGCGCGCGCAAGGCCTGAAGCGTGTCGCCGAGTCCTGTGACCGAGTGACCGTAATCGATGAGCAGGGCCGCGCCGCCCTGTTTGGCCAGTCGTCCACCGAGCTCGAACATGAAGCGGTGGCCCGTCGGGTTCACCTCCAGCACCTCGCCGTTCCGCGCATTGGCGTGGATGTAGGGCTCCGGGGTCGCGGCGACGTCGAAGGCGAGATTGCCCGCGTTGTCGAGGCGCACCGTGCGCTCCCGCCATTGCCCCGCGACCCGGACGAACTGTCGCACAGGAAGGGCGTCGAGGAACTCGTTGCCGATCACGATCGCCGGCCCGGCGGGGATTTCATCGAGCTTCTGCACCCAGGCGACCGCTACGCCGCCGTCCAGCAGGAGTTCGTGCTGCATCGCGGCCAACGTCGGGCTCGTCTCCAAGAGCCAGACGTCGAGGGCGGCGCGGAACTGAGGCACGATCCGGGCCGCGCGCAGCGCGTCGCTCATCAACGTGCCTCGGCCGGGGCCCAGCTCGACCAAACGGACGAGATCCGGCGATCCCATGCTTGTCCACACTTCGACCGCCCACAGGCCGAGAAGCTCTCCGAACATCTGCGAGACTTCCGGCGCGGTGGTGAAATCGCCGCTCGCGCCAAAGGGGTCGCGGCTCATGTAGTAGCCGAAATCGGGATGGGCGAGCGCGAGCGCCATGTAGCGCTCGACGGTGATCGGCCCGTCCCGAGCGATCAGCGCCTTGATTTCCTCGAGCAGGGTCGTCATCTCAGCTGCCCCCTCCGGCCGAGGCTTGCGACGAGCAATGCGAGCCCGATGACGATGAGAGGCGCGGACAGGACCATTCCCATGGTCAGCCCCCGACCGAGGTCTTCGAGTCTGGGATCCGGCTCGCGAAAGAACTCGCAGAAGATCCGCGCTGACCCATAAACGATCCCGAACGCGCCGGTGATCAGCCCAGGGCGCTTGAGCGCGCCCGTCCGGGCGAGGGCGAAGAGGATCACGAAGGCGAGCGCCCCCTCGAGCAGCGCCTCGTAAATCTGGCTCGGATGGCGGGGCAGGCCGTCGGTTCCAGGGAACACCACCGCCCATGGCGCTTCAGTCGGGCGGCCCCACAGCTCCGGGCGAATGAAGTTGGCGATGCGGCCGAAGAACAGGCCGATCGGGGCGGCCAGCGCGCAGAGGTCCGTCACGGTCAGCGCCGGCGCGCCGGCGCGGCGAGCGAAGAGAATCATGCCGATGAGCGCGCCGATCAGACCGCCATGGAAAGCCATGCCGCCTTGCCAGACTTTGAAGACGTCGAGAGGATGGGCCAGATAATAGCGCGGGTCGTAGAACAGCACGTCGCCGAGCCGGCCCCCGATGATCACCCCGAAAGCGCAATAGACCAACAGGTCGTCGATGCTGGCGGCGCTCGGCCGCTTCGCGCCACCCCAGTAGCGGTCGTTCGCCACGACCTTTCGGATGAGAAGCCAGCCGAGCGTGAGGCCCGCGATATAGGCGAGCGCGTACCAGCGGATGGCCAGGGGACCCCACTGCACAAGAACGGGATTGATCGCCGGAAAGGGCAGGACAAGCGTCGGCATCGGCGCGACCCTGATGCGACGGGCCCGGGGGCGGCGTCAAGGGCGGAAGGCTCGATGGTCCGCCTCTCGGACCTCCTTTCGCCAGTCAAGCGGGGCGCCGGCGAGCTTGTGCGCCGCGAGCCGGTCATAAATCGGGCGCGCCGCAGCCGCGATCGGCTTCAGCCCGTCCGGCAAGTCGTCGAGCGCGATCTCGCGGCGGGGCGCGGCGAATCCGGTCGACTGTTCGACGCTTTGATACCACGCGGGGGCCCAGACGCCGTCGGTGGCGCGCCGGCCGGCCGCCCAGGACAACATCGCCGAATCGAACGAAACGCCGCAGGCGGCGCAGAGCGCTGACAGCACGCCCGGAGGGTCAGCGAGCACATCCCGGCTCTCGATCACCGGAGGAGCGTGGCCGAGCCGGTCCGCCGCGCGATCGAACAGGTCCGCCTGCGTCGGCAGACCGATCTCCTGGAGAGTGAAGTCCTCGCGCTTCAACGAATAGGAGGCAAGCACGGCCTCGGGCGCGCGGATGAGAAAGGCGTTGACGAGGCCGTCGCACCAGTCGCGGCCGAAGTGTGGCAGCATGTGGTGGGTCATGTGCTTCTGATACCAAAGGAGCTTCCGCTCCGGCGGCGGTCCGACGAGAGCGTCAGCGACCTCGCGCCAGTCACTCGGCTGCGAGGCGACCACCTCTTCACGCATCGGGTGGATGAAGCCGGTGGCGAGGAGATAGGCGGCATAGAAAGGCTCGTCGGTAACCGCGCAATCGGCTCGCTCGCCGAACGAGCGCATCATCGCCGTCGAAATGTTCCGCGGGCCGGACCACATGGCGATGCGCACGACCGGCCCCGCGCTCACCGGCTTCTCTCCTCTGCCTCTTCGGCCTCGAGCGCCTTCACCGCGGCACGCAGGCGCCGCGTAACCGGCCCGGCGGCGTCCTCGGGCGTCTGGGGCGGCCCGCCGATCGCGCGCCCGTCGACCTGCCACACAGGAACGAGGCCAGCGAAGGTCCCGGTGGTGAAGGCCTCGTCCGCTCCGTACACCTCGAACAGCGAGAAGTCCTTTTCGAACGCCGGCATCCCTTCGCGCCGCGCCGCCTGCAAAACCGCGCCGCGGGTTATGCCGCCGAGGCAATAGCCGCCGCCCGAGGTCCAAACCTCTCCGTTTCGCACGATGAAGAAATGGGTCGAATTGCATGTCGCGACGAAGCCGCGGTCGTCGAGCATCAGCGCCTCGTCCGCGCCCGCCTCATTCGCCTGGATGCAGGCGAGGATGCAGTTGAGCTTCGAGTGCGAATTGAGCTTCTGGTCCTGCTCCGCCGGACCGGTGCGGCGGATGTGCACGGTGAAGAGATTAAGACCGCGGGCGAACAGCTCCCGCCGGGGCTGCTTCCACTCCGGAATGACGACGACGGTTGCGGCGCCGACGGCCAGGCGGGGGTCCTGATAGGGCGACCGCTTGACGCCGCGCGTGACCATGAGCCGGATGTGAACGCCGTCCGTCATGCCGTTCGCCTCGATCACATCGAACAGGCGCGCCTTCAGGTCCTCGCGGCTCATGCCGATGTCGATCTTCAGCATCTTCGCCCCGTCCCAGAGGCGATCGAAATGACGTGACAGGAACGCAATGCGGCCGTCGATGAGGCGCAGGCCCTCCCAGACGCCGTCGCCGAGCACGAAGCCGGCATCGAACACCGAGACTTTGGCCTCACCGCGCGGCGTCAGCGTTCCATTGACGCTGATCAGGACCGCGTCGTTGCGCGGGTCGTCGACGAAGTCCTGCGTTCCGGCGGAAAGGAGCGTTCGATCCGGCATGACCCGCCTCGTTTTCAACGCGGCCAGCATGGCGGTCCGCGCCGACCGCGACAAGCGCGATTTTGGCCCGGAAGATCGCTGCAACGCGCCGGCCTTGCCTTCGCCGCCATGCTCGGGCAGGGAAAAGGCGAGGCGGATCGCGATCGTGTCGTCAAGAGCCTACATAAGATCATTGCCGAGCGTGAAACGCCTTCAGGATGTCGCTTGGCCCGTTGTCGGGCTCACGGCGCTGGCTGTGTCGTCTTGGTTTCTGTTCAAGGAACTGCGCGGACTGTCGTTCGTGAGCCTGCGCCAGGCCTTCGCCTCGATCTCGCTAGGCCGCTGGCTCGCCGCGATCGCTTCCACTTCCCTCGCGTACACTGCTCTCGCCTGGTACGATCAGATCGCGCTTCGGCATCTCGGGCGGCGGCTCGGCTGGCGCTTTGTCGGCCTCGCCTCGTTCACTGCTTACGCCATCGCCCACAATGTGGGCGCCTCCGTTCTGTCTGGCGCCGTCATTCGCTACCGGGCCTATTCGACCCGGGGCCTGAGCGTGGCTGAGATCGGCGTCCTGGTCGCTTTCTGCTCGTTCACCTTCGCCCTCGGGGTGGCGACGCTCGGCGGTCTCCTGTTGCTCCTCCGCCCCGAGCTGATCGAGCGTCTCCCAGGGGCGCCGCTATGGCTCGGCGAGGCGACCGGGCTCGTTTTGATCGCGTCGCCGGCGCTCTATGTGATCGGCTCGCTCCTGCACTTTCGCCCGTTCAGTCTCGGCGGCTTTGAACTCGTCTATCCGCGCCCGCCCGTCGCCGCCCGCCAACTGCTGGCCGGGCCGCTCGAACTCATTGGCGCGGCGGGAATCGTTTTTTTCGCCCTTCCGGCCGCGGCCAACCCCGGTCTCCCCGTGGTGCTCGGCGTCTTTCTCGTCTCGTTCTCGCTCGCGTTGGTCAGCCACGCGCCTGGCGGTCTCGGGGTGCTCGAGATCGCGTTTCTCGAAGGGATGCCGGACTTGCCGAAGGCCAATGTCGTGGCCGCGCTGCTCGTGTTCCGGCTCCTCTACCTCGTCCTGCCGTTCATCTTCGCGCTCGGGGTCGTTCTTCTGTTCGAACAGGATCGCTGGCGCGAGCTCGTGCAGTTCAGGGGAGGCCGCCCTCGTGCTGTCGGCGATCACGATTGAAAGTCACGACGTCCTGCTGGCCATCGACCTGCAGGCCGATTTCATGCCCGGCGGCGCGCTTGCGGTCGAGCAGGGGGATTCGATCGTCCGGCTCGTCAACGCGCTCGTTCGCCGTTTCGACAATGTTGTCGTGACCCAGGACTGGCACCCCTCCGGCCACGCGTCATTCGCTTCGACCCACGGCGCCGAGCCATTCGCCAGGAAGCGGCTCCACTACGGCGACCAGACGCTCTGGCCGGACCATTGCGTTCAGGGGACGGCTGGCGCGGCGCTCCATCCGGCGCTCGACGCCGACAAAGCCTTCCTCATCCTGCGCAAGGGCATGCACACAGGCGTCGATTCCTATTCGGCCTTCGTCGAGGCGGACGGCCGGACGACAACCGGGCTTGCGGCGCTCTTGCGCGCGCGCGGCGTCAAGCGCGTCTTCTGCTGCGGCCTCGCAACCGAGTATTGCGTCGCCTTCTCCGCACTCGATGCGCGCGCGGCCGGCTTTGAGGCCTTCGTCATCGACGACGCGTGCCGGGCGATCGACGCCAACGGCTCGCTCGACGCGGCCTGGGCCCGAATGGCCGACGCCGGGGTCCGGCGCATCGAGGCGAAGGATATTCTCGGCCGTTAACCCTGCCGGCGCGCCGCTGCGGTTAACCGCGGGTTAACCGCAGTGGTAATGAATAAGTAACTATTTCAGCGTGTTAGCGTATTACTAGGGAGCAACAACCCGGCGTTACACCCGGTTTCGGGCAAGCGCGGGAAAGCCCCCGAGCCAACGCGCGTACGATATGGTGTGAATTCCCGGCCCGACGATTGACGCGATCGAAGGGTCGCGGCAAACGAAAATGTCGGAAGGAAGCCGCTTGATGTCCATCACTCGCGAACAATGCCGGGCCGCTCGCGCCCTAGTCGAAATGGAACAGGCGGAACTGGCTCGCGAAGCCGACGTCCCGATAGACGACGTTGTCGACTTCGAGAAGGGCGTCCGGAACCCGATGGCGAACAATCTTGATGCAATTCGCAAGGCGCTCCAATCCGCCGGCGTCATCTTCATCGATGGAGATGATGACGGCGGCCTTGGCGTGAGGCTCAGCAAGACTCATGCGCAGAAACGGCAAACCGAATGGAGGCCCACCGGTCCTAACGGCACACAAACTCATGTTGGCGAACCGCGCAGACCTCCGAAACGGCGCGAGTAACACCCTGGCATGATCCGCATCGCCATCACGCCCGCCGCCTTTGAGGCGATTCGCCGCCACGCTCCCCAGGTGCGAGGAGGGTGCGCTTCCATGCCGGTCGAAATGCGCGGGAGCCGCGCGCTAGACGTCGTCATTCAATCCCTGACGAGCGTCATTATCGCCGTTCCGTTTTCAGTCAGCGGGGCGATGGCAGGAGCCTTCGAGGACTGCGTGGCGAATTATAGGAAGCAAGACTATGCGGCAGCTCTTCAGCTATGTAGGCCGCTTGCTGAGCAGGGCAACGCTGTCGCGCAGGCTTACCTCGGCCTCCTGTTTGCGGATGGCCACGGCGTGACGCAAGACTACTCTGAAGCTATGAAGTGGTATCGCGCGGCGGCCGATCGGGGTCTGGCAACGGCGCAGCTCAACCTTGGAATCATGTATGAGAATGGTGAAGGCGTGACGCAAGACTACGTTGAAGCGGTAAAGTGGTACCGTATCGCGGCCGAACGAGGCGACGCGCGCAGTAAGTTTCGCCTCGGTCTCCTGTATGAGGATGGCCACGGGGTAACGCAAGACTACGCTGAAGCTATGAGGTGGTATCGCGCGGCGGCCGAACAAGGTGACGCCCTCGCGCAAGCCAGCCTCGGGTTCCTGTACGGACAGCCGAGGCGTGCCGGTGGACTACGTTGAGGCGGCGAAATGGTATCGCGCGGCGGCCGCTCAGGGCTTAGAAGAGGCCCAGTTCATGCTCGGACTCATGTACAGGGATGGTGACGGCGTGGCACAGAACTATGTTCTCGGCCACATGTGGATGAACTTGGCGGGTACGCGGGGTTACCAGGACGCGCAACAGGAGCGCGATAAATTGGCTCGGTATATGACCCCCGACCAGATCGCCGAGGCGCAACGGCTGGCGCGGGAGTGGAAGCCAACAAAATAGCTCAAGGCAAGGGGCAACGCCCGTGTGGCTGGTGCAAAGCATCTCGAAACTCCTCGGGCAAGGTGTCGATGTCCGGGATGTCCCCGAAAGCGCGGGAATCGCCTAACAAAGGCGTCAAGGGATTTCGGGCGGTAAACCTTTTTTCGGGCTCGCACTGGAATGACGGCTATGGTCCAGGACTCCGCTCCTTCCCGAGGCGGGGCGGTTACGCCCACCATCCCCGGCACATCGCCGCCCAAGGGCTCGCTCTGTCTAAGCCAGCGTCCAACTCCGGCAGCCCCATGCCGGCCCGCACCCCATGACGCCGCATAATCGCAACGGCCTCCGGGCCGGGCACCACGGCCGCTTCCCCGTCTTCGGCGAATCGGCCAACCAACTCCTCGGCGAGAGCCCGGACGGCGGCCCACGTCGCGCGGTCCTCCACCAGCGCCTCGGCAATCGCCCGGAACGCGGACGGCCGGCAGTTAGCGGCGCGGGCAATGCGGTCGATCCTCTCGCGGTCGCTATCTGAATAGCATCCGTCGTAGGCGAACGGCGTCCCGGATAGGCGGCAATAGCGCCGCTCCGCCGCCGGTCCCGCCGCGCCGAATACGCCACGGCGGAGTTCGCGGGCCGCACTGATTGCGTCGCGATCGGGGTGGTAGAGGCCCAATAGCCCTCGACTCGTCCAGTTCAGCGAGATGCTTCGACAGCCGAAGCCCAATGCGGTTCCCACAACAGCATGGCCGCCTTCATGATGCGCGACGCGCTCAACCGTTTCGCGTAGCGGCGATGGAAGGAGGCGCGATTTACTCACGCGCCACCGCCGCCTGCACCGACGCGGACGGATCGAGCGCCGCCGCAACAGGGAGCTGATCGGGCTCTGCCATGTCGTCGCTGATCCAAGTGAAGCCTCGCGCGAACAATTGACGCTTCCCTGCGAGGTCCGGAGCGGCGACGGCAAGGGACAGCAGCAGCCCATTGCGGCAGCGGACGCACAGGGTCGCGCCCTTGAGGCGAGCAGCCTCAACTACACGATGATCGGCCGCGAGAAAGCAGGCGGCGGCCTCGTGCAGAGCGGCGGCAATGTCGACGTTTGGGGAGCGCTGGCACACACGGGCAATGGCATGTTCCGGGGCTTCCAGAACCAGTGACGTGGAACCGCTGACTTCCTTGCCGCACTTGTTGATGCGGGCGGCTACTACGGCAATGCCAGCCTAATCGAAGCTGGGGTGATCGACGCCCTCGACTAGCCGGTTATGCGCTTCGAGCCACACGATCGTCAGACCTCCCCCGCGATCGTCGACCAACGCGGGCGAGATCATCAAACGGATCGCGCGAAGCGCCCGATCCCGCCCGACGCCCGGCTTGCGAGCCCAGTCGATGAGGAGCTTGCGAAATGGCGTCGATTCATAAACCCGGCGGACGCGCGCGGCGTCGGCGCGAATTGCCTCAATGAACGCCTGTGCGGCCCGACGCGCCTCGGGCGGCACCTTTGCTTGTTGAAGTTCGCGTTCGCGCCAGGCGGCGTCGATTTGCCGATCGAGTGTGCGGCGGTCGGTCTGTTGCCGGTGCTGAGCCCAGGCGATGTCGAGTTCACGCGCGACGTCGTTCATCGCGTTGCTCCCTCGGGGATGTTGCGACTACACGGGCGCTCATGTTCAGCCGGGTAAAGGCGCGTCCGCGTCGCGCGTGAGCGCTTCGAATGCCGCGAGCCATGCGGGATCGGGATCGGCAAAGATAGTGTCGTGCGGACGTGGCGCGACCTTCTTGATGTCGTCGGGGATGCACCCCCGGGCGGCCAACCAACGTAGTGTTGATTGATAGACGTAGAAGGCGCGCCGAGCCGTCTCGTAGTCCTGGACAAGGCGGCGCACGGCCGGGTGCGCTAAGACGACGGCGCGCGCGGCATCCTCTACGCGCGTGTTCGGGACGGAATAACCGGGGGGAGCCTCGCGCGCATCGAGTTCGTCAGTGATAACTCGGAGATCGTTGTAGCGGCGCTCAGCGCGTGCGAGCGCGGCTTCGGCGTCGACGACGGGGTCATTCTCATCGATGCCTCCACCACTGGCATAAGCGTCGACGAGATTTGCCCGCGCCGCCTCGCGCGCCCAGCGCAACCGCTCCTTAGCCTCGTCAATTTCACCGATAGCGCGGACGCGGTCGGCGCGCGCGCGTTCCTTAGTACGAGCGAGATCGGCGGCGCTCTGCTCGGCCTCGTCGCGAACCGAGATCGCTTCGGCGAGGGCTGCGCGCTCCGGGGTGCGCTCGTGATCGGCTAAGGCCGCCTTTCCTGTTGCCTTGCCCATCTCACCGCACCTCGACGGCGGCGTTCGCCGGGAATGAATCGAAGTAGCTGGAGCCCGCGCTATCGGAGGCGTAATGGCGGCCCCGGTCCTCGCCTTCGCGTCGCTTCCCCTCCGGGTCGCTCTCGCCGCCGGGACGCGGGCGGCCGGAAAAAGCCGACGGCTCGTCCTTGCCTTCGGCGACAGTGTGCCGGTATCGCCGCATGGCGGAGCCGCGCTCCTCGCCCTCGCCTTCGCCCTCGCCCTCGCCTTCGGATTCGCCGGATAGCGCCGCCAGCGTCTGTTCGAGACGGTCGAAGTCTTCAGGGGACAAACGATTGCGAATGTACGTCTTGATCGCCTCCAGGCGCTCGTCGCCCTCTTGATCTCGGCCAGTGCGGCGCGACGGGCTGCCGAGACCGGACGCACTGTCGTAGGCAAAGCCGCCGGGGTCGCCCGACAGCATGCGCCGCGCCGTTCGCGCGCCGTAGCGCCGCTCCCAAGATTGCCGAATTTGGTTCAAGTCGAGGAACTTCGTCATTGGCTCGCTGCTCCTTCTGCTAGCGAAAGAAAACCGGCGCGCGCCGGCCATGGTAGTCCGCGCCACTCGCGCGGCATCGTTTCGCGAACTCGGTCCTGCGGCGGACTTGCGCCATTAACTCCGGCGCTATTTTCATCGGCCCCGTTGCGGCGGACGTGAGCACGAGAGCGCCGGCCACGCTGTTCGCGACGTCGTCATGCGCGCCGGGGGCATGATCGACGCTGTCGCGTCCTCCGCGCGCCGTCCGCCTTTCGAGGCCGGTCAGTTGCGCGATGAGGCGTGGGGAATCGAGAAGATCGACGCGCCCGCTGTTGAGCAGCGGCAGGAACGTCAAATAGATGTCGCTTTTGTTTTGCTCTGAGGGCTCGTAGGTGATGCCGTGCTTGGCGAACGCCTCGCGCGGCCACTCGCCAGCGTATCGGTCGCCGGTGACGGCGGAGACGCGGTAGGCCTTCAATGTTGCCACGAACTCGGCGACGACGCTGTCCGGGGAGAAGGGCGCGCGGCGCTCGGCAGCGAGATCGAGGACGAAGCGGTTATTCTCCGCGTGCGCAACGGCGAGCGTCATCGAATCGGACGAACCGCCAGACGGATCGACGAATGCGACGTAGTGCTGACCGGAGAGCGGCGCGCGGACCACCACGCCGCGAGCGACGGCCTGCTCGACAATCGCCGCGTCGGCGAAGCCGGTCACGTCGGAGCGAAACTCGGCGTCGTACTCGGCGCGTGCAGACAAGGGGTCGCGTTCGTAGGCGCGATCAACGACGCGCTGCGGCAGCGTCGGGTTCATCGCGCGCGACGGCGCTCGCGCGACGACAATCAGCGGGTCGCCCTCGGGTCCAAAATCGCGCCGGAACGTGTTCCACAATTCGCCGCGCTGGGCATACGGCGAGGAAATGATGATCAGCGGGCCGCCGGTCGTCGCCAGCGCCGGGCGGGCGGCGTCGAGGATCTCCTTGTCCGGATTGCGGCTCGTCTCTTCGTTGCGCCAGTAGGCGACCTCGTCGGCGATCACGGCGACGGCCGTCCCGCCGCGAATGGTTCGGAAGCTCGCGGGGCGACATTCGATGTCGATGCAGCGGAGCGATAGGGTGTCGGCCGTCCGCGCGATAACTTCTGACTTGAGCGCCGGCACCGAGCCGAAGATGCCGTCGAGATATTGGAGCGCCTTGGCGGCCTGCCACATGCTCGCGCTCATGATGGGCAGCGTCCCGCGCTCTCCGGGCGCGAGCTTGTCGCTGTGATCGCAAAGGGCCGCGACGTAGGCCGCGAGGACACTGGCGGCTCGCGTCTTGCCTGATCGCCGGCCGCAGATGGCGCAGGCCTCGTCAGCGCGTTGGCCGGGCTCGTGCTCGCGTCCGGTTAGCGTGTGAAAGACGACACGCTCCTCGTCGGTCAGCGCCTCGCCGATAATCGCAATCAGCCACACGCGCCACGCGGCCCACGACTCGCCCGCCAGGATCGAACCGAACAGGTCCGGGTCGGCGAGCGCGGCGCGCATGGAGACGAGCGGCTTCACGGCGATGCGATCTGATGGCGACCGAGGACCTCGGCGAGGCTTGCCTTCTTCTCGGGCGGCGGCTTCAAGCCCAGCTCGCGAAGACCGAGGCGCACGTGGTTGGAAAGCGCGCCGTAGACCTTCTGGTCGAACTCGGTCGGCGTCCCGTTGTCCAGACGCTGCTCGAACTTTTCTAGTCGGAGCATCATTCGGCTGACCCGCCGAATCATTAGGCGCGCGGCGAACGACGGCGAGCCGCCGAGCTGCGCAATTAGCTCCCCTTCGATCCGCCGCAGGAAACGGCCCTCGACCGACCGGCCGTCTACCCCGCCGTCCGCCTTGCGGCCGATCGCACCACGTTGAAGGCTTCGGGAGTAGGGTCCGTAGCGCCGCTTAGAATCGGTGGATGCTTTATTAGCCGTTAACTAACAATCACATAACAATGCGGTGACCGCGGCGTAATATAGCATGCTAACTCAGGCCTTACAATCCCTTGCTCTGCATACTCTACTTTGATGTCATCGCGATATAACTTGCGCAATACAATTTCGTGGTGCGAGCCATGCCGATCGCCAGTACCGGGCGTGCGAGCGAGCGAGCTCGGCCTAGCCGCGATTCTTGATTAGCGGCCCAAGGAGCCGGCCCCTGCCGCCCCAGCCCGCCCTAGCGCCTTGGGCCGCGAGGCGGGCCGGCGGAGCTCCCCGGCATGCCGGCGGCGCTCTCCGGGGGGCCTCGCCCTCGCCCGGCCGTCCGACGATCCCCCCGCGTCGGCCCAAAAGAGGGCGCGACCGGGCCGGGGATAAGACGAGGAACCGGGTGGCGGCCCGGGTGTTGCCGGTCGTTGCAGCGCCTAACTCATTGAGATGACAGGTGAAAGACGGGACCAGGGGTTAAGGCGAGATTAACGCGAAGGGGATTTTGGCCCGATTTCGTCGCCGAATCGCGAGCCGAAGGGAGGCGGCGACCGGGCGGGCTCGGCATGGAGTGTGGTGCGGGCGCTGGTGCCGGGGTGAACCGGGTTCAAAGGACACGGAAAGGGTCTTGGGGCAAAAGAGCCGGCGGTTTTTACGGGCTGCGTCTGGCTTCGGGGGGTAAGAGGGGTAAGGGGGGGTGTTTTTCAGCCTCGGCCGTAAGGATACGTACGGCGTATAGGTAGAAGGATGGGGCATCTTTGCCCGCGAAGACTGGGATATGCCCCCCTTTACCCCTCTTACCCCCCCTTCGCACGCGTCACGCCAGTGATTAGCATAGCGGTTCCTGCATCGAGATCGGGATACCTCCCGCTCGCCCAGCCCTCCCTAGAATGGCACGCCGCGACCGTCGAAGAGATCGGTCGGACTCTCGTCTCTCGGCTTCGAGCAATCGGTCGGCGGCTCGTCGCTCGGCTTCTTGCTGTCCATTTGCTCTAGCCACCACATAGAGCCGTGTTTGTCGTCGCGCTTATTGGTGAAGCGGAGCCCCTCCACAATCCGCCCCTTACGCCAGCGCAACCACCTGCCTAACATGTCCACGTTGAGTTCTTTCCCTCTTAGCGCGACCGCCGAGAGGGCTTCATTTAATTCTGGGTGAGCTAGCTTATCGACATCGAACTCGGTGGCCGCCTCGATCACTTCACGCACCCGCCTCGCGTAGTCGTAGCCGATCCCGATTGCGCCCCTCCACGCCGCCATCATATTGCGCAGCTTCGCGAGCTCCGGGTCCTCGTCTCTCGCCGTCTCCATGCTCTGCACCGGATCCGCTTCCCCAAGCCAAACGAGGGGCTCGCGCACCCTTCTCGACCATTCTTCATAACTTCCGATCGACGTCATGCCGGACTGGCGCGGTGAGTTCGCCGCCTCGTAGGCCCGCGCGATAGTTAAAACCGCCGCGACATACGCCGCACGGTTCGCGAGAACGCGGTCGACAGGTTTGAACTCGAATGTCCGCAACTCAGGCCGCTCGCACTTTGGGTCCAGTGTGCAAAATAGCACGTGCCGCGTCATGTCGCCGATGACGACTGTGTTGTTGCCAGTCGCGAACACGGTCGACTTGCATTCGAACTCCGGTGCCTCGCTGACACCCAGCACACGCACTCTAACGAGCGGGCGCTCGGTCAACTGCGCGAGAGCGTCACCACCTAGCTCGCCATTCACGTTGTCCAGAGAAATAAACGTCGTCCCTTCTCTCAGTAATGCGCCTAGCCGTTTTTCGGTCTCCTCTTCATTTTCGTCCGGCGGCAATAACCGGACACAGCCGTCCAGTTGCGATTGCCGCCGCGACGTCCACTAGATAACTTTTACCGCTGCCGGGGGCGTGCGCTCGGAAGACGTGCATCGGCGCTGTCGGAAGCGCGCCGCGCAGGACTGCGGTCATGATCCCGGATAGCGCGACGGCGCGATTGACCGCACGCTGCGAGTGCTCCTCCTCCCCTGTGTCCTCCTCCGCGTGCTCATCTCCCGAGTCCTTCTCCTCTGCGAATGGGAATCCCCCGAGCAAACCTCGCAGCAGTTCTAGCGCCCCCCCGCATCCTTTTGTGTGGGCTTGTCGGCTATGGGGGGCAGCTTGAACCCCTTATCCAGTGTGAGAAAGAGACGGGTGGCGGCGTCATAGCCTTCCTGTTCGAGGATTGAACCGTCGGGGCGCAACGTCGGAGTCGTGATCACTCCGGTGATCGGCGGGAATATCGTCGCGTTCGCCCGGTTAAGAACAATGCGGGCGACGCGCTCGGGCGGATCAACCCTCACTATCTTCCCCCCGCGACCGTCCTTTTTGACGAAGTCCGCATATTTGCTGAGCCAATCGGTCATCACGTCGACGTTGACGGTTTTAAGGATTGTGACGGATGTCCTGCGGTCCTGCGACGCGGGCGCGTCGTGCGGAACCGCTCTGACTAAAGTGAGGTTACGGGTGAAAATAGGCTCGCAAGCGCGGGAGAGCGCCTGCTCGGCCTCGTCCGCCTCGCGTGCGAGGTCGCCGCCTGTGATCTCGATGACGAGGCGCGGTGACCACGGCTTTTGGCTTCCTGCTTCGAGCGACGCCCGCACTTTCCCCGTCAAGTCGCCCCACGGCTCGTTGTCGCGATAGACGGTCATAGCGGCGGCCGCGTCCCACAACCGCGCGAGAGCAGTCTCCTGCCGTAATCGCTTCGCGCCGACGAGGCCGCCGACGGCGTAGCATTTACGGTGGAGGGTCTTCTCCTGGTCGCCATTGGATGCGGCACCGATCGCCGTGCACGCTTCCTCGAGGAAGGCGAGCGCATCGGGGTCGTCGCCGCCGGCGCCATTCGCGCCATTGGGCGAGGGGGCCGGAGCGGCCTTGGCTCGCCGATTCCCCGCTGTCGGCACCCAATCCGGCGCGTTGGCCCGAGGCCCATCTAGAGGCTTAAGCCAGCGCCGCCCGTTGGTCGCTCCGGGTAGGACGATGTAGCCGCCCTCAGTCCGCAGGTCGATTGCACAACCGTCGACCCGCACCGTATTGGCGTATTTGTGTCCATTAGCTCCGAAGACGGCGTGACGGCCACCGGTCGGCGACGAGGCTAGGGGCGTCTCTAGATCGGCACACGAACACCCCATCCGCTTTTCGAATTCTGCTATGACATTTTTTTGGTGCTTCACGTCGAGGTCAACGACGACGACATCGGACGGCACCGCCCAGCCGACATCGGCGTATGGCCATTTCCTCCACCACTCGCGAATTTGCTTCTCCTCCGTCGCCGCGTCCTTGAACCCGTGCGCCGTCAGAGGTTTCTTGTCCGCGGCTACCGGAAAAACGCGCATGTCGCGCCGCGCGTAGAAAAGAGCCCAGTCGAGTTGCGATCGCTCTTCGGGGTCACCGTCGGGGCCATTGACGCTGTCGTATGCGTAGACGACCGGGCCGTTGGTGTTCGCCGCCGAGCGGCAGTTGGTGTTCGCCGCCGGCCTGCCGTTCCAGTTCGCAATAAGGGCCGCCCACGAGATCGGGCGCGCTGCTGAGGTTCGGCGGGAGGATTCACTCATAGGGCTCATCCCACGGCATCAGAGAGGGCTCGCTTATTCCTACGATCACGAACGTGTCCCCGTCCGGGTTTCGCACGAGCACGATGTCGTGCGCCTCCATCGCGTCCTCCACCGCCCCGCCGAATGATTCGCGCGGGACCGAAGAGCGGATGCCTTTCGCCACGTAGCGGGTGCCGTCGCGGACGATATCGACGACCGGAAGCGCCTCGGGGTGTTCGGCGAGCCTTTCGAGGCGCTCGACAACGCCTTCGTCGAGGACGAAGGACGGGGGGCGATTCCGAACCATCGCCGAATCAGCCGGGCGAACGGATCGACAATGTGCTTGACACCGGCCGCGTCCAGCCGGCCGACTTGTCGGCGGGGCGGGATTTTCGTAAACTGCCGGGCGCTGATCTGTCCTTGATCCGCCTTAGGGGGTGCGTCGCGCGTTACGGGCGCGGCGCGCCTTTTCTCTTTTGGTTCCATTGATTTTCACCTTCGGGTAGTTGGGTTTAGCGGGCGCGCTAGGCCAGTCGCCGGTCGAGCGCGCCCGGCTCGCTTTCGCGGCGCGTCGGCATCACCCATCCACGGTAGCTTCCTCATCGTCGGCTTCTCGGCGAGCGCCGTTTCGATTAGGGTGACGATGCCGGGGACAGGGATTTTGGTCTTCCCCGCGATATGCAAGAACGGCAACTTTCCGTCATGCATCAATTTGTAGGTCGTGCTGACGGCCACGCCGAGTACTTCGGAAGCTTCGACCGGCGAGAGCAGCGCCCGGCCGCGTTCGTCGAGGCGTAGGACGAGGGCGGTCGACGTTTCCGCCGTCATCGCCCGCCCTCCCCCGACGAAGCGTCGGCGAGGCGCTCGCGCTTCCACGTTTCGAGCGCTCGGCGCTCACCGAAGTGCTGCTTGCCGATCTTGACGAGCCGCGGAAAGCCCGAAGTCCCCATTCGGGACCAAGACAGGACCGTGCGCGGCTTCACACCAAGTTCGCGGGCGATTGTACTAAACGCTACGAAAACGGAGACGTTCTCGTTCTCGCCCTCGCGCTCTCCGCGTCGCCGACGCGGGGGCGGAATGATCTGCGTTTCAGGAAACACTTTTCAGCCTCGCGTTTTGTTGCGAGGGCAAATAAGCCTGAACTCGCGGGAAAGGCGTTATAGAAAATAAATCGGGCGGGCGAAAAATGCGTGCCCGTCTATCTTGAAGGCAGCGCGACCCTATGCCGGAATAGTGGCTCGATCATCCGCTCGAAATATGCCGATTCACCGGCCTTGTCGGCGAGGTCCCGAGCGGCGGCGCGCACATTGCCGCTCGCCCAATAGACGCCGATAGCCAGCCGCCACACCTCGACCATCAGTGCGAGCCAGTGCGCGTCCTTCTGGTCGCTCGTTGCGCCCTCGGCGTTGCTCGGGATAACGCGCAGTTTCTTCTCAAGCGCGCGCACCTTGATCAGGAAATCGCCAGCATGCGCGTTCGCCGCGTCCCTGTCGCGCCAATTCTCCGCGTCCCGATCATCCCGGCCCTTCGACGGTCGCATGTCCAAATGAACGAAGCGGTCCTCGGCGAGCGCGTCGGCGAACTCGCGAGGATCGTCGATCTGAGCGCTGAGAATCTGCATCAAGACGCGGGCGAGCTTCACTGGTCCCGGCCGGGGTGCGAACAGGTTCATGCGCGCGATGAAGTACGCGATGACATAGCGCTCGGGGTCCCCGCGGAGCGGCTTGGTCGTCCCCCCCCGGCCGCCCGCGCCGCCGACCCGTTGGCTTCGTGACCATCGGCTTTATCCCCTTCGTAGCGGAACGACCTTCGCCGCCGCTTGATCCTCGCCAAGGCAGTAAGCCGATCACGCCTCCATTAGAGCGGTATCCGAACGGACTGAATCGAGTGGGGGATTCCCGAATCGGTTGAATTCTGATTCATGATCCCCGCCGCGGGAAGGAGGCGGCGGGGATGGCGGTTTCCGATGATCTTCGCAAGCGGGTGGTGGAGGCGGTCGTTG
>DASRSL010000121.1:0-11768 GCA_035656495.1 Roseiarcus sp.
CGCGAGCCTCTTCGTGTCGGCTGCATCGTCGCGTCGAAGAGCGAGCCGGACACCGGATCGGCAGCCCATGGCGGAGCGGATAGACAGGGGGCGGCCAGTTTCGGAGCCTTACGGGAACCAGAGAGACCGACTGCCGTTCAAGTGTGGGCCGCCGCTTCGCCAGAGGCAATCGGCGCGCCGTCGACGCCGAAGAAGAGAGAGACATCGGCGTCGACGCCACTCGATCCGGCGTGCGGCCTAGTAAGTGCGATCAGGAGCAGGATCGCGCCAGCGCGCCGGATTGATGCGCCTGTAAACGCCGAGCGGCGCCTTGGGTTCCCCGCCAAGGGGACGCAATGTTTCCGTATTAGCTGCGAGAAGTCTTCCAAGAAGGAAAGGGCGGCCGGAAGCCGCCCTTTCCTCGCGAACTCGGCTTTTGTGTCAGCGTTCATCCCACCCGCGGCGCGAGGCTCGGAATGCCCCTCCGGATCGCCGTACCAGCCGCCTTCGCCGTGACTTCCGCTGCGCCATCCGCGCCGGGAGGCCTCGGAATGGCCTTCCGGATCGCCGAACCAGCCGCACTCGCGATGGCCCGACCTCTCCCATTCATAACAAGCTGCGCCGCCAAGCAACATCGGCTGTAACCGGTTGGTCAGGCGGCCTTTCGGTTCGGTTGGGCCGTCCTCGCCAGCGAAGCGACGCGCTTGGCGAATCGCCCGCCTTTCATGACGCCGAGGATCCGGCTTTGGTCCTGAAAAACGCGGATGTCGGCCAGCGGATCGCCGTCGAGGAGGATCAGGTCGGCGTAGAACCCCGGCTTGATCTGTCCGACCTCGTTCTCCATGCGCATGAGCTCCGCTCCAGTTTTCGTCGCCGCGACGAGGGTCTCCATGGGAGTAAACCCGAAAAGATCGACGAAAATCTCCAGGTCCTTGGCGTTCTCGCCGATTGGATTGGTCACGAAAGAGCCGTAGTCGCCGCCGGGCAGGATGCGCACGCCCCGCTTGTGCAGGTCGCGCATGCAGTTTGTGAACGTCTCGACCTCACTGCGCAACGAAGCCAGCTTCTTGGGGCCCCAGGCCAAGCCGAATTCCTTGTGCCTGTTCAGCATGCTGAGCGGCAAGCCCGCCGCCGGGGCGACGAACACCCGATCCTTTGCCGATTCCAGCATGTCGCGCGCCTGCTCGTCGGCGTGCGGCGCATGGTAGATCACATGCACCCCCTGGCGCACGCACATCTTGACGCCCTCGGAACTCGAGCAATGGGTCGCGACCATGAGCCGCCGCACGTTTGCGACCTCCATGACCGCCGCAAGCTCCCGCTCGGCGATCACGGTCACCGTGTCGTCGGCGTGCATGTGGCCCCAATCGCGGTCTCCGGATACGTTGACCTTGATGGTGTCGACGCCGTCGCGCGCGGCCAGCCTCGCCGTCTTCAGAAACTCGTCCGGGCCGTCGCAGGTGACGGTGAAGCGCATGCTGCGGGGATGCGTGATGTAGTTGTTGTCGAGGTCGCCGAGATTGCCGGATGGCGACATTTCCTGTCCGGCGGCGCGCATGCGCGGTCCCATGAAGAGGCCCCGGTTGATGGCGTCGCGCACGGCGACATCGACCCTCGGTTTGGCGGAAGCGGCCGAGAACAGGCTCGTGAACCCTCTCTCGAGCAGCATCTGGGCATTCGCGAGGGCGACAAGCGAATGGTCTTCAGGCTGGATGTCCACCGCCTGCTGCATCGAGGCGAGATTGTTGAACGAGATGTGGCAGTGCGCCTCGGTGAGGCCGGGGGTCAGCGTCAAGCCCGCGCAATCGATCGCCGCGTCGTCCGGCGCCAGGCTCGGCTCCGATGGCGCTCTGGCGACCGCGAGGATGCGTTCGCCTTCGACGGTGATCGTCCCGCGGAACGGCAGTTCTCCGCTGCCGTCGATGATGGTTGCGTCGCGAAGATGCACGCGCATCGCTTCCTCCCGAAATCGTTTGAGGCATCATGGCGCCTTCTCGGGCGCTTGGGAAGGCTGTGCGCAGGGGGACGCCGCCGCGCTCGCTCACCCCAGTCGCCGATGAAAATCGCGGCTGGTTCCTTAGCTCGGATGGGAGCGCGTCAGGGAACTGCGCCCGCGTCGGCGGGTTTTCGGTTAGCTGTCGCGAGGGAGCTGCCGAATCATGCTGGATGGATGGGGGCGAGAGCGCCGCCCCGGTTCTTACGGAAATGGCGATCTGCGCGCCTTGATGCTGCTCGGCCTGGCCGGCCTCGCCATCGGCGCGCTGACACGCCCGAAACGGCCGTCGGGCGGCCAACCGAATCGTCACACGCGTCTTGCCCAGTTGAATGGCGCGCCGCCGCGGCGCTATTACACCGGCGCCTTTCCGTCGCGCGCCGTCGCGATTGCCGATCTGCGCGCCCGCGCGCATGAGCTGATGCCGCGGATCGCCCTCGAATATCTCGAAGCCGGAGCCGAGGACGAAGCGACCATGATGCGCGAGCGCACCGCGTTTGCCGATTGGCGCTTCATGCCGCGAACGCTGGTCGACGTTTCGCATCGCACGCTGGAGACGCAGCTTCTGGGAAAACCGGCGGCGATGCCGCTGATCGTCGCCCCGACCGGCCTCAACGGGTTCTTCATGCATCACGCCGACCTCGCTTTGGCTCGAGCGGCCGCCAAGGCCGGGGCGCCCTTCGTCCAGAGCACGATGTCGAATGACGCGGTCGAGGAGGTCGCAAAGGTGAACGGGCTGCGCCATTGGTGGCAGCTTTACGTTTTCGGCGGCGACGAGGTGTGGCGGCAATTGCTCGACCGGGTCGATCGCGCGGGCTGCGAGGCGCTGGTCCTGACGACCAACACGCAGATCTTCGGCAATCGCGAATGGGACAAGCGCACCCGTGCGACGAGCCTGCTGCCGACGCTGCCGACCGCGCTCGACGCGGCGCTCCATCCGCGCTGGTTTGCAACGACGCTGCTCCCGCAAGGCGGCTTGCCGGAATTCAAGAACGTCATCGAGTTCGTGCCGAAGGACAAACGCGGCATGTTCGAGAGCGCGCAATGGATCCGCAGCCAGCAGCCGACCTCGCTCTCTTGGGATACCGTCGCCAAGATCCGCGAGCGCTGGAAGAAGCCGTTCATCATCAAGGGCATCCTCAGCCTCGAGGACGTGAATCGCGCCGTGGACAGCGGCGTCGACGGCGTCGTGCTGAGCAGCCATGGCGGGCGTCAGCTCGACTGGACGATTTCGCCGCTGGACCTCCTTCCGGCGGCGCGCGAGGCGATTGGCGAGCGGATGCAACTCTATGTCTCAGGCGGCGTTCGCCGCGGCACCGACCTTTTGAAGGCGATGGCGCTCGGCGCCGACGCGGTCATGGCCGGCCGCGCTCCCCTCTATGGCCTCTGCGCCTATGGCGAGCAGGGCGTCGAGCATGCGCTCGGCATCCTGAAGCACGAAGCCGAAGAGGCGCTCGGCCTTCTCGGGGCCAATTCGCCGAAAGAGCTCGGCCGGCAATTCCTTGTTTCCACTTCGCATCTTCCCGGGCGGAGCCGATCCGCGCGGCTTTTGAGCGATGCATGAACCGCGGCGCCGGGCGATTTCGCGCCAGGCGTAAGCCCGGTAGCGCTCAAAGCTGATCATCCGACTCAATCTGTGCGCGCCGGAACGAGGGCGGACCGGGCCCACGTCGGGTGTCGCTGATCGGCCGGCTCAATCCGGCGCGAGCGTTCGGCGAGCTTGTCGAGTCTCGCGACCATGGCGTCGCTGTCCCAGTCCGCCGCCCCCTCCCGGTAGGCGAGGGGCGCGCCGTCGGCGCCAAGGATCAGGGTCGTCGGAAAGCCGCGCGCACCCACTTCCGGCGCGAGCTTGCCGCCGGGGTCGAGATAGAGCCTGAGGCGCTTCAGCGCCATCTTGTCGAAGACGGCCTTCGAGGGCGAGGGGCCGACCGGGTCCTTCGCCACCGCGATGACGGCGAAGTCCTTTCCTGGCAGCCGCGCCGCCAGCCGGTCGAGCGCGGGCATCTCCTCGAGGCAGGGGACGCACCATGGCGCCCAGAGATTGAGGATCACGGTCTTGCCGCGGAACGATTCGAGCGACACCGCCTTGCCGGCCTCGTCGAAGAAGGGGCTGAGCGGCGCCGGCGCCTTGCCCAGGAGCTCGACCATGCCGGCGCCAGGGGCGGGACGGAGCATCTGCAGAGCGGCGATGGCGACGAGTCCGACGGCCGCGAGGCCGAGGAGGACAGCCCAGTTCGTCGATCTGCCGGAGGCGGCGGCCATGCGGGTCACCCGTTCGCCCGGACGGTCTTCGACCGCAGAAGGAGCGCCCGGACGGCGACGATGACGAAGGCCGCCCCGCCGATGATGGTGAAGATCGAGGCGATCCCGTGCACCGCCATGCCGGCGGCGGCGACCGCGTCGAGCGAGCCGACTCCGGCCGGCGTCTTGCGCGCCGCCCCGTAGCCGCCGGCGACGAACATGCCGATCGAGGCGACGAACTGCCCGGCGCCGTAGAGGGCGATCAGCGCCCGAGTCGCCCGCGCTGAAACCGGCGCCAGGCCGAGCTCGTCGATCCCGAAGGTGAGCAGCATGCCCGCGCTCGATACGCTGACCGCCGTAATGACCGCATGGTAGTGGGCCGGCGTGCGGGTGTCCGAGCCCGTGATGAGGAGGCCCATCAGGCCGCCGAGGGCGAAAAGGGCGAGCGAGGTCGCCAGCGTGAAGAAAGCCGGATCGCGCCACGGCCATAGCGCGGGCGGTCCGAGGAGGCGGACGCGGGCGAGAAGCGGGACCGCGACGAGGAGGGTCGGAAGCGCGACGCCGAACTGCAGCAGGCGGAACGCCTCGTGCTGCGCGTTCGAGAAGGGTTCGAAGGCCGCGTAGAAGGCCGGCCCGGCGATCGCCAGCACGCCGATGAACGCGACGGCGGCGCCGAACACGCGGTCGTCGACCGCCGCCTCGCCGAGGCTGCGGCGGGCGAGGACCCGCCAGTTGGTCAGGAGCACGATCGCGTAGACGAACTGCATCAGATGCCCGCCGCCCCAGAACAGAAGATCGCGCGAGAACGCGAGGCGACCCTGGCGGGCGAGCAGGATCCCGGCGACGGCGAACGAGAGCAGCGCGAGCAGATAGACGAAACCGCCGATGGACATTGCAAGAGTCAGCGCCGGCGGCGGCCGCCCCCGCCCGGGCAGGTTGGCGAAGAGGCGGATGACCGGAGCAAGCACGCCGGCCGCCAGCATGAGGAGCCCGAGATCGTAGGCCGGATGGCGGATGAGTGGGATGTAGTTGGTGAGCTCCGGCTGGGTTGCGTCGAAGAACGCCGGCGCGAACAGGAAGGGGAAGGCGATCAGCATGACTCCCTGTCCGATCCGGCCGAACGGCGCGGCGCGCGGACTGTCGCCGCTGACCCTTTGCGTCGCGACCGTGACCAGAAAGGCGAACACGCCCATGAACCAGATGACCAGGGAGAACACGACATGGATCACCAGGCCCTTGTAGAAGAACCCGATCGGCCAGAACGGCGCGTTCTCCATGCCCGGCACCCGCGACAGCGCCAGCAGCAGGGCGAAGACGCCCGCCACCGCGAGCGCGCCGACGGCGAGCCACGCCCAGCCCATGAGCTCGCCTCTCAGCGCGCCGGCGGCCGGCGCGGCTGCATCGAGCCGGATCGCCGGGGAGGAAGGGGAGTGCGCCAGGTCGCTCATCGGCGTCAGCTCGCCGCTGTGGGATAGAGGTGGACCGCCATCACATAGACCGCAAGGCCGGACGCGGCGACGAACATCCACAGCGGCAGCGTCACGCGCGCAAGACGGCGATGCGCCGCAAAACGCTGGGTCATCGCGTTGAAGTACGTCAGCGGCACGAGCACCGCGACCACGAACGCCAGAACGACGTGAACGGCGAGCAAGGTGAAATAGACCGGCCGAATGGGGCCGTAGCCGCCGAATTTCGCCAGCCCGGCCGAGGCGTGATAGACGAAATAGACTGCGAGGAACGCGACGCCGAGCCCGATCGCGACCGTCATCGTCCGGCGGTGCCCCTCCCGATCGCGAACCCTGATCCGGCTATAGGCGTAGATAAGCGCCACAATCGTCGCGGCGTTGATGGCCGCGAGCACATGCGGCAGATCGTGAACGGCGATCATGGCGCGTCAGAACCGGTATTTCATGACCTTGAGCATCGCGCGCTTGCGGCTCATCTCATGATCGCCTGTGCGAGCAGCGCCGCGAACAGCACGAACATGTACAAAATCGAATATCCGAACAACGCCATCGCCGCCTTCCGCCGCGGCGACTCCGCGCCGTTGCGCAGCCGATAGAGCGCGATGACACGCCAGACCAGGATGGCGTTGCATAGAGCGGCGACCGTTCCGTAAAAGAATCCGACGCCGGGTATGGCGAGCGCCCCGAACGAGGCCGGAACGAGCAGCAGCGTATAGATCACGATCTGCCGGCAGGTCTCGACGTGACCGACCACGTTGGGCAGCATCGGCACGCCGACCCGCTCGTAATCGCCGCTGCGGCAGAGCGCCAGCGCCCAGAAGTGGGGCGGCGTCCACAGAAAGATGAAGAGAAAGAGCGCAATCGGCCCGATCGAGAGGCCACCTGTCGCCGCGGCCCATCCGATCAGCGGAGGCAAGGCGCCGGCGGCGCCGCCGATCACGATGTTTTGCGACGTCCGGCGCTTTAGAACCATCGTGTAGAGCGGGATGTAGATCGCGATGGTGAGCGCCAGAAGGGCCGAGGCCAGCCAGTTGACCTGAACGCCGAGCGCCCCGACCGACACGATCGACAGCAGGACGCCGATCGCCAGGGCCTGGCGCGGGCGCACCGCGCCGCGCGGAATCGGGCGCATCGCAGTGCGCGCCATATTGGCGTCGATGTCGGCGTCCCACCACATGTTCAGCGCGCCGCATGCGCCGGCGCCGGCCGCCATCGCCGAAAGCGCCGCGACAAGCTTGAGCCAGTCCACGTGTCCGGGCGCGAGCGCGAAGCCGACCGCGCCGGTGAACACGACGAGCGACATGACGCGCGGCTTGAGAAGAACGAGATGGTCGACGACGCCGCCACGAACGGCTTGGCCGGCGGCCGTCACCAAGTCGCGTCTGCCTGCAATTACGCCGATCCGAACCGTCACCCTGCTCTCACCTGTTTCCAAAGTCCCATCCGCCCGCATTCCGGGCAGCCCGCCGGGCCTTTTCGCGCTAGGGCGCCCGATTTTTGACTTTCCGCCCGTCGGTCGGCCTGGGCGGCCCCAGAGACCTACGATGGCGACTGCGCCAATGACACGATGCGGCGTTCCGATGTCAAGCGCTGCCGCTTCATCCCTTGCCGAGACTGTGCGTGCTGTCATGAATTTGAGGCGGAAACGCGAAGCGCGTGCGACAATCCATCAGACTTGCGCTTGGCCCGGATTCGAGACGGCTCACGAGCGTGGATAGGCCCGGCGCGCTAAACGGCTGGCAGTTCTCCAAGCAAATTGTAACGGCTCGGCTTGGCCGCTCTCCAAACTGCGATCGACACTTGCGGCACAACGGCGTGGATGGCCGGGACAAGCCCGGACACAGTCCGGGGCAGCCATGACGGGCCCCCATGCCCGGCACAGGGTTCGAGACGGCTCGCAGCCGCCGATAGGCCGGCCATGACGGTCCTTGCGCTTGCGCAGCCAATTCCGCTGAGACGCGTTGGCTCGCCAAATCCTGTGAGCCGCCGCCGCGTGGAGTCGAGACCTCGAGCGTATGACAAGACGCCCAACCACATTCGTCTTATCCTCTCCCTGAGCAGGATGGGGAGGAACTGGCGCTGTCGTGGGACGCCCGGCTCGGTCGTCCATCTGACGTAAGGGCCGGATTCGACCTAAGCGGTAGTTCACGATGGCTGTTGTCCGGCCGCAAGCGGCGCCATAGGCGTCATTCCATTGCGAGCGCAAAGTACGGCTTCGCCGCCCTGAGCCAACAAGCCGGGCGGCCTCAAAGCAATTGACACCGCGCCCGTTGCGCGTATGTTCACACTGCGCAATCTTTCAGGTAACGGAAGCCGGTGGAAGTCCGGCACGGTCGCGCCACTGTAATCGGTTCTTGGCCGAAAGTCAGACCTGCTCCTGAAGCCTGGCGCATCTCGCATGGGGACGCGAATTCCCCGAGGAGTCGTGATCCATGAAAGCAGCCACGCATCTCGCCCCGGCCGCCGGTGTCGCTCCAATCCCGCTTGGTGAAGCGCTCCCCTGGGTTGTGTTCGCCGGCCTGCTGCTATTGCTCGGCGTCTATTTCGTCGGCGCCGAACAGGGCGCCACGTCGATCTTCAAGGGCATGTATGTGCACGAATTCGTGCACGACGGCCGCCATTTGCTCGGCTTCCCCTGCCACTGACGGCTTCTGTCGCTTCGTGCCCGCGTAGCGGCCTGCGCCGCATGGGGACTTGTGACCGGGAAACTCGCAATCGTTGCGCCAGCGCTGCGCGCCCGTGATGGCGGCGGCGTTGGCTTGCCTTGAGGATGAATCGTGATGACGACTGGATCTTTGCTGTGGCGGGGAATGATCGTGGGCTTTGTCGCCGCCCTGCTTTCGTTCGGTTTGCTGAAGACTGTGGGCGAACCCGCGGTTGACCGCGCGATCGCATTTGAAACGGCGATGGACGAGACGAAGGTGAAGGTCGAACGCGACGCGGCGGTCGCGAGAGGCGAGAACCCGCCCGCAGTCGAACAGGCGCCAGAACTCGTGAGCCGTTCCGTCCAGGCCGGCATCGGACTCTTCACCGGCGTCACGGTCTACAACGTGGCGTTCGGCGGTCTGTTCGCGCTGGCTTTTGCCATCTGCTACGGTCGGATGGGAGATTACAGCCCACGTATCACCGCCGCGCTGATTGCGATCAGCGGTTTCATCGCCGTCTATGCTGCCCCAATCCTGAAATATCCGGCCAACCCGCCATCGATCGGCAACCCCGACACTATCGGCATCCGCACCGCGATCTATTTCGGGATGATCCTGTTATCGTTCGCTTCCATGATCGCCGCCTGGAACGTGCGCAATCGCCTCGCCGACCAGTTCGGAGCGTGGAATGCAACGCTGATCGGGGCGGCGGTCTATCTTGTCGCGGCGGTCCTCTTCGCTCTTGCGATGCCCCCGCTGAACGAGGTTCCCGAAGGCTTCCCGGCCGTCGTCCTATGGCAGTTCCGCATGGCTTCTCTGGGCGCGCAGGCGATCATGTGGACAGTGATCGGGCTCGGCTTCGGGGCCTGGGTCGAGCACGATCTCGCGCAGGTGAAGCAGGGCCGGCTTCGGACGGCATGAGGCGGGCGCGTGGCTTCATGACCACGCGTCTCGATCTCGTCGCTCACGGAGCTTCCTCGGCGACTCGCGCGGCGCGGTTTCCAGACGACGAGGCGGTTGAAGCCTCCTCGGTCGTCACCGTCGAAGCGTTAAGGGGCAGACTACGACCCTACGATCGGGTGCTGACCGCTCCGGCCCGCGCCGCTCGAGAGACGGCCGCGGCGCTGGGAGTCGACGCCGGCGTCGAGACAGCGCTCAGGGACTGTGACTATGGGCGCTGGCGCGGCCGCGCCCTGAGCGATGTCGCCGAGCGCGAGCCGGACGGTTACGCCGCATGGCTCGACGATCCTGGTGCTGCGCCGCACGGCGGCGAGTCCCTCACGGCCGTGATCGAGCGGGCCGGCGCCTGGCTGGGTGAGTTGTTGTGGCGCGAGGGCGCAACGCTGGCCATCACCCATGCTTCGGTTGTTCGAGCGGCGATTGTGAGCGCTCTCGGCGCTGGGCCCTCGGCCTTCTGGCGGATCGATGTCGCGCCGCTCTCGCTCGCGCGGCTCAGCGGCCGCGAGGGACGCTGGAATCTCGTGTCGCTCGGGGCTCTAGGGGCGCAGTCGTGATCCGCCTGCTCATCGCTCTGCTCGCGGCCTTCGTCATGCTCGGGACGTCGCCGAGTGAAGCGCATCGGATCTCCACCCGCAGCGGGCCGCGTCCGGAAGGCATCGCGATACCGAGCCTCACGCATGGTCAGATGGCGGTCATCAGCGACAATCTATCCGCGATCCGCGCCCTGGCCAGCGCCCGAATTGGCTTCGACATGACGACGTGGCGGCTGGAGGACTACTTGAACCTCCAGTCCTTCCTGTCTCTGGGGCCTTGTTCCCGGGAGCATCACGGACGAGGAGAGCCCGTTCAACGAATGCGCCCATGCCTATCTTGCCGCCGGGCGGGCGCTGCTCTTGCAACTGCGCGATGCGCCGGGTGTCGACCACAAAGCGGTCGATGCGCTCATCGGCAAGATCGAGGTCGAGATGCTGGCCAACGGCGCGGCGCTGACCCTATGCCGCTATAGCGACGAGCCGTTCAACACCAATGAAATCATTTTCCCGCGACGGAGCGAAATTCCGTCGCACCCGCCGACCGGTGCATTCGCCGCGCTCATGCGCGTCGCGATCAGTGGCGCGGTGTGGGGCTCTTGGCCTAAGCGGAGCGGGAGTAAACAACGGGAAGAGACAAGTCCGTAGGCCGCGCTCAGATTGTCGGTCAGCAGAGCTGCGATTGTGCGGCTGCGCCAAACGTGGATAGCCGGGTCAAGCCTGGCCATTATGATTGGCCGCTTGCCCTTAACCGCTCCGAGCGCCGCCGGATGCTGCTCGATCTGTTGACGCGTAAAGCAGCACATTGGCGTCCAGAAGGATCATCGGCCCGGCGATGTCGGCCGGTGAGTTCGTCGTCCTCGAGCTCGGCGGCGAGCGCGGCCGCCTTGGTGAGATCAACGCTTCTTTCCCATTTCGAAAGTGAACGCCCTTTGAACAGCAAGGACTCGCCGTGCGCTTTCGCCAAGGCGTAGGTGGTGTCCTAGTTTCAATTTCAGGTTTGGGAGACCGGACCTACAACCGGCGGGGCCAGAGAAGGCCCGGAGTCCGCCCCGTAGCGTGCATGGGAGCTCCCACCGAGAGCCCAGGAAGGGCGGACTCCGCCCTTTCAAAATACGACGGTCGAGGGCAGAGAAAGCACCGCGCGGCCTAGACGCCTATCCAACCAAATCGAGTTGTCGCGAAAGCGCACGCTCCTCCAACCGGTCGCGTATGACATCGACTGGCTCGCGCCAATCGAGCCAGGGCGAGATGGCGCTGCGCATCCTCGACCTCAATTCGCCTCGCCCGCCGCCGTATGTGACGTATGGAGCGCGGCGGGTTTCCTCCGCGTTTGGGACGCCATACAGCCGAACATACTCAGCGAAATTGACTGCAGATTCCTCCACGTTCAACATCGTATCAACAGGAGCGCCTTCGGCATAGATGACATCGTGGCTGTCGAGCTTGATGTGGAAATATTCCAATTCATCATATTCACGAGCTTCATAGCGCTCGATCGTCGTACCGTTGATCAGGTTCCCGGCCTCTATAAGCAGGCCGTCGAGCAGCAGGGCATGCCAGCGGGTAACGAACAGATCATTCTCCGGAACATTGGGCGCGAGGGCTGAGCGAGCGATGCGGATCGGCAGTGCGGATTTGACCCACGGCTTTGCCGGATCGCTCTTCTTATACGGATAGCGGGCGATCCACCGAATGGGGCGGGCTCCCCCGAACATTGTCGGCAACACATCGCCAATCTTTAAGTCTTCGATTTTGCGGTCGCCGTCGGCGGTCGTGATCGTCGTGCCTCTCAGCAGGCACTGCGGATCGCCGCCCCAGCCCTTGTGCTTGCCGTTACCGCCGTCGCCGTTGCCGTTTTGATTTCCATTCCCAGGGTTCGCCGCCGCAACCTGGGCTGCTGCAACCGACACCAAGATAGCGCCCATTTTCACTACATTTCGTCGGGTACGCT
>DASRSL010000122.1:0-4429 GCA_035656495.1 Roseiarcus sp.
CAAGCGATTGAAAAGATTGAATCCGGGCCGAAGGGCGCGGCGGCGGCATGGATTGCTTCGTCCCCCGGGCTTTGACCGGGCTTGGACCCGAGGGACTCGTCGCAATGACGATGGGCCACCACTCTTCCCGCCGCTGCATAAATCCCTCGTCTGTGCTATTGCTTGGCGGCGCCTTCAATCGGCAGATGCCCGTGAGCCACAGCTTTTCAGTCATCCTGGAGCAGCAGCCGGGCGGCGGATTCACCGTGCTGGTTCCGGCTCTGCCGGAAGTCGTGACCGAGGGAGACACGGAGTCGGAAGCGCTTGCCAATGCGGAGGAAGCCATCCGCGCCGTGTTGGAATATCGGCAAACCCACGGGCTTGCCATTCCCGCCGATGCGCCGCCCGAAATCCGCCTCGTGACAGTCGCTGCCTAGGATATGTCCGATGGCAAACTGCCGACGCTGGACGGCCGGCGGGTCGTGCGAGCCCTGATTTGCGCGGGGTTCGTTGTCGATCGGATCGTTGGCAGCCATCACGTCATGGTGCTCCCGGACGACGCAGCGCGAAACCGTCACCGTGCCGGTCCACTCGGGCCGCGACCTCAAACCGGGCACGCTTCGATCCATCATCCGGCAGGCAGGACTCAGCGTGGAAGAATTCAAGGAGCTACTTTAGCCATTCATCAGCAAAAGGCCCGCGGGTGGGGCGGACTATTGACGCCGCGCCGGAATGACGTGGGACGCGCCGCCCTTCCCTTCCCGCGCCCATTCGTGTAATGCGCCCGGCCAGCTCGACGGGAAACGGGGCGAAATCCCCCGCCGTCGCATCCCCGTCATCTTTGAGCAGGAGGACGGCGCAAAGGGCGCGCCGCGCCGCTGCTTTCGAGAACACTTAGGCATGAAGCTCCGCAACGTCGCCATCATCGCCCACGTCGACCACGGCAAGACGACGCTCGTCGACCGGCTCCTGCAGCAGTCGGGCGCCTTTCGCGACAACCAGCGCGTCGCCGAGCGGGTGATGGACTCGAACGACCTCGAGCGCGAGCGCGGCATCACCATCCTCGCCAAGGCGACCTCGGTCGTGTGGAAGGACGTGCGGATCAACATCGTCGACACGCCGGGGCACGCCGATTTCGGCGGCGAGGTCGAGCGCATCCTGTCGATGGTCGACGGCGCGATCGTGCTCGTCGACGCCGCCGAGGGGCCGATGCCGCAGACCAAATTCGTGGTCGGCAAGGCGCTCAAGATCGGGCTCAAGCCGATCGTCTGCGTCAACAAGGTCGATAAGGCCGACGCGCGCCCGAACGAGGTGGTCAACGAGGTGTTCGACCTGTTCGCCGCGCTCGACGCCACCGACGAGCAGCTCGACTTCCCGATCGTCTACGGCTCGGCCAAGCAGGGGTGGATGGCGGGATCGCCCGAAGGTCCCAAGGACGACATGGCGCCGCTGTTCGATCTCGTGGTGAAGCACGTCGAGCCGCCGAAGGTCGGCGCGGGCGGCTTCCGCATGCTGGGCACGCTCCTCGAGGCGAATCCCTACCTCGGCCGCATCATCACCGGCCGCGTGTTCTCCGGCTCGACCCGGACCAACGCTCCGGTCAAGGTGCTCGACCGCAACGGCGACCTGGTCGAGCAGGGGCGCGTGTCCAAAATTCTCGCCTTTCGCGGCATCGAGCGCGTGGGCATCGAGGAGGCGGTCGCCGGCGACATCATCGCCATTGCGGGCCTCGAGACGTTCAACGTCGCCGACACTTTGTGCAGCCCGGAGGAGGTCGAGCCGCTGCATGCGCAGGCCATCGACCCGCCGACGCTGTCGATGACGTTCTCCGTCAACGACAGCCCGCTCGCCGGAACCGAGGGCGACAAGGTGACGAGCCGGGTCATTCGCGACCGCCTCTACAGAGAAGCCGAAGGCAACGTGGCGCTCAAGGTCGAGCCCGCCCCCAACTCCGATTCCTACCTCGTTTCCGGACGGGGCGAGCTGCAGCTCGCCATCCTCATCGAGACCATGCGGCGCGAGGGCTTCGAGCTCGGCGTGTCGCGGCCCAAGGTGCTCTTCCGCAAGAACGAGGCGGGCGAGTTGCTGGAGCCGATCGAGGAGGTGGTCATCGACGTCGACGAGGACCATTCGGGCGTCGTCGTGCAGAAGATGAGCGAGCGCAGGGGCGAGATGATCGAGATGCGCCCCTCGGGCGGCGGGCGCCTCAGGCTCGTCTTCCTGGCGCCGACCCGCGGGCTGATCGGCTACCTCGGCGAGCTTCTGACCGACACCCGCGGCACGGCGATCATGAACCGGCTCTTCCACCACTGGGGCGCTTACAAGGGCGAGCTCGCCGGCCGGCGCAACGGCGTGCTCATCTCGAACGACGCCGGCGAGGCGGTCGCCTACGCCATGTGGAACCTCGAGGACCGCGGGCCGATGATGATCGAGCCCGGCTCAAAGGTCTATCAGGGCATGATCGTCGGCCAGCACACGCGCGACAACGACCTCGAAGTCAACGTGCTCAAGGGCAAGAAGCTCACCAACATCCGCACCCATTCCAAGGACGAGGCGGTCCGCCTGACCCCGCCGATCCAGATGACGCTCGAGAAGGCGCTCGCCTACATCGAGGACGACGAGCTCGTCGAGGTGACGCCGAAGTCGATCCGGCTGAGGAAGACCCTGCTCGACCCGAACGACCGCAAACGCGCCGAAAGGGCGAAGGCGGCGGACGGGGCTGCGTGAGGGCGCCTGGCTTGCGGTTTTGCGGCTGAAATCGGCGAGCGCCCGGCCGCAATGTCGGGGCGGGCGATGCCTTGCAAATCGGCGAGCAGTGGCTTCAATGTCAACTTGGTCGCCATCGGCAATGCGCCGTCAGCTATTCTCAACACGCTGGTGACCGGCGGCGGCACGACCAGCTATGACGTGATCAACATCGTCGGCGGCATGCAAAAGCCGCTCGTCGACAACAATCTCATCGAGGTCGTCGATACGGCTCAGTTGCCGAATTGGGCCAAGGACAAGAACACGAAGGCCGCCTACCAGCTTCTCGACTTCATGATGGGCGGCTGGTACGGCGCCAAGATTACGGTGTTGCGCGGCTATATGACCAACACCGAGGCGCCGGTTTACGCCAAGGAACATCCAGACGAGTTTCCGGCCGGAGAGGCGCAAAAAGTCGCCGACATCACCGCCAACGTCCGCCGGAAGTTTGCCCAGGGCGGCACCTGGCAGAACCGCTGGCCTACACAAGTCGACGTCTACGAATCCGAATGGGCGCGCTTCAAGGCGGCTTGACCGAGGAGTAAGGCGCCGTGGCCCGGTCGATCGTCCTGCGGGCCTTTCTTCTGCTGCCGATCGCCTTTGTCGCCGCCTTCCTTCTCGCGCCGCTCGGATTGACCATAGCGGTCAGTTTCTGGCGGCGGGTCGGGCTGTCTGTCCGGCCGGCCTTTGTCTTCGTCTCCTATCTGACCTTTTTCGATAGCGTACGCTTCGCGGTTCTGGCGAGGAGCCTCCTCGTCTCGATCGAGGCCACGGTTCTGAGCCTCTTCATCTCGTTTCCGCTCGCCGCGGCGATGTCGACCGTCGTGGTGCTCGTGATGGCGGTCCTGCTCATGGGCTGGTATCTCGTCTTCGATATGCAGAGCTTTCTCGGCAAGGTCCTGAGCTGGCGGGCATGAAAAGGATGCCTGAGAGCGGCCACCGGTCGCACGCGCTGGTCTGGCTCTATGTCGGCTTCGTGCTTCTGTTCGTCTATCTGCCGCTCCTGCCGCCGCTCGTCTTCTCGGTCGCGACGGGCGAGGCGGGCGCCCCGGCCTTCACCCTTTCCCGATACGCCGAGCTGGCCCGACTGATGCCGGATCGCCAGATTGCGCGCCTGCTCAATCGCGTCGGCGTCGCGATCGGATACGGCAACGCCTGGACGCAGGAGCGCGTGTGCGGCTTCCGCAATCACCATGAGATCGCCGGCTACCGCAACGGCGAATGGGCCGAGCGTGGCGAGATCACCCTCGAGGCCGCAGCGAAAATGGTCGGGGTATGCAATAGGACGGCGCTGCGCATGCTTCGCCGTGGCGAAATCAAGGGCCGGCAGGTCTGCCGAGGCGCTCCCTGGGCAATCAGGACAGCAGACCTGGTCGGATTGACCGGGCGCAAGCGATCAGACCGTCCGCTAACACCAAATCGCGATCAGCGAGCTTTTGATTTTCAATGAGTTGATTGAAGGTGCTTTATGACGCGTGTCCGCTCGGCCACGCGAAGCTGGAGACGACGGCGCTCTACACCCGTGTCGCCCTCAGCACGATCCGCGACATCAAGAGCCCGCTGGAGCGCATCCGCCTCAACCCGACGAAGCGACCGCCGCCCGCCTGACCGCGGCCGCATGGCGCGGCCTCGCCCGGAGGTCGCCGACGTCTTTCGCGCCCATGGGGCGGCCTGGCGGAAGGCCAACGCCGGTCACGTGAGCCTC
>DASRSL010000123.1:0-13186 GCA_035656495.1 Roseiarcus sp.
CAGCCGACGCGGCCGCCCATACTCTTGCCGGCGAGCGCGATGGGGCCGTCATGTTTCTCGCGAAGCGACGCCAAAGCCGCCCGGTGCGCCGCGATGAGCTTTTGCAGCGGGTCCGGCCGCTTCCGACCCTCAATGGCGTAAGGGTAGTCGAACGGCTCCACCGGGCCGAGCGTCCCGATGAGGCGCGCGAAGTTCCGCATGCGCGGGTGGGAGGCGGGCGCGCCGGCGCCCGGCGCGAGAAGAAAGGCGATGCGATCGGCCATCGGAGGCGAGCCTAATGTCTGCGCGCGGCGCGGCGCAACTCCGCGGGGCGGAGGGCTAAGCAGACCCCCGCGGGCTCCTCCGCGCTCTCCGTGGAGGGTGCGCCTCTCGCGCACTTGGGCGGCGAGACGCCGCCCCTCCTTTTCGCCGCGCTATATCCGTGGGGCGGATAAGGAGGCTTTGCTTTAGCGCCCCACCGCCTCGGCGAGCCTCGCGGCGAGCGCCGCCGGCGCCTTCAGCTCGCATTCGTAGACGACGAGCGCCCGCCAGCCCATTGCCGCATAGGCGGCGAGCGTCTTTTCGTCGCGCGCCCGGTTGCGGGCGATTTTCGCGCGCCAGTAGCCGGCGTTGGCTTTCGGCATGCGCGCGCCGCGCGGGCAATCGTGCCCATGCCAGAAGCAGCCGTGCACGAAAATCGCGAGTTTTCGTGGGCCATAGACAATGTCCGGCCTGCCCGGCAGGTCGGCGCGATGGAGGCGGTAGCCGGACGCAATGGTCCGCAGCATCGCCCGCACCGCCAGCTCTGCGCCCGTGTCGCGCGATTTCACCGCCCGCATGACGGCGGAGCGGTCGTAGGCTTTGCGGGTCGCGTCCGCCTTCTCGGCGTCCGAACCGGTTCGGCGGGTCATCGGAAAATTATAACCTCGTTCCGCCCCCGCCCTTCAATGCCTCCGCGGCACAGCGCGTCGTCTGCGCCGCCTGCCGCTCTTGCTCGCGCAGGGAACGGCTACAAGGCGCGCCACCCGAACATGACATTCACCCTTGCCAGGCAATTTCGCGCGACGCCGATCAGGCCGTGCGCAGCTCCGCGCCACCGGCGATTTCGCTCCACTTCCGGCACGGCAAGTCGGGAGCCGCATCCAGCCGCTTCTGAATTCGCACGAGGCGCGGTTCGAGTCCTTCCCCGAGCCGGAAGCCATGGGAGCGCGCCAGCGCGATCATCCCCTCGTTGCTCCGCAGCGTATCGCCGAAGAGCCATTCGATGCCGTCGGCCGCAGCCTTGCGTTCGATTTCCTCGAGCAAGGCCGAGCCGATGCCGAGACGCCGCCAGTCGTCTGCAATCGACATCGAGAATTCGCCGGCGCGTTCCGTGCAGGAAAGCGCCACCCGCGCCTCGCCGACGATTGTTTCACGATCCTCCGCCGTCGCGGTGAGGAGAAGGGTCAGAGTGTCGCGGCCATTGGCGGCCAACGCGCGCGCCAGTTCCGACGCCGGGAGCTCATTTACGGCGGCCAGGAACCGATTGTAGCGTGACTGCCGGGATAGCCCTCTGACGTAGCTTTGCAGGGCGCCGCCGTCCCTTGAACGGGCCGGACGAAGAGCGAGTTGAATGTCCATCCTGCCTTTCGCCCGCAGCAGTCGGAACTCCGAACGACCCGAGTCGAGGGCGCTTTCGTCAGCATGGGCCTGATGCGCAGGGTCAACGAACAGAACGTGCAGGGGCGTAGGCGCCATCGGCGTGAACCTTTTGCTGTGAGAGTCCTCCCCTCTCCCCTTGCGGGAGAAGGGAACTGCTACTGCGGCAGGCTCCAGTCAGACGCGAAAACCTTGCGCATGATTTCCCGCTCCAGGCTGTCCGTGAGACGTCCGCCGGATTGCGCCAGAAGCTGCGCGATCTCTCGGTCGACCTCGGTCCGGCGCCGCGCCTCGAGCGCGTCGTTCAAACGGCGAGCCAGTCTCTTGAGCTTGGCGCCGATGCCGCTTGCGATTGGCGTCTTGCAATCGTCGCATAGGCCGAAATCTCCGCTCTGCGTAGCGCTGGTCATTGCACAACCTCGTCATTGACCTTGGCTCGATATGAGATATTCTCATCCGCTATGCTCTAACGCGACGCATAGTGTCACGCACACTGAGCCCTGACAAAGGATGTTGTCTCAGCTTATAGGTGAGAAAACCTCATGCAAGGCGCTCCTCCCCAGCTGAACGCCCTTCGCGCGTTTGAGGCCGCCGCCCGGCGTCTCAGCCTGACCAAGGCGGCCTTGGAGCTGAACGTCACGCCCGGAGCGCTGAGCCACCAGATTCGCGGACTGGAAGATCATCTGGGCGTCAAACTGTTCGACCGCGGCGTGCGCTCGATCGCCCTCACGGCGGCCGGCAAGGCGCTCCAGCCCGGCTTGCAGGCAGGTTTCCTGCATATCCGGGACGCGCTGGCGAGCCTCAACAGGCTCAGCGAGGCGCGCGTTCTCGTGATCAGCACGCCGCCCGGCTTCACCTCGAAATGGCTGGCGCCGCGGCTCTACCGCTTTTCGATCGCCTATCCCGAAATCGACGTGCGCGTTTCCTCGTCGATCGGCAACGCCAATTTCACGACCGACGGGGTCGACGCTGCGATCCGCAACCTCCCGGTCGATGCGCCGCACGATGAAGCCCTCGAGGTCGAAAAGCTGTTCGACCTCTCCCTCGCGCCGGTCTGCAGCCCGGCGCTCATCGAGAAACACGGGCCCTTCACGTCGGCGGACCTGCTCAAGCGCGTCCCGCTGATCCATGACGAGAGTCTCTCCGCTCGCGCCGCCATGCCGAGCTGGGCCGACTGGTTCGCGGCGGCCGGCGTCCAGGACGCCGACGTCAGTCGCGGCCTTCGATTCAACACCTCGGATCACGCGCTCGACGCGGCGGTCGAAGGCGCGGGCGTGCTGCTCGCCTTCGATTCGCTCGCCTACGACGACCTGCGCACGGGGCGTCTGGTCATGCCCTTCGACCTGATCCTGCCTTCGGGCCGCTGCTACGCGTTCGTCTGCCCGAAGAAGCGGCGAGACTCCGCGCATGTCCAGGCCTTCCGCGGATGGCTCAGGCAAGAGGCGGCGGCCCTCGACTGGCCTCGGCGCGGGCGCCGCCGCTCCTTCACTTGACCCAAATCAACTCTGAAATCTAGAAAGTCTCTAGTCGGCTCGGCTGCATGAGACGGCTTGCGCCGTGTTGCGCCGTTGCTGCTCGGCTTCAGGGGTAGGGAGGAAAAAGAATATGCGACAGGTTCTCGGGCTCGTGCTCGCGGCGGGGTCTGCGCTGGCGATGGCGGGGGCGCTTCAGGCAAAAGCCGCCGACAAACCGCTGCTTGGCCTGGTTTCGATCACCGCGACTGAAGACAACAACCAGCGATTCATCAAGGCGGCGATCGCGGAGGCCGCAAAGCTCGGGTGGCAGGTGTCGGTGATCGACGCGCAGGGCTCGGCCGACGCGGCGAACGCCGCAATCCAGAACCTCGTGCAGCGCAAGGCGGCCGCCATTGTCGATATGGTGTTTCCGGTGACCTCGGTCGGGGCCGGCGTCGCTGCGGCGAATGCGGCGCACATCCCGATCGGGACCTGGGGCGGCGGCATGGGTCCGGGCATCGCCGCAGTCAACGGCAGCGGCGGGCCGATGGCGACTCCGATCATTGAAATGCTGGTCAAGGACATTGGCGGCAAGGGCTCGCTGCTCGAGCTCACCTACCACACCGGCAAAGTGTGTCGCGATCGCGAGGAGGTCGCCGATGGGATCCTCGCCAAGTCGCCCGACATCAAGATCACCAAGAATGAAGTTCACATTCCCGGCTTCTTTCAGGACGGCGCGCAATACGCCACCGCGTGGCTGGCGGCGCATCCGGCAGGCAGCGGTCCGCTGGCCATTTGGGGCTGCTGGGACGACCCCGCGCTGGGCGCCATTTCCGCTTTGCGGCAGCAGGCGCGCACCGACGTGAAGGTCTATGGCGAGAATGGCAATGCGCAGGCGATGGAGGCGCTGCAGAGGAAGCTCATGAACGCGACCGCCTGGCAGGATTCGGCGTCGGAAGGCGTCGCCATGACGGACACGCTTGTCGAAGCCTCCAAGGCAGGCGCAAAGTGGCAGCCCAAGTCGGTCGAGGTTCCGGCGGTCGTGGTGACGCAGGACAATGTGGCCGACTTTGTGAAGCAGCACCCGGAAGCGCTCGGCAGGTAACGCGCTGTTGCGGGCCGGCATGGAGCATCGGCGTTGGTCCCCGACGACGACAAGTCCCCGGCGGCGCACGCGACCCCCTTTCTGATCGGAAGGGGGTTCAGCAAGACTTTTGGCGGGGTAAAGGCCCTGCGCGACGTCGACATCGACATTCGCAGGGGCGAGATCCATGGGCTCGTCGGCGCGAACGGCGCAGGCAAATCGACGCTGATCAAGATTCTCGCCGGGCTCGAGCAACCCGACGCCGGCTCCCTGTCGCTCGACGGCAGGCGGACGGTCATCGAAGGGCCGGATCGGGCGACGGCGCTCGGACTGAGTTTCATTCACCAGGAGCTTCACCTGGTCGAGCAGATGGACGTGCTCGAGAACATCACGCTCGGCTCGTCGAAACCGACCCGATTCGGCATGGTCAACTGGAGGCGCGTGGCAGAATTGGTCTCGCCGGTCGCCCAGCGCATCGGCATCGACTTTTCTTTGACCTCGACGGTTTCGACCTTGAGCACGGCGCAGAAGTGGCTCGTATCGATCTGCCGCGCGCTGGTGCGCCAATCCCGCCTGATCGTCATGGACGAGCCGACTGCCTCGCTTTCGGCGGCGGAAACCGAAAGTCTGTTCCGCATCGTTCGCGACCTTGCACGCGAAGGGGTCGCGGTTCTTTACGTCTCGCACCGCCTGGATGAGATCCTGGCGCTCTGCGATCGAGTCACGACCTTGCGGGATGGCCGTCGCGTGGATGAGATCGACCGAACCGTCCTGACGCGGCGTCGCCTGGTGGAAGCGATCGTCGGGGCCGATGTCGCCGAGGTGAGTGGACGCGCACGGATCCGGTCCGGCGAGCCGATCGTTCTGCGGGTCGAGCGCTTGCGGCGCCGCCCGGCCGTCCGGAATGTGAGCTTCGCGCTGCATCGCGGCGAAGTCTTGGGGCTTGGCGGCCTGGTCGGGGCGGGACGAAGCGAAACCGCTCGCATCATCTTCGGCGCCGATTCGCCGGAGGGCGGCAAAATGATCCTGGACGGCGTGGAATTCCGGCCTCGCTCGCCCTACGACGCGATGCGAGCCGGGATCGGCTTCATCCCCGAGGAGCGCCGCAGTGAAGGACTGGTCATCGACAAGAGCATCGCCTTCAATATCGGGCTCACTCAATTGCGCAGCCTTTGGGCGGCGCCCGGCATTCCGCTGATCGATATGAGCCGCCGCGCCAGTCGCGCCGACGAAGTGGTGCGTCGCCTCGCGATGAAGACTCCCTCGGTGGCCGAGCCGGTCGGCCGGCTGAGCGGCGGCAATCAGCAGAAAGTGGTGATCGGCAAATGGCTCGATCGCGGCGTCAAGCTATTGATCCTCGACGAGCCCTCGCGGGGCGTCGACATCGCGGCGCGCAGTGAAATCCATCGCATCATCCGCGAGCTTGCGGCGGGCGGCCAATCGATCATCGTCATCTCCGCCGACCCGGAGGAGTTGCCGGAATTGTGCGACCGGGTCCTCGTGATGTCGGAAGGGGAGCTCGTTGACGAGCTGGTCGGACCGGCGATCACCCGGGAGGCGATTCTGCACGCCAGCTACATGCGTCCTGACCCAAGAGCAATCGAGGCTGAGGCATGAACACGACGGAAGTCCGGAGCCGAAGCGCCGCCCGGAACGAGACCGTTTCGAACGGCGATGGCCCGTCGTTCCGGCGCGTGGCGCTCCTTTTCCTGGCGAAGTACGGCACGATCATCGGCCTCATCGTGATGATCGGCGTCTTCTCCGCCTTGGCGCCGGCCGCCTTCCCGACCGTCTCGAACTTCGTCAATGTCCTCAATCAGGCCTCGCTGACCATGATCATCTCGGGCGGCCTGACGATGGCGGTGATCGTGGGCGAGCTCGACCTCAGCATCGGCTTCGCCGCGAGCGCCGAAGGCGTTCTCGTCACCGGCCTGATGGTCTGGGACAAGCTTCCGGTGCCGGTCTCGATTATCGCGGTCCTGCTGGTCGGCGCTCTGGTCGGCCTGGTCAACGGCCTCATCGTCACCAAGATGGGCGTCAACTCGGTGATCGCGACGCTTGGCACCGGAACGGTCATCGTGGGCCTCAACTTTGCCTATTCGGAGGGCGCCCCGATCGTCACCGGCGTGCCGGAGTCCTTCCTCGACATTTCGCTTGGACGCATCTGGGGCATTCCGCACAATGTGCTGATCATGGCGTTCGTGATCGGCGCGCTCTGGGTTCTGGTCGAACGGACGCCGCTCGGTCAGATGATGCAGGCGGTCGGCGGCAATCCGGTCGCTGCCCGGTTCAGCGGCATCCTGGTGCACCGGATCAAGATCTATGGCTTTGTCGCTTGCGGCGTTTGTGCGTCGCTGACCGGAATCCTGCTTGCTTCGGTGCTCGGCAGCGGCACCACCAGCGCGGCCGACTCTTATCTTTTGAGCGCCTTCGCGGCGGTGTTTCTCGGCTCGGCCACTCTGCGCGAGGGCGAGTTCCATATTCTCGGCACACTGTTCGGCGTGCTCATCATCGCCTTCGGCTTCAACGGACTGGCGATCTTCGGCGCGCCGACCTTCTACCAGTACATCTTCCAGGGCGCGATCCTGATTTTCGCGGTCGGGCTCAGCAGCTTGGGCCGCATCTATTCGCAGCGATAGGAACAGAAACGAAGCGATCAGGGAGGGCGAAATGGTCTTCGAATTCAGCCACGGCGCCGCGTCCGATTGGCGTCTTTTCGTGATCGAATATGCGCGAAGCCGCAATCAACCTGTCGCGAGCCTGTTGATGGGCGCCTACGACGAAGGCGTGATGGACTTGCCATTCGCTTTCGTTCTCGCCCAACGGGCCGATCTCAACGTGCTGATCGACACCGGTTTCATGAACGAGGGCGGCGGCGCCGAAATGGCGAGGAAGTTCTCGATACCGCAATGGATTTCGCCGGTGCGCATGCTCGAGGAGCTGGGCGTTGGGGCCGAAAGCGTCACTCACATCATCCTGTCGCATGCCCATTACGACCACATGGGGTCGATCGATCAATTTCCCAACGCCCATATTTATGTGCAGAAAGAGGAGCTTATGACCTGGATCGAGGCGTTGGCGCTGCCGCCGCGCTTCGGCGTCTTGACCAGCGCGCTCGATCCGGACGATATCCATACGGCGATTTCCGCGGCGGCCGAACACCGTCTGACGCTTCTCGAAGGCGACGCCGACGACGTGCTTCCGGGCATCCACGTGCGAACCGCCGCCGGCGGCCACACCATGGGCCAGCAATTCGTCTGCGTCGACACCGCGCGCGGACGGATGGTGGTCACGGGAGACTGCATCTACAGCCGGCGCAACCTCACCGGCCTTACCGGCGACGGCGTCTATGTTCCGCTGGGCTTCGGCATCGGCAGCAGCTGGGCTCAGCTCAAGTCCTACGAGCGGATTCGCCAAGAATCGGGCGATGACCTCGACAAGCTGGTGATCCTGCACGATTTCGACAGGTGGAAGAACTTCGAGAAGGTGAAGGACGTCGAGGGGTTTCTGATTGTTCGGGCTGCCTGAGGTCACGGGCTTCTTTGTTGAAAGAAATTTCAGCGTAGAACAGCTCCAAATCTCAACTACTCGCGCCCACGATGATCTCCGGCATTGTGCCGACCTCGAAGCGAAGCACCCGCTGGAGCCGGGACGGCGCAAATGGGCGGAGTGCGTGCCTCCAGGGATCACCTCGGGAAGGATCCGAGTCCGCGCCATAGCCGTCGTTGCAATGCGAGCGCGAAACAGCCCTTGCCCCGAAACAGCTTTGGTCGAGGGCCCGGTGGAACGTCGCGTAGATCGTCATTCCCCGCGTGCTATGTCGAGTTGCACGATCAACCCTGAGCGTGCGCAGCGTGATGGCTTGTCCCGGACCCTTGCAGAAGGACCTTTTGATGACGCCCTTGTGGTTCGTCGCCCAAGCCTACCCGATTGCCGATCTCTTTTCCTTTCGGCCATGCGTCTCGTAATGCACGAGCGGATTGACGCGGGCCTTCGCCACGTCCGGGTATCGCTCAAGATAGGCGCTGGTCGAGAAGAACGGGCCCGGGTCACGGCCCTCTCGCGCCCCCTTTTCGAGATAGTGCTTGGCCGGGTTGCAGCCAAACCCCCGGAGGTCTCGATTCGCGTCGAGATAGTGGCTTGCGTCAAAGAACGCCGAAGAGCGGACGATTTCGAGCGCGGTCTGGCCATCCGCCGAGCTCCATAAGCGTCGAAGCCAGCCGCGCTTCGCTGGCGAACTCCGAGCAGCGTAGCGTTCGGTGACACAAGCGATTAGGAGGTTTGCCTGCTCTAGCTTCTGGTGTGCCTGCGTCAGGGCTTGGAAGAATGCGTCGCGCTCCCCACGCAGCCGGCGAATTTCACTCTCAAGATGGCGCGTGGCGGGATCAAAGAACCCCGCGGCGGTCTCAAAGTCGGCTCGCAGAGCGTCAAGCCGGGAAAGGGACTGGGCGTCGCCAGGATCCTCGACCAGGCAGAGCATCCGATCGTAGACTTCGCGGGCCAGTTCGCTGATCGCCGGATGGACTTGAAGTTCATCGGCCTCGGCCTTGCAGTGTCGCAAGTCGTCCGAGACGAACGCGTTGACGGCCGCCAAGCTATCCTCTGACGAAAAAAGGCAGTCCAATGTGAGGCGGTCGACCACCGAAACAAGCGATGCGCGCGGGTCGCCGAGAAAGTCGGACCAGTCGAGAACGGCGCGAACCATGCCGCGGGTCTCGTTCTCCGCGTCAAGGACATGCCGCAACCACAGGAGACACCCTAGGCTGGGATCGATCCCGTCGCGGCGCTCGAGCGACCAAGCCACTTCGAGCGGAGACCTCAAAGGCAGGACGATCCTCGTAGACCACCCGGCTTCCTCGAACACCGGCGTCCAGAAGCGCATGAGCCGGCACATCCGCGGGTCCTTAATGATGGGAACTCTCCCAGCGCCGAATTCCGCGATCAGCGTCGCCTTGGCGCGAGCGCGCAATGCCTCCTCGGTCGAGCCGCCGATGCGGTCGTAATCGAACTGTCGCCAATCCGTCCAGTCGCTGCCGCCGGCCGCGAGAACGTCGTCGTTCAGCGCCATGATGACGGGCGATTCCCAATAGCCTCGCTCGTTGTCGGGCTGGAGCGTCATCAGGTGGAGAGGCGCGGCTCCTCCGAGGAGAACCAGCGCCCCAGCGACGCTCGACGTACCGCTGCGGTGCATGCCCAGAACAGAGACCGCGATGATGCAAGATCTTCGGCTAAGCGCGGCTTCGTTAGGCAAAACTTTGACGAACAGCGATGCCTCCCTGCGACCGATCAACCAGAGCGCGGACACTCGGCGCGAATCATCATCATCGATTCACCTTGATGATGGCGGCCAATCTATTCATCGACGTAGCAAAATTGAGGCGGCGCCGATCAAGAAGCCGTGATCGTTTTATCCCCGCAGCGCCAAAGGGTTCAGTAAGTCGCGCGATGTTTTGCTATTGAAAACGCGCGACACGACTGGCCTGTGCGGTCAGCAAAAGTCCGCTGTGCTTCCTGCTTGTTCACAGGGCCGGTCTTGAAAGGCAGCAAGGGTGATGGCGGTTCACGCGCGAGCGTATGCCGTCCACCGACTGCCCGACATAGATCGCGACCTGATCGAGGTTACAGAGCACGGTACAACCGATTACGTTAATGAGGGTCCGAACCGTTCTACCCCGGAACGCCAGGTCGATCGCCATGCGCTACTCCGCCGCGACCAATTCGCCGGTTCTGTTCGCTCCGAGCAGGGGTTCGAGGAGTCCATCCGCCAAATGGCGAACCACTGGCGCGCAGACGCCGTCTCCGCAGACGTGGTACGCGTCGTTGTAACGCTCGGGAAGGCGGTATCCGTCGTTGAGCCCCATCAGTCTCGTGGCCTCGCTAGGCGGCCGTGACCTTTCTGCGGTTGGCCGGCGACGACATAACCGCGAGCACCTATTGCGTCGGCGCATATCAATCCCCGCCGCTATCGCCCTCGACTTCCGTTGCGAGGTTCAATAGCTCTCTGTGGTACTTCTGGAGTCGTTGAAAGTGGGCTTGAATCGAGACGGCAATCTCTTTCGAGTTCTTCACGGCGAGGAAATGCCCGACGATCTGACTGTAATGTTCGGCCTGCCGCGGCAGGCGAAGCGCCGGATCCCTCTTCTCGAGGATCTCCGCGTCGGTCATCACTTGAACCCTCTGAAACGGCTCCGGCGCCTCGACCATCGATGTCTGCTGCTTCGGCGCTTTGCCGTTCATCAGCACGGATTTTGAATGAAACTTGTGAAACAGCGCGTTCTCGAGAGGATCGATGGCCGCTCGGTCTGGAACCGGATACGCCCAGACCCAAGCGATTTCCCAGACGTCGACCTGCCTGTTCGCGATGATGTCGCTTCTGGCCGAAGTGAGATGACGGTTGACTCGAGCCCGTATTCCGTCGACCGACTGCCCGACGTAGATGGGAACCTCATCGAGATCGCAAAGGACGTAGCAGCCGATCTTGTTGGTGAGCGTGCGGACCGCCTTCCGACGAAACTCGAGGTCTATCGCCATCGCTCATTCCGCCGCGATTGGCTCCAACGTCGAGTTTGCGCTCAGCAACGGCTCGAGGATGTGCTCCGCAATATGTCGAACCACCGGGACGCAAACGCCGTCTCCGCACACATGGTATGCATCATTATAGCGTTCGGGTAGTCGATAGTCATCGCCGAGCCCCATGAGCCGCGCCGCCTCGCGCGGCGACAACAGGCGCGACCGGACGCTCTTCCCCTCGACCACGAGAATGGTCTGCCGGGAGGAGCCGCCCGCCGGCGTGCGGAGGCATCCGGCGACGTCGTCGAAGCGAACTTCGGCGCGCTGGCGCTTTTTCCCGTGTTCGTCGGGGCGCGTGCGGCGGTAGATGGAACCGACGGTTCGGCGCCCCGACCTCATGACCCCAGCCACCTTCCGGCGATGCAGAGGCGCCATCAATTCCAGAAGATACCGGGTATGGGCCGCCGCGTGCCACCGCACTCCGGCGGGACTTTCTTCGACGAGGTCCGCAAAGCCGAAGGTCCGCGAAGCGGGCTTGGCAAGGCTCCACCACATCCAATTTCTTTTCGCGCTTGCCGTCATGCCGGCATGGGCCGCAATCAACGCCGGAGGATGCCAATCCGCGCGCGGCCTGTCGGCGACGAGGGGACCGGCAATCGCTTCACCCTCACGGACGGCGATGAAAAAGACGCGCGGCCGCGACTGCGGAACGAAATGCGAGGCGTCGATCACCGCAGCCCCGAATTTGTAATCGGAATCCGAGAGCGCCGAGGCGATCGCGGCGAAATCCTTTCCGCCGTGCGAGGTCAAACAGCCATATACGTTTTCAAGCACGATCGTCCGGGGCGCGCGGCCCGCCTGCACGAGACCGCGCATCAACTTCCAGAACGGCCAAAACGTGCCCGAACGGGTCGGGGCGTTGTCGCGCTCGCGGCCGAGGCCCCGATAGCCGCCGGCAAGCGAAAGGTCCTGGCAGGGGAAAGACGCCCAGGCGAGGTCGACGGCCGCGGCGGGCAGATCTGCCAAGGTCAGGCTCGCGACGTCGCCGAGCCGGATGTCGCCTGCGCCCCAGTTGGCCTCGTAAGTTGCGACCTTCTTCGGATCGAAGTCGTTGGCGAACAGGCAGCGCCAGGCCTCTCCGAGCCCGGCGCGCACCATGCCGCCGCCGGCGAAGAACTCGAGAAAGGTGAATTGGGTCATGCCGGGCGACGTCCGACCCCAACTAAACATGGGACGCCAGCGCCTTCATGCCCCCTCGCCCCTTCTCCTGTGGATAGCGGCCCTTGCGCTAGGCCGGCAAAGTCGGCGCTTCCGCGCAATGAGTTCTCTTTTTGTTCGAAGCGTGGTCAGCTGTCAATAGCTTGACGACGAGAGACATGGGACAGCGCAAAATCTCCTAACTGTCCGCCGGGACGACCCGCAAGCGCGACGGGTGCGCGGAATGCGTCGGACAGGCGGGCGCATCAGGCACGAGTTATCCCGCCGAACAGGGAACTTGAATTCCCTGATGGGCTAAAAAATCTCCCTGTTCGCCTGCGTAGGGAATTTTCCCGGAATCACCCTAAATCATTGGACTTTTTGGGACGGTTTGTCCTCAAATCGGGCGAAAAACGAGAGCCCCTGCTATTTTCCCTGCGGCAGGGAAACCGGTCGCGCTCGAGGACTTGCGGGGATCGCTTGATCAGTCGCTTCGCTGCTCGCCCCGTCCGGCTCGGCGGGCGCGGCGTCGCGCGCGAGGACACTGACATGGAGATGCGGGCTAACCACTTTAGGGGAAGAAACTCGCGAGTTCCTCCTACCTCCTCAACGCCTCCAGCACCTTCTGCGACGCCCGCCCGTTGACCGACATGCCTTGCTTCTGCTGAAAATCGGCGATCGCCGACTTGGTCTTGGCGCCGATCGCCCCGTCGGGCGCGCCGACGTCGTAGCCGCGCTTCATGAGCAGCGTCTGCAGTTCCCGCCGTCCTTCACGGGAGAGGCCTGGATCGTCGGTCGGCCAGGACGCGACGATGCCGGGACCGCCGGCCAGGCGGTCGGCGAGCACGCAGGCGGCGAGCGAATAGGATTCGGCGGCGTTATAGGAATAGACGACGTCGAAGTTGCGCGTCACCAGAAAGGCCGGGCCGTTCGGTCCGGCGGGCAGCAGCAGGCCCGCTTCCCCTTCGCCGAGCGGTCTTCCGTCGATGCGCGCGATTCCGCGCGCCGCCCAGAAGGACATCGGCTCTTTCGCCCTGCGCCCGGAAGGGCCGGAATAGTTCTGCGGCAGCTTGACCTCGAACCCCCACGGCACGCCCGTTCGCCAGCCGGACTTGGCGAAGTAGTGGGCGGTTGAGGCGAGCGCTGCGTCGGCCGAATCGACGATGTCGCGCCGTCCGTCCGTCCCGGCGGCCGCGAGCCGGAGGTAGCTCGAGGGCATGAACTGGGTCTGCCCGAAGGCGCCCGCCCACGAGCCGGTGAGCTTGTCGGCCGGAATGTCGCCGCGGTCGATGATCTTCAAGGTCGCCATCAATTCGGAGCGGAA
>DASRSL010000124.1:0-3909 GCA_035656495.1 Roseiarcus sp.
CTGCCGACCAGCCGATATTCGTCGGCTGAATACCCGGCCGGGACCTGCACCGTCGATCCCTCCTGCTCCGTACGGACCGGATTGATCGAGAAATGGTCCTGCAGGACGCCCTTGCATCCGGCATGAACGACCCGCGCGGCCGCCGCGACCTGGGCGTCGCCATAGGCGTTGATATCATCCATCAGGAAATCGACCAGCCGACCCTTTTCCTGGAGCATCGCCAGGAGCTGGACGATCTCGGCGTCGGCGCGGCTCGCTTGAGGCTGTTGCGGCGCCGGGCGGGCCGGTTCGGCCGCGGGCGCTGGTGCGGACGACTTCTGGCGCGGCTGCAAAAACACCCCGATCAATAGCAGAATCGATAGCGCCAGCGCGGCTTGCGACAAGTGCGGGCGGAAAGGCTCGGCGTCAAACACCACGGCCGCCGCGGTCACCGCCACGAGGAGCAGCGCGCCGATAATCAAGACCAGTCTCATTGCGCTTGCCCAAATCGAATGCGGGAAATACGACCTGGCGACTATAGCGCAAGTTTTGGGCGAAGCGTCCGGTCGGACTGCCGATCGGCCCCGGATCTCGACGCTGTCGCGAATTCACCATCCCCACGGCTTGTCTTGATTCCGGACAACGCTCGGGCTTTGATTCCGCTAAGGCATTTCCACCCCCCGAGAGACTGATGTTTCGGTCGCTGCGAGGCCGCCTCATCGTTCTGGTCCTCCTCTTGAGCGCAGCCGCGTTGGCGGCTGGAGCGTTGATGATCGGCCTCTTCCGGCAATCGGCGACCGCCCAGGCGGATGAGGCCGAAGCGCAGATCGGGCGCGCTTGCGATGCGATCGGCGGCGCTTACCGTTTCTTCAGCGCCGCGCGGCAGGGTCCTCCCTCCGGACAGGCCAATGATGCGGTGAAACGCGACCTTGCCACGGTCGTGCAGACCGCGCTTCGCGATCGGTCGGGCGTCGAAGGCGGCATTTGGCAAGGCGGCGCAGGGTCCCTCGTTTACGCCTTTCCGACCTATCAGGGAGCCCGTCCCAAGACCGACGTTCCGGAGGCGGAGCTCCCGCGCATCCGATCCGTCAATGAGGCCGCCCTCGCCGGCGACCGGCAGGCGAACGGCCGATACCACGAGTCGTCGCAGATTCTGGTGATCACGTCTTGTCCGCTGCCCGGACCGATCCCCAGCTTGACGGCATGGGCGATGACTCGCGTGTTCACCTTCGCCGGGAGCGGCTACCGGCTGCTCATGGCGGGCTTAAGCGTTCTGTTCGCCGCCGTGCTTGCGGCGGCGGCGCTGCTCATCCAACTGACGATGACCTGGTCGCGGCACGTGGGGCGCATCGAGGCCGCGCTCGCGGCGCACGACATCGCCGAGCTCCCGACACTGGCTACGACCGGCGAGCGCGAGCTCGACCGCATCGTCGTGGCGCTCAACGACGCCGGACTGCGGCTCGCCGAAGCCCGGCGCCGCGCCGAACAGCTGGCGCGGCAAGTCGCGACGGCGGAGCGGCTCGCGGCGATCGGCCGCGTCGCGGCCGGGGTCGCCCACGAAATCCGCAATCCGATCGCCGCCATGCAGCTCAAGGCGGAGAACGCGCTCGCCGGCGATGTGGAACGCAAGAACCAGGCCCTGGCCATGGTCCTCAGACAGATCGGGCGGCTCGACGCGCTCATCCGCAGACTCTTGAGCGTGAGCGAACGAGAGAAACTGAATTGCGCGTCCGTGGCCCTGAGACCGTTTCTCCAGTCCTGTCTTGCGCCGCACGTCGAACTCGCGCGCTCGAAGGCGATTGCGCTCGAAAGCATGGCGGACGACGAGGAGGCGGCGTTCGACCCGGAGCAACTGCGCCGCGCGCTCGACAATCTCATTCTCAACGCAATCGAGGCCGCGCCCAAGGGGACGGCGGTCCTGGTCACCGCGCGGCATGAGCGCAACGATCTCACCCTCTCGGTTCGCGACACTGGTCCCGGGCCGCCCGCAGAAATCCGCGACCAGTTGTTCGAGCCCTTCGTCACCGGCCGTGCGGAGGGAACCGGTCTCGGCCTGTCGATCGTGCGAGAGGTCGCCGCCGCGCATGGCGGTGCGGCGCGCCTCGGCGATTGTCACGCCGGAACAACCTTCGAGATCGTGATCCCATGGCGATCGTCCTGATCGTCGACGACGACGCGGCGATGCGCGAGGCGCTCGGCGAAGCCGTGCGCGACCTCGGCTACGACGCCGAATTGGCGGCGTCCGGTTTGGAAGCGATGAGCGTTCTCGACGGGCGTTCCGTGGACGCCGTTTTGCTTGACCTGCGCATGCCGGGGATGGACGGCATCGAGGTCTTGAGGCGCATTCGCGCCCGAGCGCATCCGCCGCCGGTCACGGTCTTGACCGCGCATGCGACCGCCGCGAACACGATCGAAGCGATGCGGCTCGGCGCCTTCGACCATCTGACGAAACCGATAGGACGCGGAGAGGTGGCGCGTGTCGTCGCAGGAATGCTGCCGGCCCAGGCCGGGCCTCGCGAGCTACGCTCCGAAGCGGACCCGGGCGGGCTGATCGGGTCGAGCGAACCCATGCGGGCCGTGCAGAAGACCATCGGCATGCTCGCCGACAGCAACGCGACCGTACTGATATCGGGCGAAACCGGCACGGGGAAGGAGCTCGTCGCCCGCGCCATTCATGAGCACGGCCATCGCGGGGGCAAGCCGTTCGTACCCGTTAATTGCGCCGCGATTCCGAGCGAGCTCCTGGAGAGCCAGCTATTCGGCCACGTCCGCGGCGCCTTCACGGGCGCGGTCAGCGACCGCAAAGGGGCCTTTCGCGAAGCCGAGCACGGTACCCTGTTTCTCGACGAGATCGGCGACATGGACATCGCCATGCAGGCCAAGATCCTCCGGGCGCTCGAGGATCGGATCGTCACGCCCGTCGGCGGCAAACCTGTTCCGGTCGACGTGCGCGTCATCGCGGCGACGCATCGCGATCTCAGACAGCGGGTGCGCGACAACGCTTTCCGGGAGGACTTGTTCTACCGCCTGCATGTCGTGCCGATTCATCTGCCGCCCTTGCGCGAACGCATCGCCGACATCGTTCCTCTCGCCGAGCATTTTCTCGTCCGCGCCGGCGGAGGCAGGCGGCTCGCGCCGGACGCCGCCGCGCGGCTCATCCGCCATGCATGGCCGGGCAACGTCCGCGAGCTGAAAAACGCGATGGAGCGCGCCGCAGCGCTCGCGCGAGGCGACGTCGTCAGGGCCGAAGATCTCGGCTTCATCGGCGAGACAAGACCTGAAACCGACGGGACCGCCGACTGGCCGGACGAGGATCTGCCTTCCGCCACCGCCCGGCTCGAGGAGATGCTGATCCGACGCGCCCTGGCCAGGAGCGGAGGCGCGCGGGCGGAGGCGGCGCGCATCCTCGGCATCCACCGGCAGCTTCTCTACACAAAGATGAAACGCTACGGCCTCGAGGTGTCCGACGAGCGGACGCGGGGTGTCGGTGAAGCGGACGCAATCCGGGGCCAGACGGAACAGAAAACTTAAGAATCTCAGCCTGCTGTCTGCTGGCACGCGGCTTGCCGTTCGCTCCTCGGGGTCACTCGAAGGAGTGAACGACATGCGGCCGCAATGGAGGCTCGTCGGCGCATCGGCGATCATCGCGCTGTGCGCTGAGTAGGCGACGATGCACGAAGCGGTCGTGACTGCTCGCTCGCCCGTTGTCCGCGGCGCTCTCGAACGACAGCCCGCCGCCAGAAGCCTCTGGGCGCTCGACTGGCTGAACTTCCTGATGGCCGACGTGGCGAACGGCCTCGGTCCGTATCTGGCGGTGTTCCTCAAGGGGGCGCGCCACTGGGGCGCAGGCGACATCGGCGTCGCCATGGCGGTGAGCAATATCGCTGGCGCTACCGCCCAAATTCCGGCCGGAATGCTGGTCGACGCGCT
>DASRSL010000125.1:0-11548 GCA_035656495.1 Roseiarcus sp.
TCAGCAGTTGCGCCGAACTCTTGCCCGCGCGAACCAGGGCTTCGAGCCGCTCGCGCTCCTCGGCGCTCAGCTTCACTACATACTTCTTGACCGCAATCTCCTTCTTGGCCACGAATCACCTCCATCGCTGCTCTCGCGGCGACAGAGATTCAGAAAAACACCACCAATTCGTTGACGCTGGCGACTAGCCTTCACGCCATTCAAGAGCCTGCCCGTCCCGTCTCCGGTCGAAGACGATAAAACCCTCGACGCGGTCGTCGCTCGAACCGCGCCGAGTTCGACCGGAAGCTGGAGCAAGGGCGTGGATAACGGCTTGGCTCGCTACGGCGCTACGGGGGCGCGCTTCGCCAAGCCGTTATCCACCCCCACTCAACCCACTCTCCGCTCCCAGAAAGGGGACATTTCTACCTAGCCAGAGAAGGGAAATTTCTACTTTGCCTTGACAGGGCCTCTCGGGCCAGGAGGCTGGGCGCGCGGCCGACTTCTGAAGGCCGCCAATCTGGGAGTCGTCCCGATCGACCGCCGCGAGGCGGAAATAATGCTCTCCGCCTTCGAGCGTTGCGCCAAAGACCGGCATCCTCGCGCGAATTCACGATGAGACACCTGTTGCACTATCCGTCAATGACCAAGGTCATCGTACACGCACAAAACGACTCAAGCTGACCAGCTGGCTACCAAATACTTGATTAGACTCGCGCCGCTTCGCGCAAAATTGCGGCATCCGGCCCTAAACTGCGCAAGTCGGGCTAGTGATAATCTTCAAAGTTCAAATCAACGATCTCGCCTTCAGCCTTGTCGAGCCGGAAGGTAACGCGCCACTTTTTGTCACCCCCAAACTCCAGAAGCTGCCATGCGGATGGCCGGGACGAGCACGGCCACGACGGTTGGCCCGCTTGCCTGGGAATTGGAGTATCGGCTTCATCCGCTCCTCCGCAACACGGTCGATGACAGCTCCGAGCGCGGCCCGTGCAGGAACAGGAGCGCAGGCGGCCTGAGGTCGGCGAAGCGCGCCGCCTCGGTCTCGGAAACGCGCCAGGGGCCGAGTGCGACCGCGGCGCGGCTCGACGTCGCCTTGAGCGTCGAGCCCGGCCGGTCGACGACGGCGATGGGGACGAGGTCCGCGATGTCGCGCCAGTGTCGCCAGAGATGGAATTGTCTCAGGTTGTCCGCCCCCATGATCCAGACGAACCGGACTTTTGCGGCACGGCGCGCGAGCCAGGCGAGGGTGTCGCAGGTGTGGCGGGCGCCGATCTGGGCTTCGATGTCCGTCACGGCCACGCGAGGGCCGGCGATCAGGCCGCGGGCCGCCTCGACGCGCGCGTGAACGGCGGCAAGGTCGGCCTGCGGCTTGAGCGGGTTGCCCGGCGTGACCAGCCACCAGACGCGGTCGAGCCTGAGCCGCGTCAGCGCGATCCGGGTGACCAGCGCATGGCCCCTGTGCGGCGGGTTGAACGAGCCGCCGAGCAGGCCGATGCGCATGCCGGGCGCAAAAGGCGGGAGACGGGGGATTTTTTGCTGTGCGACGGGATTGAAGGTTGACACTTTGGACCGGATACATGGTTGACACTTTTGGCCACTTACGTGGTCGGCTGCTGCTGTTGCTGCTGCCGCGCCTGTGGACCCTGTGGGCAACGCCCCGCGTTGTCCACAAGTCCACAAGCTGGCCGCGGCTTCGACAATTTGCGTCGGCGCAGCCGGCCGCTGTTATCGATGAACCCGAGCTCGACCTGGGCGTAGCGGACGAGCCACTCGCCCTCCTCGGTCTCCTCGACCGCCACCGGTTCGCCGATGAGCGCCTCGCTGACGAAGACGAGGTCGCCGGCCCATTTGATCACGCCGTTCGATCGCACCTGGCGCACGGCGGCGCCGCCCGGATAGTCGGGCTCACGTAGGGCGCACGGATAGGCGTGCGGCGCGGCCGGACGGAGCGCATGTGCGGCCTGAGTTCGACGCGGCGTTCTGCGAGTTCGGGCTGCCGCTTTCGATCCGCTCGGACAATGGGCCGCCATTCGCCTCGGTCGGCGCCGGCGGGCTGTCGCAGCTTGCGGTGTGGTGGATCAAGCTCGGCATTCGCCCTGAGCGGATCGACCCCGGCAAGCCGCAGCAGAACGGCCGCCACGAGCGTATGCACCGCACCCTCAAGGCGGAAACGGCCGCTCCTCCGGCAGCCACGCTCGCCGAGCAGCAGCGGCGCTTCGACGCGTTCCGCGCCGTCTACAACCATGAACGTCCGCACGAGGCCCTGGATTTCGCCACCCCGGCCTCGCTTTATCGCGCCTCCGATCGCGCCTATCCGCGCCTTTTGCGCGAGCCCGACTATCCGGACGGCGCCGCCGTGCGCCAGGTGCGGTCGAACGGCGTGATCAAATGGGCCGGCGACCTCGTCTTCGTCAGCGAGGCGTTCATGGGCGAACCAGTGGCGGTCGAGGAGACCGAGGAGGGCGAATGGCTCGTCCGCTACGCCCACGTCGAGCTCGGGTTCATCGATAAGAGCGGCCGGCTGCGCCGACGCAAATTGTCGAAGCCGCGGGCAGCTTGTGGACTTGTGGACAACGCGGGCGTTGCCCACAGGGTCCACAGGCGCGGCAGCAGCAACAGCAGCCGACCACGTAAGTGGCCAAAAGTGTCAACCATGTATCCGGTCCAAAGTGTCAACCATCAATCCGGTTGCACATGGGGTTCCTCATGAGGCCTGCTGCTGGGTGAGCAGTTCGGCCTGACGCTCGGCAGTGAGGGCGTCGATGATCTCGTCGAGGCCGTCGCCCTCCATGATCCGGTCGAGCGAATAAAGGGTCAGGTTGACCCTGTGGTCGGTCACCCGGCCTTGCGGGAAATTGTAGGTGCGGATGCGCTGCGAGCGGTCGCCCGAGCCGACCTGCGAGCGACGCTCTTGCGCCCGCTCGGCCTCGAGTTTCTGGTTGCGGGCGTCGAGAATGCGCGAGCGCAAGAGCGCCATCGCGATGGCGCGGTTCTTGTGCTGCGACCGCTCCGCCTGCACGGCGACCACGATCCCCGTCGGGATATGGGTGATGCGGATCGCGGATTCGGTCTTGTTGACGTGCTGGCCGCCGGCCCCGCTCGCGCGCATGGTGTCGATCTTGAGGTCGGCCTCGTTGAAGTCGAAATCCGCTTCCTGGGCGACCGGCAGGACCGCCACGGTCGCGGCGGAGGTGTGGATGCGCCCTTGCGTGTCGGTTGCCGGCACGCGCTGAACGCGGTGCACGCCGCTCTCGAACTTGAAACGCGCAAACACTCCGCGGCCAGAAACTTCGGCGACGATCTCCTTGTAGCCCCCGGCCGTCCCTTCGCTCATCGAAAGAATATGGACCTTCCAGCGCTTCGACTCCGCATATTTGGCATACATGCGGAAGAGATCGCCTGCGAAAAGAGCCGCCTCGTCGCCGCCGGTGCCCGCGCGCACCTCGAGGATGGCGTCGCCCTCGTCGGCCGCGTCCTTCGGCAGGAGCGCAATGCGGATGGCTTTCGCCATGTCCTCGGCCTCCCTCTCGGCGGCGGCGAGTTCCGAACTGGCCATCGCGCGCATCTCGGCGTCGAGATCGGGATCCTCGAGCATGCCGGCGAGATCCGCCCGCTCCCTCTCCTTTGCGCGCCAAGCGCCGATCGCCGCGACGATCGGCTCGAGGTCGCTGAGCTCGCGCGACAGCGCCGCATATTCCGCGCCGGAGACGCCCTCCGTGAAGCGCGCTCCGATCTCGCGGTGGCGGCGCAGGATGAGATCGAGATTGTCGTTGGCGGCCATGGGATGAACGGCGGAAGCGGCGATTCTATCAGCACGAAGGGCGCGAAGGGGCACGAAGGTCACAAGAAAGTCTGCTCTTAGAGGCGCACGTTGTAACCTTCGGCCAGCGCCTCGAGCGGCGCGCGCAGCGAAGCCTCGTCGCGGCCCTTAGTCAGCATCGCCTCGACCTCGCGCGCGACGTCGTGGACCTTGAGTGAGAGCGTCATCGCCTTGACCGGCCCGATCGAGGTCGCCGACATCGAAAGCTCCCGATAGCCGAGCGCAATCAGGGCCATCGCCTCCAGCGGCCGCCCACCCATCTCGCCGCAGAGGGTGACCGGGGTTTTGGCGCGCGCGCCGGCCTCGGCGATTGATCTCAGCGCTCTCAGGAACCCAACGCTCAGCGGGTCAAAGCGGTTGGCCACGCGGCGGTTGTCGCGATCCACGGCGTAAAGATACTGCATGAGATCGTTCGAGCCGACCGATAGAAAATCGGCGCAGACAGCGATCTCGTCGATCTGCCACAACAGCGACGGCACTTCGATCATGACGCCGAGCCTGACCGAACGCGGCGGCTCGTAGCCGCGCCGCGCGCTCCAGGCGAGCTCGCGATCGAACAGGTCTCGCGCCGTCTTGAACTCCTCGACGGTCGAAACCATCGGAACCATCACCCGCAATTCACCCCCCGAGGCGGCGCGGATGAAGGCCCGGAACTGCATGCGCAAGAGGGCCGGGCGGTCGAGGCCGATGCGGAGCGCGCGCCAGCCGAGGGCGGGATTCTCCTCCTCGAAGCCCTTCATGTAGGGCAGGAGCTTGTCGCCGCCGATGTCGAGGGTGCGGAACGTGACGGGACGGCCGCCTGCCGCTTCGAGGATGGCGCGATAAAGCTCTTCCTGCGCGCCCAGCCGCGGGAAGCGGGCGGCGAGCATGAACTGCAGCTCGGTGCGGAAGAGGCCGATCGACTTCGCGCCCGTCTCGGAGAGATGCGGCATGTCGACCAGCAGTCCGGCATTCATGTGCAGGCCGATCGGCACGCCGTCCAGCGAGACGGTCGGGACGTCGCGCAGCGCCCGATACTGCGCCTGCTTCCGCGCGCGCATGCGCGCCTTTTCGGCGTAGGCCGCCTCGACGTCCGCCGGCGGGCGCAGATGGATTTCGCCAGCGTCGCCGTCGACAATGATCGGGTCACCCTGCTCGACGATCTCGGAAATGTTGGGAATGTCGCTGACTGCCGGCAGCGCGAGCGCGCGCGCGACGATCGCGATGTGGCTCGAGGCGCCCGCTTCCTCCACCACGACGCCGCGCAGGCGGGCCCGGTCGTAGTCCAGAAGCGCCGCCGGGCTCATCGAGCGGGCTACCAGAATCGCGCTCTCCGGCAGCTCCTCGGGCAGGAGGACGAGGCTCTGGCCCGCGAGCTGATGGAGGAGGCGGTTGGCGATATCGGTCAGATCGTGGAGACGGTCGCGCAGGTAGGGATCGGTCTGGCGTTGCAGCTTGGCCCGCGCGTCGTTCTGGACCCGCTCGACTGCCGCCTCGGCGGTCAGACCCGAACTCACCGCCTCGCGCAGCCGGCGCAGCCAGCCACGGTCATGCGCGATCATGCGGAAGGCCTCCAGCACGTCGCGGTGCTCGCCTGACTGGCCGTCGTCGCTGCGGTCGATGAGGTCGTCGACCGACGCGCGCATCGCGCCGATCGCCTTCTCGAGCCGCTGCAGCTCGGAATCGACGTCGTCGGCGACGATTTTCGGGACTGCCACGCGCGGCTGGTGCATGACCACATGGCCGAGGCCGAGGCCGTCGGCGATACCCTGGCCTTTCAGCGTCATGGGGTGCCGAACGGCGATCGGCGCGCCCTGCGCGGCAATGCCCTGGAGCTCGCCCGATGCGATCATCTCCGCCAGAAGCATGGCGGTGGTCTGGAGCGCCTCGACCTCTTCCTCCGAATAGGTTCGCCGCGCGCGGTTCTGCACCACCAGCACGCCGATCGTCGCGCCGCCGCGCAGGACCGGCACGCCGAGGAACGATTGATAGATCTCTTCGCCCGTCTCGGGCTTGTACGAGAACGCCGGATGATGCTGGGCGTCGGATAGCGCGAGCGGCTCGGCGCTCGAGGCGATGAGGCCGACGAGGCCTTCGCCGGGCTTCATCGTCGTCAGGTGGACGGCTTCACGATTGAGGCCTTCGGTCGCAAACAGCTCCATGGCCCCGTCGGCCCGAACGACGTAGAGGGAACAGACCTCGGCCACCATATTTGAGGCGATGAGGACGACGATGCGGTCGAGGCGCGCCTGCGCGGTGACCGGCTCCGCCATGACCTCGCGGAGCCGCCGCAACAGCAGACGGGGACCGCCCGGCGCGCGCATTCAGAATCGTCCTCTCCAGCCGCCTAACGCTAACGTCGGCGATTCCACCCGTGCAATGAACGGGCCGACTGCGCGCCATCAACCGCACGCGCACGTAGGCCGTCCTTCCGGCGTCGTTCGCGGTATAGAAATGATTGGCCGCCCCGGCAAGGGCGTCGCGAGGCTTCACGCGTTCACATCGGCGCTGGGGGGGCGCTCATGGCGCGCGCATGAGCGCCGGAGCCGCCGCAGCCGCTCTCGCGCGCTTGGCCAGAACCTCGTCGAGCCAGTCCGGCCGCGTCTCCGGAACCGAGGAAAGCAAGAGCTCCGTATAAGGATGGTAGGGCGGCGCGAACACCGTCGCCGTGTCTCCGCTCGCGACCACCTTGCCCTTGAGCATTACGGCAACCTTATTGGCGATCCGCTTCACGGTGCCGAGATCGTGCGTGATGAAAAGATAGGCGACCCCCAGTTCGTTCTGCAGCTTTTTCAAAAGGCGCAGGATTTCCTCGCCGACCAGCTGATCGAGTGCGGAGGTAACTTCGTCGCAGATGATGAGATCGGGCTCGGCCGCGAGAGCGCGCGCGATAGACACCCGCTGCTTTTGGCCGCCCGACAATTCGCTCGTCTTGCGCGTTATGAAGGTTTCGGGCAGGTCCATTTGCCGCAACAGTTCGAGGACTCGTTTGCGCACCTCTCCTCGCGACCGGTTGAAATAGAAACCGACAGGCCTGCCGATCGTGTCGAGCAGCGTGTGCTGAGGGTTCAGCGCGACATCCGGCATCTGATAGATCATCTGCACCCTACGCAGCTGATCCTTGTTCCGGTTTTGCAGGCGAGACGCCAAGCTGACGCCGTTGAAGCGCACGTCGCCCGTGGCGCGGGGCAAGAGCCCGGTCACGACCCGCGCCAAGGTCGATTTGCCCGATCCAGACTCTCCGACCACGGCGACCGTGTCGCCCCGGCGAACCTCCAAGCTCACGTCGTCGATGACTCTGGGCTTGCCGGGATAATCGGCGGTCACGTGATCGATGACGAGGATCGGGGCCTCGGCGGCGCCGGCTTCGATGAAACCATGGCCAGCGACCCGTTCGCGAACGAGGCGGCGCGTGTATTCTTCTTTCGGATCCTGTAAGATCTGGCGGGCGTCACCGAACTCGACCATCCTGCCGCGCTTGAGCACCATGATCCGGTCGGCGATCTGCGCGACGACCGCGAGGTCGTGCGTGATGTAGAGCGCCGCTGTCCCGTGCTCGCGAATAAGCTTGCGAAACGCGGCGAGGCATTCGACCTGGGTCGTCACGTCGAGCGCGGTCGTCGGCTCGTCGAAGATGAGGATGTCCGGCTTGGCGACCATCGCCATCGCCGCCATGACCCGTTGCAGCTGTCCGCCTGAAACCTGGTGCGGGTATCGGCCGCCGATCGTCTCCGGACTCGGAAGGTCGAGCTCCCGGAAGAGCGCGACCGCGGCGGTGCGCGCTTCCGGAAGTCTCATGACCCCATGGCGAACGGAGGCTTCGCAGACCTGCTCCATCAGCGTGTGAGCGGGATTGAACGACGCGGCGGCGCTTTGGGCGATGTAGGCGATCTTTCGCCCGCGCAGCGCGCGCCGCTCATCAGGGCCGATCGTCCGGAGGTCCTCGCCGCCAAAAATAATTTCGCCGCCGCCGATGTGGCACCCTCGGCGCGTGTAGCCCATCGAGGCGAGGCCGATCGTCGATTTGCCCGCGCCGGATTCGCCGATGAGGCCAATGACCTCGCCGCGCCGCAATTGCAGGGAGACGTCGTCGACCAGCACCGGGCCTTCGCCGAGGTCGCTGCGCGCGACGACGCGCATACCGCGAATATCGAGGACGATCGAGCCGTCGCGAGGAGTCCAGGCGCCGTCGGTTCTTGGGTTCATGCTGTTTCTCCCTGGCCCCGTGAATGGATCGACAGCATCCAGTCGACGACGAAATTCACGCCGATGGTCAGTATGGCGATGGCCGCCGCAGGATAGAGCGGCGCCGGCGAGCCGAAATTGATCATGTCGCGGTAATCCTTGACCATGCTCCCCCAGTCCGCGGCTGGGGGCTGGACGCCGAGGCCGAGGAAGCTCAGCGCCGCAATGAAGAGAAACGTAAAGCAGAAGCGCAGGCCGAATTCGGCGGTGAGCGGCGCGACCGCATTCGGCAGGATCTCGCGGGTGATGATCCACCACCAGCCTTCCCCTCGCAGACGCGCCGCCTCGACGAACTCGAGGCTCACGAGGCCGACCGCCACGGACCGCGCCAGGCGGAACACCTTCGTCGAATCGAGAATGGCGATCGTCACGATGAGCACTGGCAAACCCGAGCCCAGCACCGAAAGGATCACAAAGGCGAAAATTAGCGTCGGCATCGAGAGGAGCAGGTCCACCAGACGCGAGAGGGCTTGGTCGGCCCAGCCGCCGGCGACCGCCGCGGCGAAGCCTGAAATGATCCCGATGCAGAACGACAGCGCCGTGATGGCGAGCGAGAGACCGATCGACATCCGGGCGCCGTAAATGAGCCGGCTCAGGAGATCGCGCCCGAGATTGTCGAGCCCGAGCCAGTGGAGCCGGTCCGGGTCCGCCCACGCCTCGCCAAGCACCGCCGTCTGGTCGTAAGGCGCGATCAAGGGCGCAAAGACCGCGACGGCCAGGTTCAGCGCGATGATCGCCAGACCGATCTGGGCGGTCAGGCTGAGCTTGTGTCCGAGGATGCGCATCTCCGGCCCTAGCGCGGCTGCCGCAAACGCGGGTTCGAGAGAATGGAGAGAACGTCGGCGACCAGGTTGAGCAAGATGAACGCGGCGGCGAAAATGAGGCCGCAGGCCTGGACGACCGGTACGTCATGCTTGGACACCTCGTCCACCATCAGCTGGCCCAGGCCGGGATAGACGAAGACCGTCTCAACCACGACGACTCCGACGATGAGATAGGCAAGGTTCAGGGCGATGACGGAGATGATGGGCGCGAGCGCGTTGGGAAGGGCGTGGCGGATCACGATGCGCGTCTTGGTCAGGCCCTTGAGAATCGCCATCTCGATGTAGGGGCTCGCCATGACCGCCAGCACCGAAGCGCGGGTCATTCGCATCATGTGGGCGACGATGACAAGCACCAGCGTCAGCATCGGCAGGAACGCGTAATAAAGCCGGTCGAGAAAGCCAGTGTCTGAGGACACGTTGGCGAGCGAGGGAAACCAGCCGAGGTCGACCGCGACATATTTGATGAGCAGATAGGCGAGGAAATATTCGGGGACCGAGATGGTCATCAGAGTGACCACGTTGACCAGCCGGTCGAAGATCCCCCCCTGCCTGATCGCCGCCGCGAGGCCGAGGCCGACCGCGAGCGGAACGGCCACCACTGCCGAGTAGACGGCCAGAAACATCGTGTTCGCGAAGCGCGGCGCGATTTCCTCTAGGACGTCGCGGCCGTTGGCGAGCGAATGGCCGAAATTGCCCTGCGCCGATCCGAGGAGCCATTCGACATAGCGCACGAGCGCCGGCCGATCGAGGCCAAGCTCGAGGCGCAGCTTGGCGAGGTTCTCCGGAGTCGCCTGGTTCTGCAGGATGGCCGAGGCGAGGTCACCCGGCAGGATTTCCGTTCCGATGAAGATGAGCGCCGATGCGGCCAGAAGCGTCAGGATGCCGAGAATTAGCCGTTGGACGATCAGCTTTCTCACCCGGACCCGCCTCCATCCGCCGCGCCCGACGGAAGCGCCGAGCCTTCGCGCCCGGCGCTCGTTTCCCGCACGACGGGCTAGACCGTCACGACTTCAGCCAAGCCTTGTCGAGAATCATGCCGTTGTCCATGTCGAAGCCGCTGTGCGGCGTGTGGCCGCCGACCCTATTGTTGTGGGCGTCGAGCCAATCGCGGAAGGCAGGGATCAAGGCGCCTCCCTCCTCGTTCAGCATCGCCTGCATCTCCCAGATGTAGGACTTGCGCTTGGCCTCGTCGGTCTCGGCGCGCGCGTCGTCGAGCAGCTTCTCGAACTTGTCGTTCTTCCAGTGCGTCTCGTTCCACGGCGCATTGGCCGCGAACGCGACCGCGAGCATCTGCGTCGCCGCCGGCCGTCCGCCCCAGTAACTTTCAACGAACGCGCCCTTCAGCCAGACGTTGTCGAAGAAACCATCCGCCGGCTCCTTCTTGACGTCGATCCTTATTCCGGCCTTCGCGGCGTTCGCTTGGAACAGCGTCGCCATATCGACTGCGCCGTTGAACGCCGCGTCCGAGGCTTGCAACAGGATTTTTGGATCGGCGATTCCCGACTTCTTCAAATGGAATGCCGCCTTCTCGGGATCGTACTTGCGCTGCGGCAGCTCGCTGTTGAAATAGGGGTCGCTGCGCGGAATCGGGTGATCATTGCCGAGCGATCCATAGCCGCTGAACATCGCTTTAAGAATCTCCTCGCGATTGGCGGCGTATTTGAGCGCGAGGCGGATGTCTGGGTTCGTGTAAGGCTCCTTGTCGATCTGCATCGCCAGGATCGTGAACCAGCCGCCAGGCGCGCGCACGACCTCGATTCTCGGCGTCTTGGAAAGAAGAGCGACCGCGCGGTGGTCGACGCGGTTGATCGCGTCCACCTGACCGGAGATCAGCGCGTTTAGTCGCGCCGAGGAATCGTTGATGACGGTCACATCGGCCCCGTCGAGCCAGCCGCGACCCTCTTTCCAGTAGTCGGCCCGCTTTTTCAAGGCGATGCGCACGCCTGGATCGAACTTCTCGAGCGTGAAGGGACCGGTGCCGACAGGCTTGGCCCAGTCCTTGAACCCGTTCGGGACCATCAGCAGATGGTAGTCCGTCAGCGTATAGGGGAAATCCGCGTCAGGCGCGGCGAGGAATATCTGGATCTGGTATTTGTCGAGCTTCTTGATGTCGGAGACTTCCTTCATCGGCCCCGCTGCGCCGGACTTGGTGTCGCCGCGGTGCAGGTTCAGGGCGTAGATCGCGTCGTCGGCGGTGAGTTCCTGGCCGTTCGAGAACCTTATTCCCTTGCGAAGATTGAAGATCCAATCCTTGGCGCCGTTCTTCGGCTCGAAACTCTCCGCGAGCTCGGGGTGTGGCTTTCCGTCCTGGCCCCATTCGACGAGGCCGTTGAAAAGCCCGTGGCCGACATCGATCATGACCGAGTCGGTGTACGAGGTGACGTCGATGCTGTCGGTCGTGCTGCCGCCAGCGAGCCCGAGCCGGAGCACGCCGCCCTTGCGCGGCGTCTCGGCGGCGCGCGCGCCCGCGTTCACCAGCATGGTCGAAATCGCGGCGCTCGAGACGCACAGCGTAGCGGCGCGGCCCATGAACTCGCGGCGCGAGAGGGCGCCTTCGAGCAGACGCCTGTTCCAGTCGTCCAGTTCGCTCATTTCGCGTTCCTCCTGGTCGCCGGGCGTCGGCACACGGCATGAGGCGCCCCGCTTGCTTCATTGTCCCGGTTGTCGTGGATATTTGTCAATGGAAACCGACGAAATCGTA
>DASRSL010000126.1:0-2372 GCA_035656495.1 Roseiarcus sp.
CGCCGGGGCATCCGGAATACCGTTGGGTCTCGGGCGTCGAGACCACGACCGGCCCGCTGGGGCAGGGCATCGCCACCAGCGTCGGCATGGCGATCGCCGAGAAATGGCTCGCCAGCCGCTACAACAAGCCGGACTTCGACATCTTCGACTATGACATCTATGCGGTCTGCGGCGACGGCTGCCTGATGGAGGGCGTCGGCTCGGAGGCGGCCTCGCTGGCAGGACATCTGGCGCTCGACAACCTCTGCTGGATCTACGACAACAACCATATCACCATCGAAGGCAACACGAGCCTGGCCTTCAGCGAAGACGTCGCGGCGCGCTTTCTCGGCTATCGCTGGAACGTGCTCAGGGTCGGCGACGCCAACGACCTCGAGCTCATCGAGGACGCCCTGAAGACTTTCCGAGAGACCCACGACCGGCCGACCCTGATCATCCTCGACAGCCATATCGGTTACGGATCGCCGCACAAGGTCGACAGCGCCGCCGCTCACGGCGAGCCGCTGGGCGAAGAGGAGGTGCGGCTCGCCAAGCGCGCCTATGGCTGGCCTGAGGACGCGAAGTTTCTGGTTCCGGACGGGGTGCTGGCGCATTTCGCCGCGGGGATCGGCAAGCGCGGCGCGGAGGCGCGCCGTCGCTGGGAGGAACTGTTCGCTTCCTACCGCGAACGTTTCCCCGACCTCGCCGTCGAGATCGATCAGATGCAGCGCCGGGAGCTGCCGGTCGGATGGGACCGCAATTTGCCCAGCTTCCCTGCCGACCCGAAGGGCGTCGCCGGACGCGACGCTTCGGGCGCCGCGCTGAACGTGCTGGCGCAGAACATCCCGTGGTTGCTCGGCGGCTCGGCGGACCTCGGGCCGTCGAACAAGACGACGCTCAAATTCGCCGGCGCCGGCGATTTCGAAGCCGCGACGCCGGGCGGCCGCAATCTGCATTTCGGCGTTCGCGAACACGCGATGGCGGCCGCCGTCAACGGGATGTCGCTCTCGAAGCTGCGCCCGTTCGGCGCTACTTTCTTCATCTTCAGCGACTATGCGCGGCCCGCGATCCGGCTGTCCGCGCTGATGGAGCTGCCGACGATTTTCGTCTTCACCCACGACGCGATGGGCGACGGCGAGGACGGGCCGACGCATCAGCCGGTGGAGCATCTGATCTCGCTGCGCGCGATTCCGGGTCTCGTCGTGCTGCGTCCTGGCGACGCCAACGAGGTCGTCGAGGCCTATCGCTATATCCTGCAATTGCGACATCAGCCCGCGCTGCTCGCGCTTTCGCGCCAGCCTCTGCCGACCTTCGATCGCAACAAATACGCCTCCGCCGCGGGCGTCGCGCACGGCGCCTATGTGATGGCGGACACTCCGGGCGGGGCGCCCGAGGTCATCCTGATCGCGTCCGGCAGCGAGGTCTCGCTGGTGGTCGGCGCCCAGGAGGCGCTGGCGTCGGGGGGAATTCGATCCCGCGTTGTTTCGATGCCGTCCTGGGACATCTTCGAGCGTCAGCCGAAGTCCTACCGGGACAGCGTTCTGCCGCCCGAGGTCACGGCCCGGGTCGCGGTGGAGCAGGGATCCGTGTTGGGTTGGGAGCGGTACGTCGGCGCGGCCGGCCGCGTCATCGGCATGACCACGTTCGGCGCCTCCGCGCCGCTGAAGGAATTGCAGCGCAAGTTCGGCTTCGAACCGGAGCGGGTCGTCACCGTCGCCAAGGAGTTGCTCGGACGGAAATGAGGGCGCCCGCGGCCGAACCGCAGGCCGCGGCCTCGAAGCGAGGAGAAAGACGGGATGACAACGGAAGACTCGTCTGAGGCTGCCGGCGACGCGGTTCCCGCGCCGCCTTGCGCGATGGTGATCTTTGGTGGAGCGGGCGATCTGACAAAGCGTCTGGTCATGCCGGCGCTCTACAATCTGTGCTGTTCCAAGCGACTCTCCGGCGGCTTCCGGATCGTCGGCGTCGACCTCGCGAGCCTGACGACGGAGGTATGGCGCGACAACCTGACCGAAATGATGAACGCGTTCGTCGCTCAAGGCGACGCATCCGGCGCAACCGGGCTCGATCAGGCCGCCTGGCGGTTTCTGACCGACCGCATGAGCTACCTTCAGGGCGACCTGACCAATCCCGAGACCTACCGTCGATTGGGGGAACATCTGGCGAGCCCGGACAAGTCGGCGGGAGCGCCGGGCAACCATATTTACTATCTCGCGATCGCGGATCGCTTTTTCGGCACGGTGGTTGCGGGCCTGGGCGCCGCAGGGCTGACGGCGGAGAAGGACGGCCAATGGCGTCGCGTAGTGATCGAGAAGCCTTTCGGCCACGACCTGGCGTCGGCCAAGGCGCTCAACGCCGAGATCCTGAAGACGATGCAGGAGAGCCAGATTTAT
>DASRSL010000127.1:0-4450 GCA_035656495.1 Roseiarcus sp.
TGCAACAGCGTGCGATGCGGGAAGAAATCCAAATGCCGCCAGGTCTCCTCCTTCGTGTCATGAACCGCGCAGCCCTCGCGCCCGCACTGCGCGCAGGCGAACCGACTCCCCCGCGGAAAATCCACGGATAAATCGAGCCGACCGTCCACCGCGTCGAACTCGCTGCGCGTCACCGTCCACGGCGACAAAAAACCAAGGGCCAACTGGAAAAGATCGGTGTCCTGCATCTCCTCAGGCTAAACGCGATCCCCCCCGACCGATCGCTAACCCGCCCCAAATTCGGACTTACCCACTCCTTTCAGCGGGGAGCCTAATAATTTTGCGTTGAGCCGATTGTCGAACTGATCGTAGAACCATGGGCAATTGCGCCGATCGCCGCCCCCCATGTAAACTCGCTGACGCAATGATCCTTTCGAGCGAAGAAGTCGAGCGCTATGCGCGTCAGATCGTGCTGCATGGCGTTGGCGGCCCCGGGCAAAACAAGCTGAAGGCCGGCAGGGCGCTGGTGGTCGGGGCGGGAGGCCTCGGCTCGCCGGCGGCCATCTATCTCGCCGCGGCCGGCTTAGGCACGCTCGGGATCGTCGACGACGACGTGGTCGCCCTCTCGAACCTCCACCGGCAGATCATCCACGGGACCGGCGACGTCGGCCGGGCGAAGACGGACAGCGCGGCGGAGGCGATCGCGCGGATCAATCCGCATGTCGTGGTGGAGCTGATCGAGGAGCGGCTCGACGCCGGAAATGCGCGGGCGACCGTCAAGCGCTTCGACGTCGTCCTCGACGGCTCAGACAATTTCGCCACCCGCTATGCGCTCTCCGACAGCTGCTATTTCGAGCGCCGGCCGCTCATCACCGCCGCGCTCGGCGAGTTCGACGGCACGCTGACGACCTTGAAGCCCTATGTGGCCGGCCCGGACGGCCTGCCGAACCCGACCTACCGCTGCCTTTTTCCCGACCCGCCCGAGCCCGGAACCATCCCGACCTGCGCCGAGGCCGGCGTGCTCGGCGCGATCGGCGGCGTCCTCGGCTCGCTGATGGCGATCGAGGCGATACGCGAGATCGTCGGCGGCTTTGGGGATGGCGACGCCGGCATGGTCGGCCGGCTCTTGATGATCGACCTGCGCTCGATGCGGTTCGAGACCCTGCGCTACGCCTGGGACGAGACGAATCCGCTCAGCGGAACAGGGGCCTGTTTCAAAAGAACGCCGGCCTCGTCCTGAGTTGCCCACCGGCGGCGCCGAGCCACTGCGCACGAAACTGATGCTATGCTGGAGGGCCGTCGGCACAAGGTCGACGACTCCTTGATGCGTTGAGCCCGATCCTGAGTTGGACTGAGGGACCTTGGAGCACCCCTGACTGTCGCAATCGGCCCCGGGGCCGTGGAGCACGCGTACAAGAGTTCCCTGGAATGAGGTCCCTTCGCCGGCGGCACTGAGCGGAGGTGGGAAGGATCGCTCCTTCGGCCGTTCGCGGGCGTCTTCGTGTTCCGCCCGACATTATGCCCTTTTCTCGACGCGGACCAAAGGACTGATCCTCGACACAACCGCTAGGCGGTTTCGCCGTCTCGTCGGTCCTACGTTGCATTTGCGTATGCAATCGCGTATCAATCCGTTTCGACTGGGACAGCGGCAACCTGCCGAAATGTCTCAGCCACGGCGTTTCGCTGGCGGAGATCGAGGCGCTGATCGGCGACGACGTCTATGTCGTTCGCGACACGGTCGTGGGCGGAGAGCGGCGAACGATCGCTTTCGGCAACGGCGCCGGCCGCTGGATATTCTGTGTTTTCACTTGGCGCGACGACAGGATCAGGCCGGTCAGCGTGCGCTACATGCACGAAAAGGAGGTCAGGCGCTATGTCGAAGAAATTTCCCGCCTTGAAAAGCGATGAGGAGGCCGAGGCTTGGCTGCAGAGCGCGAACCTTGGCGAATACGACCTGTCGGAGATGAAGAAGGTGCGCTTCGAACTCGCACCCAAGGACGCTTCCATCAGCCTCAGGCTTCCCGCCGCCCTGCTTGCGACGCTGAAGGCCCAGGCGGCCAAAGCCAAGATGCCGACACAGCGCCTCATTCGCATGCTGCTCGAAGCGCAGCTTGCCGAGGGCGCCACGGGAACGAAGAAGAAGAGGCCCCCCAAGACGGCGCGCCCGACCGCGCGCTCGGGAAAGCGAGCGGCTTGAGTTTCCTCGTCCTGGCCCGTCGCCTTGAGCGAGGCCGGTTGTCCGACGGCTCAATCCATGCCACTGAAATACACTGGTACGACCCTGTGGCGAAAGTTTCGATGTCGGATATTTCGCCAAGAATCTCGAACTGCATCCCTTGCTCGTGTCAGCGCTTCCTTGACACCGTCAACAGCAGCAAGCTTCCTTTCAGGCGGCGCCGCTTCGATTTGCCAGCCCCGAGCAGAAGCGGGCGGCGTCTCACAGCGCGATCTTCGCCCTCGCCGCCAATTCGCCGACGACGCCGCGGCGGAAGGCGAGCACGCAGGCGACGAAGATGACGCCCTGGATCACCTGCACCCACTCGCCGAACTGGGCGAGGTAGTTCTGCATCGCGACGACGATGACGGCCCCAACCACCGGCCCGTAGAAGGTGCCCATGCCGCCGACCAGCGTCATCAACACGACCTCGCCCGACATGGCGAAGGCGACGTCGGTGAGCGAAGCGTTCTGGGCGACGACCGCCTTGGTCGCGCCCGCGAGCCCGGCGATCGCCGCCGAGAGCGTGAAGGCGACGAGCTTGTAGAGCGTCGCGCGGTAGCCGAGCGAGACGACGCGCGCCTCGTTCTCGCGGATCGCCTTCAAAATCTCGCCGAAGGGCGAATTGACGATGCGCTCGACGGAGAGAAAGCCGAAGAGGAACACCACTGCGACGAAGACGTAGAGAATCCAGGGATTGGAAAGGTCTATGAACCCCAAGGCCTTCCCTTGCGGCACCCCCTGGATGCCGTCCTCGCCGTGGGTGAAGGGCGCCTCGACGCAGAAGAAATAGACCATCTGTGAGAAGGCGACGGTGATCATGGCGAAATAGATGCCGCTCGAGCGGATCGACAGCGCGCCGGTGACGAGCCCGAGCAGCGTCGAGGCGGCTACCCCGAGCGCGATCGCCGAGACCGGCTCGAGACCCCAGACTTTCGCCGCGTGAGCGCAGACGTAGCTCGCAAGCCCGAGGAACATCGCGTGGCCGAACGAGAGAAGATTGACGTAACCGATCAGGAGATTGAACGCGCAGGCGAACAGCGCGAAGCAAAGCGCGTTCATGACGAAGTACGGGTAGGCGACGAAGGGCGCAATCGCGATCAGCGCGACCATCACGGCGAAGGCGACGCTATTCGCCCGACGGTTGCGCTCGGTAACATCCGCAGAAACGGCGGCTTCCACGGCCATCTCAGGCAGTCCTTCCGAACAGGCCGGCCGGCCGGATCAAGAGAACGATCGCCATGATGACGAATACGACCGTGTTCGACGCCTCGGGATAGAAGACCTTTGTCAGGCCCTCGATGACGCCGAGCACGAAGCCGGTGACGATCGAGCCGAGGATCGACCCCATGCCTCCGATCACCACCACCGCGAAAACGACGGCGATGATGTCGGCGCCCATGCCGGGGCGGACCTGGTTGATCGGAGCGGCGAGCACGCCGGCGAAAGCCGCGAGCGCGACGCCGAAGCCGTAAGTCAGCGTCACCATGCGCGGCACGTTGATGCCGAAGGCGCGCACCATGACGGGATTCTCCGTCCCGGCCCGGAGATACGCGCCGAGCTTCGTCTTCTCGATGACGAGCCATGTGCCGAAGCAGACGACCAGCGAGGCGACGATGACCCAGCCGCGATAGACGGGCAGGAACATGAAGCCGAGATTGTAGGCGCCGTTCAGCGGCTTGGGGATCGCGTAGGGCATGCCGGACGCGCCGAAGTAATATTGGAACAGGCCCTGAATGATCAGCGCCAGGCCGAAGGTCAGGAGCAGGCTGTAGAGCGGATCGAAGCCCGCGATGCGCTTCAGGAACACCCGCTCGACGATCGCCCCGATCGCCCCGATGATGATGGGCGAGAGGATCAGGGCCCACCAGTAGTTCAGGCCGCCGAGCGTCAGGAGGAAATACGCGCCGAACGCGCCCATCATATAAAAGGCGCCGTGGGCGAAATTGACGATCGTCAGCATGCCGAAGATGACGGCGAGCCCGAGGCTCAGGAGCGCGTAGAACGAGCCGTTGATCAGGCCGATCAGAAGCTGGCCGTAGAGCTGGGGCCAGCTTATTAAGTGGCCGAAGATGTTCACGGACGCGCTCCCGTCGTCCGGCCGCGGGTCTCCTCACCTCCAGTTTCTCTCCCGCGAGCGGAAGAAGAGTTTCGCTCTCTTCTCCTTCCCTGGCGTGACCTTGCTGGATTCACATAAGTCGTTTCCGCCGCGCGCGGCGGACGAGTATCCCCCTTCTCCGCGAAGCGGGGAAGGTG
>DASRSL010000128.1:0-12576 GCA_035656495.1 Roseiarcus sp.
GCGGAGTCGACGTCGTCGACGCCGACATAGCCGATCCAATGGGGCGTCGCGCCCGTTCTCCTCGCGTCCTCCGGCAGGCTCGCCAGCCCGGCGACGGGAGCATCGCCAATGGTGAATAGGCTATAGGCCAAACTGGGCGCCGAGGCGTCCCGCGCGCGCCAGCCCACGACGCTGGCGTAGAAGGCCTTGGCGGTTTCCATGTCCGTCGTCATCAGTTCGTACCAGACGAAACGGCCATGAGAATTGATCACGTCTGTTTCTCCTTTCGAGCCTTGAAAGAAGTCGCCGCGCGACCGCATTCGAAGCGACCTTGGATCAAGACCTCTTTGGCCATCTCTTGTTCCAAAAGCTTGGTTACAGGCAAGGAGGCCGAGCCATGGCTTCCGATTTGGAGCGTTACGTCGCGACCCGCGTCTACTCAATCGGGCGAGGCGTTCCCGGAACGCCGAGCGGGCATTCGAGCGCGGCGCGGTCCCACCCGCCGCAATCGGCGGCGGCCGCGTAGGTTTCGGAGAGAAATCGAAGGACCATCGCGTCGGGATCGCGCGCGTCGTGCAAACCGGCGTAGGGGAGGACGAACTCGCCGAGGCCCTGTTCGTAGCGCGCGGGCGGAGTGACCCTGGCGTCTCTGAATCCGGCCGGCTCCGGATAGGCGTAGCAGTAGAAAATCGCCTGCGGGTAGGCCGCGCCGCCCGGCCAGAATCCGGCGCTGCTCACCTCATGCGAATAAGCCTCGCGGACGACCCGGTCCGACAGGCCCGGGACGCCGCCGGGATGCAGCGGCGCCCGTCGTCCGGAAAAGCGGGTGACGGCGAGATCGAAGCTGCCCCAAAAGAAATGCACCGGGCTCGCCTTGCCGAGAAAGCCGGTGCGGAAAAGCTTGAGGACACGGTCTGCGCTGACGAGGATCCGCCAGAAATCATGCGCCGCCCGCGGATCGTAAGCCGAATGGACGCGGTCGGATGAAAACGGAATAGCATCGGGAAGCTCGCAGGGTTTCTCGTTGAGCGCGACATCGACGCCGAAGCCACCCAGGAGATCGCGAATCTCGGCATAGAAATCGGCCACCGCCCCAGGCTCGAGCGGCAGCGCCCGCTCTCCTCCGCCGCTCGTTCTGGCGACCAGGCGGTGGAGGAGGAAATCGAACTCGAACTCGAGAATTTCATCTCCAGCCGGGATTGGCGACGTGGCGAGCCCGCGCGCCGTGACGTAGAACGGCGCGTGCCAGCTATGGTTGAGCCAGGGTGTCGAGGCCAACCGGATTTTGCCGACGATCTGCATCCAGAGTTGGAGCGTGAGCGCGGCGTCGCTCCAGTCCTTATAGGAGAGACTTGGCCAGCGAAGGCGGTCGTCAGTCATCGACTTGCTCCTTCTGCCCCTGAAAAAAGTCCACGCTGCTCGTGCCTCGATTAACGATTGTGGCGCGGGCCGCCTATTCGTCCGCCTCGTCCTCTCCCTCGGTTTCGTGGCCCGGCTCTTCGCCGCGGATCACGTAGCTCCCCGTCAGCCAGCGGTGCAGGTCGATGTCGGCGCAGCGCTTCGAGCAGAAAGGCCGGTAGCGTGGATCGGGCGGTTTGCCGCAGATCAGGCAGGCAGGCTCCCTCTTGCGCTCGCGCGGCGAATCGTCGTCGGCGCTCATTTCAAGAGATTCGCGGCCCATTGCCGGTGGGGATAATAGCCTTCGCCGGCAAGCAATGCGCAGGTCTCGGCGAGCGGCAGGCCGACGACGTTGGTGTATGAGCCGATGAGGCGCAGGACGAAAGCGCCCGCCAGACCCTGGATGGCGTAGCCGCCTGCCTTGCCGCGCCACTCGCCGGTGGCGAGATAGGCTTCGATCTCCTGCGCAGAAAGGCGCTTGAACCTGACCCTCGTCTCGACCAGCCTCCGCCGCGTCCCGCCGCCCGGAGTCTCCAAGGCCAAGCCGGTATAGACCCGGTGGGCGCGGCCCGAGAGCAAGCGCAAGCAGCGCTCCGCCTCGTGTCGGATCTCGCATTTCGGCAGGATCCGTCGGCCGACGCAGACGACCGTATCGGCTGCGAGGGTCAGGCACGGAGCAAGCTCGGGAACCGTGGAGGCGACCCGCGCCGAGCGGGCCGCCTTCTCCACCGCGAGTCTCTGGGCGAGCCGGCGAGGCGATTCGCCGCGCCGCGGGGTCTCGTCGACCTCCGACGGCAACACCGAATCCGGATCGACGCCGATCTGAGCGAGCAATGCCAGCCTGCGGGGCGAGCCGGAGGCGAGCACCAGACGTGGCCGCGATTGCGGAGCGCTCAACGTCTTCAGTTCGGCATGCGCCGTCACGCTTAAACTCACTTAAACCGATAGGTGATTCGGCCCTTGGTCAGGTCATAAGGCGTCATCTCGACCAGGACCTTGTCGCCGGCGAGAACGCGTATTCGATTCTTGCGCATCTTGCCCGCGGTGTGAGCGATGATCTCGTGGTCGTTCTCCAATTTGACGCGGAAGGTCGCGTTCGGCAGGAGTTCGACGACATATCCTGGAAATTCAATCAGTTCTTCTTTCGACATAGGGCTCCTTGAGTCGTGACGCCGCGCCGGCGCTGGCGAGCGTCCGCGCCGTCGGCGATGCCTTACCCGCGCCGGTCAGGCCCCGAACAAGTTTGGCGGCCCGCCGGCGCGATTGGCCAGCTCCAAAAACCTAGACCATCTCGGGACAAAAAGGAACGCTCCGGCGGTCCCGCGCCAACCCCGGCCGTGGCGGCGCAACGAGAGGCAAACAGCGATGCTAGCGCCCCCCTCGGTCGAGCTCGCGGTAGCGGCGGATCGCGAGCGGGATCGAGGCGAGATAGGCGAGGCTGACCGCCACCAGCGCCTGCATCGGGTAGACGAACACGAGCAAAAGCGCCGCGGCGACGCCGACCATGACCACGGCGAGATGCTCGCGCGGCACGCGGCCGAACGACTTGCCGGAGAAATGCGGCACCCGGCTCGCCATCAGAAGCGCGACGGCGAGGACGTAAAGGCATTCGAAAAAGGCGACGCTCGGCGACGGCGCGCCGACTCCGAGCGCCGAGCGAAGGTAGATCGGCAGAAGTCCGACGATGGCGCCGGCGGGCGCCGGCATTCCGACAAAGAAATTCTTCCGCCACAGCGGCTGGTCGGGATCGTCGAGCATGACGTTGAACCGCGCCAGCCTGAGCGCGCAGGCCATCGCGAACAGGAGCGCGACGACCCAGCCGAAGCTCTTGATCACGTGAAGATCAGCGACGAACAGAAGGAAAGCCGGAGCGACGCCGAAGTCGACGAAATCGGCCAGCGAATCGAGCTCGGCTCCGAAGCGCGAGGTCCCCTTGAGGGCGCGCGCGAGCCGCCCGTCGAGGCCGTCGAGGACCGCCGCGCCGGCAATGGCGCTGACCGCCCACTCGATTGAGCCTTCCATCGCAAAGCGGATCGCCGTGAGGCCGAGACACAGGGCGAGCAGCGTGACGATATTGGGCAGGAGCAGGCGAAGCGGCACCGGCCGGAAGCTGCGCCTTCGGGAAGCTTCGGCTCCGTCCTCGACAAGGAGTTTGGGCGCCTGCGATTCGTCGTTCACGGGGTCAGCTCCATCGGAACGATCGCCCCTCCGGCGCTGCGGAGATCTCAGCGATCACGGTTTCACCGGCAACAGAGCGTGAATTGAGTCCGACGATGATCTGCGCGTTCGGCGGCAGATAGACGTCGACGCGCGAGCCGAAGCGGATAAGACCGATGCGCTCGCCGGCGTTCACGCGCGCGCCTTCTCGCGTGAAGCAGACGATGCGCCGGGCGACGAGGCCCGCAATCTGCACGACGCCGAACCGTCCCGACGGCGCGCCGATCACGATGCTGTTGCGTTCGTTGTCCTCGCTGGCCTTGTCGAGGTCGGCGCTGAGAAAAAGCCCGGAGTGGTAGACGACGCGATCGACCCGCCCTTCCACGGGCGACCGGTTGACGTGACAGTCGAACACCGACATGAAGATCGAAACGCGCTGCAACGGCGCCGCGCCGAGACCGAGTTCGGGCGGCGGCGTGGCGAAACCCGCGAAACTGACCGCGCCGTCGGCGGGCGCGATGACGAGATCGCCGCGCACCGGCGTCACTCTCGCCGGATCCCGGAAGAAATAAGCGCACCATAGGCTCGCGATCAGCCCGAGCCAGCCGAGCGGCGACCAGAGCCACCAGAGGGCGAGCGTCGCGACGACGAAGCCCGTGACGAACGGAAAGCCTTCGGGATGGATCGGCGCGAGGCCGCGGCGAAGGGAGTTGACGACGCTCACAAGCAAGATCTCAGGGTGACGCGGGGCGCACTCATGGCGCCAAACCGGCGGAAAGTCACGGCGCGGACGGCGAGACGATGGCGCCGGCGATGTCGGGACGACGCTCGAGGTCTTCCTCTTCCGCCTCCGCCCGCCGCAGCCTCTCCTCGGCGGCGTCGACCGCGCGCTGGCGGCTCCACAACGCCGCATAGACTCCCCCTAGCGCGAGGAGCGTCTCGTGGGTTCCCCGCTCGACGATGACGCCCTTGTCCAGCACAAGGATCTGGTCGGCATTGACCACGGTCGAAAGCCGATGGGCGATCACGATGGTGGTGCGACCGCGCGAAACGCGTTCGAGAGCCGACTGGATCTCGCGCTCGGTGAAGCTATCGAGAGCGGACGTCGCCTCGTCGAGAACCAGGATGGGCGGGGCTTTGAGCATCGTACGGGCGATGGCGACGCGCTGCTTCTCGCCACCCGACAGCTTCAGGCCGCGCTCCCCCACCTGGGCGGCATAGCTTTGCGGAAAGACGCGGATGAATCCGTCGATCTGCGCGTTGTCGGCGGCCTGCTCGACCTCCGCCTGGCTGGCTTCGTCGCGGCCGTAACGGATGTTGTAGAGGATGGAGTCGTTGAACAGCACCGTGTCCTGCGGGACCATGCCGATCGCCCCGCGCAGCGATCTCTGGGTCACCGCGCTGATGTTCTGGCCGTCGATGAGAATTCGCCCCGCAGCCGGCTCGTAGAAGCGGAACAGCAGCCGCGAAATCGTCGACTTGCCCGCCCCGGAGGGGCCGACGATGGCGATGGTGTGGCCGGGCGGCGCTTCGAACGAGACGCCGCGCAGGATCGGCCGGGCTGGATCGTACGCGAAGGTGACGTTTTCGAATCGAACGTGGCCGGAGTCCACCTTCAACGCCGGCGCGCCGGGGACGTCCTCGATCTCGGGATTCTGATGGAGGATGGCGAACATCGCCTCGATGTCGACGATGGCCTGTTTGATCTCGCGGTAGACCATGCCCATGAAATTGAGCGGCTGGTAGAGCTGCAGCATGATCAGGTTGATGAGGACGAAATCGCCGACTGTCTTGTGGCCGCCCCTGATTTCGACGGCGCACATTTCCAACACTGCGATCAGGCCGAGCGTGAAAATGACCGCCTGTCCGGCGTTCAACACCGCGAGAGACACATAGGTGCGCACGCTCATCCGCTCGTAACGCGCCATCGCCTTGTCGTAGCGCGCGGCCTCGCGCTGCTCGGCGCCGAAGTACTTGACCGTTTCGAAGTTGAGCAGGCTGTCGATCGCCTTGGTGTTGGCGTCGGTGTCGCTCTCGTTCATCGAGCGGCGAATGCCGATGCGCCAGTTGGTGGCGACGGTCGTGTAAGTCAAATAGGCCGCGACGGTCAGGCTGATGGCAGCGACGTAGCGCCAGTCGAACGAAAAGAGCATCGCGGCGACGACCAGGGCGAACTCGACGACCGTCGGGACCGCGGTCAGCAACGAGGTGCGAATGATCGTCTCGATGGCGTTGCGGCCGCGCTCGAGAACGCGCGTCAGCCCTCCGGTCTTTCGCTCCAGGTGGAAGCGCAAGGACAAGCGGTGCAGATGTTCGAAGACTTCGAGCGCGAGCCGGCGCACGGCGTTCATGGCCACCGCGGCGAACAGCGCGTCGCGCCCTTGCTGGGTCAGCGCCATCAGGATTCGCAAGAGGCCGTAAACCAGCGCCAGGGAAGCGGCGCCGACCAAGACGTGCGGCACGGGAACAGCGTCGACCGAAAGCTTTCCCACCAACGCGTCGGTCACCCATTTGAAGGAATAGGGCGTCGCGACGGTGATGAGCTTGGAAAGCAGCATCAGCGCGACGGCGAGGAGCACGCGCAATTTCAGATCAGCGCGATTCGCTGGCCAAATATAGGGCCAGAGAAGCTCGACAGTGCCGCCTAACGTGCCGCGACCCGCGGCGCGCCCGCGCTCGGCGACGAAACTCGAGGTCTTATGGGGTTTCATTGAAACTCATGAATGATCGTTCGATTGGCTCGGCCGGCATATAAGCGTTTTCATGCGCGCCTGACATCCTCAGAAAGCGTGCCGTTCTCGCGCGGCGACTGTCGCTCGAAGAGCCGCCCCCGCCTAGACGATGCAGCGAGCCGAATTGGGGCCGGTTCCGACTTGGCTTCGTCAGCACCGCGGTCGGACAGCCGCCGATGTGCACTGTGTTTTCTCGGGCAAGAACCCTGTCACGGCGATTCGGCGTCGGTCTCCTACATGGATGTGTTGTTTTGTCAACTGCCGCGGATCGTTCTCTTGTGTAGACCTGACATCGCCCGTGCCATTTGCCTGGCAGGTATACGAGCGAAGAGCGTGCACTTCGTAGTTAAAATTATCAGTGATTATCTTGTGCCATGATTTCGAGTGCGCTATATGGATTTTTGTCCCGCACGCCATTTGGCGTCAAAGAATCATGATGCCCGTCATGGTCGCGCAATCAGATGGCCTGGTAGAAGAACGCGGTGAGGCGCTCTTTGTCAGGCTCCCGCTCGGAGTAGTGAAAGCAATGAACGATTCCACCAACCCCGTTGAACTCGCCGCGGAAATCGTTTCGGCCTATGTGTCGAACAATTCCGTCCCGTCAAGCGAGCTTCCGGCGCTTCTCAGCGACGTTCACGCCGCAATCGTGCGTGTCGCCTCGGGAGCGCAGCAGGTCGTCGTCGAAGCGGCGAAGCCTGCCGTCCCGCCGAAGAAGTCGATCACCAGCGATTACATCATCTGCCTCGAAGACGGCCGCAAGTTCAAGTCGTTGAAGCGGCACTTGAGGACCCAGTACAACCTGTCGCCCGAAGAATATCGGGATAAGTGGGGCCTGCCGTCGGACTATCCGATGGTCGCGCCGGCCTACGCCAAGGCGCGTTCGGCTCTGGCCAAGCAGATGGGACTGGGCCAGCAGCGGCGCCGCCGAAAGTAACGGCTCGCCCGATACTGCACGCAGGACGGGCGATACGCGCTCGATTCGATCGGGCGCCCGGAATCGGCTTGGCTCGTCCCGGAGCTGAGAAGCGAGGGATTGCGCCCAAAGTGAGCGCCTCGCTCTCGTTGCCGATCCGATATCCGGCGCCCGAACGTCTGGTTCCCGCTATTTCGTGCCGAACATCCGGTCCCCGGCGTCTCCGAGACCCGGGACGATGTAACCGTGCTCGTTGAGCTTCTCGTCGATTGCGGCGGTCCAGATCTCGATATCGGGATGCGCCTTGGTCAGCCGCTCGATCCCTTCGGGCGCGGCGAGCAGACAGACGAAGCGGATATCCTTCACCCCGCGGCGTTTGAGGCGGTCGATCGCGGCGACCGCCGAGTTGGCGGTCGCCAGCATCGGATCCATCACGATCACTAACCGCTCCGCCACGTCGATTGGAGCCTTGAAGTAATATTCGACCGCCTCCAGCGTCTGCGGATCGCGGTAGAGGCCGATGTGCGCGACGCGGGCGCTCGGAACCAGATTGAGCATGCCGTCAAGAAACCCGACTCCGGCCCGCAGGATCGGCGCGAAGACGAGTTTCTTCCCGGAGATAGCGGGCTGCATCGTCTTTGCGAGAGGCGTCTCCACTTCGATCATCTCGAGCGGTAGATCCCGCGTCACCTCATAGGCCAGCAGCATGCCGACTTCATTAAGAAGCTGGCGGAAGCCTTTGGTGGATACCGTTTTGTCGCGCATCAGGGTCAGCTTGTGCTGCACGAGGGGGTGACCGACGACGTGGACGTTCGACATTGCGGGCTCCTGGTCCAAGGCGGCCGAGTCTAGACGAATTTCCCGCAAGTCGGCGCGTCGCATCCGCCTCTTCCCGTTTTTGCAGGCGGTCGATCGAGCTTCGGGGCCGCGGCGCCGTCTTCGCCGAGACTATTGACGGGCGGGAGATGACGATGTCAGGTGCGGCGCAAATGGCTACTTCGACGACGCGGCCCGCCGGCCGCAATTGGTCATTGCCGAACGTCTTGACCTATGCGCGGCTCGCGGCCGTGCCCCTGGTCGTCGGCTTCATGTTCTGGCCGGAAGCGCCATGGGCGCGCTGGACCGCGCTGGCGATTTTTGTCTTGGCCGCCGTCACCGACTTCTTGGACGGTTATCTCGCCCGCGCCTGGGCGCAGCAGTCCTCGCTCGGCCGGATGCTGGACCCGATCGCCGACAAGCTCCTCGTCTCCGCCGTCATCCTCATGCTGGTCGCCAACCAGACGATCTCCGGCGCAACGCTGTGGGCGGCGATCGTGATCCTGTGCCGCGAGATTCTCGTTTCCGGGTTGCGCGAATATCTGGCGGAGCTGCGCGTGCCGATGCCAGTGACGGCGGTGGCCAAATGGAAGACGGCGGCGCAACTCGTCGCCCTGGGATTCCTGATCGTGGGGCCGTCGGGCGAGGCGATCATGGCCGGGTCCGTCAAGACCGGCATCGTGCTGTTGTGGATCGCCGCGATCCTAACGCTCTATACGGGCTGGGACTACATGAAGGCCAGTTACGACAATGTCGGCAGCGTTTGAGGCTTCATGAAAGCAGTGTATTTCGCCTGGGTGCGGGAGCGGATCGGCAAAGCCGAGGAAGAACTGAACCCGCCGTCGACGGTGACCACGATCGAGGATCTCATGGCCTGGCTGTCACGCCGGGGCGAGGGCTATGCGCACGCCTTCGAAAGGCCGTCGACGGTGCGGGCGGCCCTCGACCGGGTGCACGCGCGCCGCGACGCGCCCATCGCCGGCGCCAAGGAGATCGCGTTCTTTCCGCCGATGACGGGCGGATAGGCGATGGCGACGGTCCGCGTCCAGCGCGAGACGTTCGACGCCGGCGCCGAGTCCGCGCGGCTCTCCTTCGGCCGCAAGGACGTCGGCGCGGTCGTGAGCTTCGTCGGCTATTGCCGGGACGAGGGCGGCCGTCTGGCGGCCCTCGAGCTCGAGCACTATCCCGGCATGGCGGAGGAGGAGATGGCGCGGGTCGCGCGGGAGGCGGAGTCCCGATGGCCGCTCCTCGGCGTGACGGCGATCCACCGCTACGGACGCATCGCCCCGGGCGAGCAGATCGTTCTCGTCGCCGTCGCGTCCGCACATCGCGGCGAAGCCTTTGCGGCGGCCGAAATGCTGATGGACTTTCTCAAGACCCGCGCGCCGTTCTGGAAGCGCGCCATTCGCGCCTACGGCGCCGCGGAAGGCTGGGTGGCCGCCAAGGACGAGGACGACGCCTCGGCGGCGCGGTGGGACGCGGCCGACTGATCGGCGAGTCAGGTTCGCGCGATGACTGCGTGGTAGACCCACAAGACGACGACGGAACCGATGATCGCGATGACGATGCTCCCGATGTTGAGACCGGTGACGCCCCTCATTCCGAGGGCGCTCGCGATGAACCCTCCGACGATCGCTCCCACGATGCCGAGCACGATGTCCATAATGATTCCTGACCCGGTCTTGTTGACAAGCTTGCTTGCGATCCAACCCGCGATCAGGCCCAGAATGATCCAGCTGATGATGCCCATGCCCCGGTCTCCTTCCGCCGAGCCCGTCCTGCTCGCTGTCGCCCCACAAGGACGAATAAGAGCAGGCCGGCGGGATTGTTGCGGGATGGACGGGGAAAACGCAAGAAGCTAATCTTGCGGCGTCTATTCCTGAGCGATGCGCTGCCGATCAGCCGCCCGGTTGTGTTGGACGGCCGACTTCAGCAAGGAGGAAGCGATGGGAATGTTCGACGACGCCCTTAAGGATGCGGTCCCAGGCGGCAATCTGGCGACGCCGATCGCGGTGGCCGCCGGCGCCTTGATTCTAGGCAAACTGTTCGGCGGCGGCTCCTCGCCACCGCCATCGACGCCCTCGGCCGCTCCGCCTGTGCAACCCGTTCCTGCCAATCCGCCGGGCAGCGGCGTGGTCGGCGGCCTCGGCGACCTGATCGGCAGGCTCACCGCCGGCGGCGCGGGCCAGCATGTCAATTCCTGGGTCGGGCCCGGCGAGAACCAGCAGATCCAGCCGGGGCAGCTCGGCTCCGCCCTCGGCGGCAATATCCTCAACGAGCTCTCGGCGCGCACCGGCATGAGCCAGCAAGAGCTTCTGAACCAGCTCGCCGTCGTCCTGCCGCAGCTCATCAACCGCCTGACGCCGAACGGGCGCGTGCCGACAGCGGCCGAGCTCGAACGATAGCGTTTTGTTACTAACGTTCTGACCCCTGCTGCGGGGACAGTCCCCGCGGTCATGAAGGATCGGAGCACTGGAGTCGCGACAATAAGGCAGCCTCGCGGCGCAGGAAAAGGCGGCGCATCAGGGCGCGTGCCGTGCGTGTAGTCCGACTCGCGCTCGAAGCAGCGGGCGATACCGCGCTCCGCGCCACCCGCGGGTCTGCGCCCGGGGCAGCTTTTCCCCGGCAGAGCTGGGGAAGGATAGCCCCGGCGATCCAAGATGTGTGGGGGTTGGCGCCGGGCGGCTCACCAGCACTCGAACCCGCCGTCGACAAGCAAGTCGACGCCGGTGACGAAGGAGGCGGCGGGGCTCAGGAGGAAGATGGCGGGGCCGACCATCTCCTCGACGGTCGCGATGCGCGCCATCGGCGTCTCTGCGGCGAAGGCCTTCAGCTGCTCGGCGACCTCGGGCCGCTTGTTCATCGGCGTCAGCGTGTAGCCGGGGCTGATGGCGTTGACGCGGACGCCGCGCGAAACCCACTCCATCGCGAGGCTCTTGCTGAGATGGACGACGGCCGCCTTGGAGGCGTTGTAGTGCGCCTGGGTCAGGCCGCGATTGACGATCGAGCCGGACATCGAGGCGATGTTGACGATCGCGCCGCGCCGGCGCGCGAGCATCGCCCGGCCCTCCGCCTGGCAGGAGAGGAAGACGCCGGTCAGGTTCACGTCCATCATGCGCCGCCATTGCTCGACTGGCATGTCCTCGGCCGGCATGGCATTGGCGATGCCGGCGCTGTTGACGGCGAGGGTCAGCGCGCCGAGCTTCCGCTCAGTCTCGTCGACCGCCGCGGTCAGGGCCGCGGCGTCGGCGACGTCGCCGGTCGCGATCAGCGCCCGGCGCCCCTTCTCCTCGACGGCGCGGGCGGTGTCCGCGAGGCCCTTGCTGGCCGGCAGGTCGAACAGCGCGACGTCGGCGCCCGCCTCGGCGAGGCCGACCGCGATCCCCTGCCCGATCCCGCTGCCGGCCCCCGTCACCAAGGCGATCTCGTCTTTCAGGCTGAACAGATGCATGTCGACACTCCTTCCCATTCGGTCGTGGCCCGTCCGGTTCGGACGGCGTTCTAGTGAGCGATAATGACCTTGATCCCGCGATTCTCGAAAGCTCGGACGTCCTCGGCGCGAATGCCGTCGTCCGTGATGACGGAGTGGATGACGTCGAGCGGCCCGAGCCGTGTGAAGGACGAGCGGTTGATCTTGGTCGAATCGACGACGAGATAGACGTGGGAAGCGGCGCGGATCATCGCCTGCTTGACCTGCAAGTCGGCGAGACTCGGGTAGGTCAGGCCCGACTCCAGTGCGACTCCGGCCGTCGCCAGGAAGAGCTTGTCGGCGTGGACATCGCGGAAATAGTCCGCCGCGCTGTCGCCGCTCAGAGACAGGGTCGGCGCCTTGAACTGGCCGCCCGGCATGTGGACCGCGTAGCCCGGCACGGCGCCCATCGTCAGGGCGATGTTGAGCGCATTGGTGATTACCGTGAGGGAGGAGCGACCGGTAAGGTTGCGGGCGATCTCGGTCGTCGTCGAGCCGGAGTCGAGGATGATCGTTTCCCCGTCGCCGACCAGGCTCGCCGCCTTCACCCCGATCTTTCGTTTCTTTTCGATATTTTCCATATGCTGGAGCGACAGGGTCTGAACCTGCTTGGGCATCGTGCGCAGAAACGCGCCGCCATCCTGCCGATTGACGTGCCCGTCGGACTCGAGCTTCTCGAGATCCTTCCAGATCGTCGCTTCGGAAACGCCGAAGGCCAGGCTGAGGTCGCGCACCCGGGCGCTTCCTTCCTCCTGCAGCCAGTCGAGAATCTTCCTGCGGCGCGGCTCGGCGAGACCCGCGTTGAGCTCGGGGTTGCGCTCGCCAACAGCCGCCAGCTCCATGACGGCCGCACGTCCCGCATGCTCGCGATCGAGGATTCCGCGGTTGCTCCCGCGGTTCAGGACCATGACGCGGTGGGACAGTCCGAGCACTTCGTCGAGATCAGAGCTGACGACGATGACCGCCAGGCCCCGGCGGGCGAGATCGGCGATGATGTCGTAGATCGCCGCGCGCGCGCCGACGTCGATGCCGCGTGTCGGCTCGTCGAGAATGACGACCTTCGGCTCGCGCAGAATGCTCTTGGCGATCACCACCTTCTGCTGGTTGCCGCC
>DASRSL010000129.1:0-6095 GCA_035656495.1 Roseiarcus sp.
CCGTCCGCCTCGGCGCGTCAGTCGGAATGCGACAGGCGGCGGCCTGCGCACCGGGAATGCGGACGTTGACGGAGCTGGACATGCGGAGGCGCGGCTCGCTCGGCCGAAGCTGAAACCGGCGATGCGTTGGAAAGTTCCCGCGCCGCCCGGCGGAGGACCGACCCGAACCTGCCGGCCCGATGTCTTACCCGGCCTGCGTGAGGGGCGAGGCGATCAGCCGCCGCAAGCACCTTCTCCCCGCGAGCGGCGAGAAGGGACGAGAGCCTAAGGCCGCTTCACGGTCTCGCTGACCGGCGCGTAGGTGAATTCTTCCGCGCCGACGTCGACGAGGACGTCGCCCTTCACCCGGGCGTTGACCGAGCGGACGAGCGCCTTGCTCATCTTAGCGAGGCCGAAACGATCGAGATGGTCGAAGTCGATCGAGTCGTCGTCGTAGACGTAGCGGAACGCCTCGTCGACCAGGATCGAATCCGGCGCCATCGCGGCCTTCTTCAAGCCGCCGAGGTCGAGTGTATAGCTGAGCAGCATCACGGCGTAGCCCTGGATGGCTCCATCCTTGAGGCGCGGCACGTTGATCTCGCGTGTCTTCGCGATTCGGTGACCCTCGGCCCGGCGCCCTTCCCCATGTTCCCGTAGACGGCAAAAGCCTGGCGCGCGCCAACCTCTCCGGCGACCGTCGCCATCGAGGCGAGGAGCCCGATGAGGATGGCGCGCATCATTCCTCGGCCAGCCTCCAGGCGCGCGCGTCGTAGGTTCCGTCCGACTGGCCGTCGCGGATGGCGCGGGCGATGATATCGGCGATGGCGGCGGCGGGCTTGAGCTGGACGCCGAGCGCGCGACGGTTCATCTCGAGCCTGGCGTTGAGCTCGGCGAGGGCGTCGCGCAGGGGGCCGGCGGCGCCCGCCCGCTCCAGCGCCGGCAGGAGGCGGTTGAGCTCGAGAAGCCCTGGTTCTTGCGCCGACTGTAGGCCTCGAAGGGGACCGGCCGCCCTTGCGCAAGGCCGAAGTCGATCATCATCGCCGGCACCGGCAGGAAAAAGAGGCAGAGGATGAGGACGATGCCGACGGCGAAGGCGGCGTCCTTGCCGCCGCGACCGCTCCCCTCTCCCATGGGGAGGGGCCGGGGGTGAGGGGACCGCCGTAGCCGACATGAGGCGCATCGCTCCGCGAAGCGCCGCTGCTCATGCGGCGCGGATGGCACGGTGGGCGGCGAAGCTTGCGCGAGGTTAGGAGACGCGGCTGGCGGGCCATGATACGTCGACGCAGGCGCGGAACCGCGATTCGGCCGGCTTTCGAGATCAAGACCGCCTGGGATCCAAAAAGGGAGGCGCAGAATGAACCGGCGCGACTTGTTCGTATCGACGGCGAAGGCGGCGCTGGCGACAGCCCTGGGCGGCTCTTGGCTCGGCGGCGCCGCACGGGCGCAAACCTCCCCGCCCGCCGGGAGCGCCGCCGCGACGCCCCTCGACCGCACCGTCCTGCCAATCCCCGAGCCCAAGGCGCCGACCATCGACGTCCTCGATGCGCGCAATGTCATTCCGCCGGGGCGGTTCGAGGTCAAGGCCCCGCCAAACGCCCCCAACGTGCTGGTCGTGCTCCTCGACGACATGGGATTCGGGCAGTCGAGCGCCTTCGGCGGCCCGATCAACATGCCGACCGCCGAGCGCCTGGCGGGCGAAGGGCTACGCTACAACCAGTTCCACACGACGGCGCTCTGCTCGCCGACCCGGACCGCGCTGCTGACCGGCCGCAACCACCACATGAACAACATGGGCGGAATCGCCGAGGTCGCGACGGCATTCCCGGGGAACACCGGAGTGCGGCCGAATGCGATCGCGCCGTTGGCCGAGATCCTCCGCCTCAACGGCTACGGGACGGCGGCGTTCGGCAAGTATCACGAGGCGCCCCCGTGGGAGATCAGCCCGGCCGGGCCGTTCGATCGATGGCCGACGCATTCCGGCTTCGACAAGTTCTATGGCTTCCTCGGCGGCGAAACGAACCAGTGGGCGCCGCTGATCTACGACGGGACGGCCAAGCTCGAGCCGCCGCACGATCCCGACTATCATTTCATGACGGACATGACCGACCAGGCGATCAACTGGATGCGGTCGGTCAAGACGCTCGCGCCCGAAAAACCGTTCTTCCTCTATTTTGCGCCCGGCGCCGTGCATGCGCCCCATCACGCGCCCAAGGAATGGATCGCCAAATACAAGGGCCGGTTCGACGCCGGCTGGGACAGGCTGCGCGAGGAGACGCTCAAGCGGCAGATTGCGCTCGGCGTCGTGCCGCAGGGAACGAAGCTCGCACCGAAGCCAGAGCCGATCAAGCACTGGGACAGCCTGTCTTCAGACGAGAAGCGCCTGTTCGCGCGCCAGATGGAGGTGTTCGCCGGGTTCGGCGAATATGCCGATCACGAGATCGGCCGTCTCGTTCAAGCGATCGCGGACCAGAGCCAGCTCGACAACACTCTCGTTCTCTACATCGTCGGCGACAACGGCGCGAGCGCCGAGGGCGGCTTCCACGGCTTGTTCAACGAAAACACCTATTTCAACGGCGTCGCCGAGCCGCTCGAGGTTCAGCTCGAGCGCATCGATCAACTCGGCGGGCCGATGGCCTACAACCATTACGCCGCAGGCTGGGCGGTCGCGGGCGATACGCCCTTCACCTGGACGAAGCAGGTCGCCAGCAGCTACGGCGGCACGCGCAACCCGCTGATCGTGCGTTGGCCGGCCGGGATCAACGCGAGGAACGAAGTCCGCTCGCAATGGCATCATGTGGTGGACGTCGCGCCGACTATTCTGGAGGCGGCGGGGCTGCCGGAGCCGAAATCGGTCAACGGGACCGAGCAGATCCCGATGCAAGGCGTCAGCATGGTCTATTCGTTCGACGCCGCGCAGGCGGCCGACCGGCATCTGACGCAATATTTCGAAATCGCCGGCAACCGCGCCATCTATCACGACGGCTGGCTGGCGGGGACGGTCCACCGGGCGCCCTGGGAGCTCAAGCCGCGGACGAGTCTGGCCAACGACAAATGGGAGCTTTACGACACGCGCGCCGATTTCAGCCTGATCAATGATCTGGCGGCGACCAATCCGGCGAAGCTCAAGGAGATGCAGGATCTGTTCATCAAGGTCGGCGTCGAGAACCACGTGCTGCCGATCGACGACCGGTCGATCGAACGGCTGAACGCGGCGGTGGCGGGCCGCCCGGATTTGATGGGCGGCCGCACGTCGCTCACGGTCTATCCCGGCATGTCGGGAATGATGGAGAACGCCTTCATCAACGTGAAGAACCGCTCGTTTTCGATTGCGGCCGAGCTGCATGTTCCCGATTCCGCCGCATCGGGCGTGATCCTCGCCCAGGGCGGACGCTTCGGCGGCTGGAGTCTTTGGCTGAAGGGCGGCGTCCCGAGATTCACCTACAACTGGCTCGGTGTCGCCCCTTACGAAATCGCTGCCGAAAGTCCTTTGCCGACGGGCGAACAGGTCCTGCGGTTCGATTTGGCCTACGACGGCGGCAAGCCGGGAGCGGGCGGGGTCGCCCGCATTTCGCTCGGCGGCGCCAAATTCGCCGAAGGCCGGATCGACCGGACCCAGCCCTTCATGTTCTCGGCGGACGAAGGGGCGGATGTCGGCGAGGACCTCGGGACCCCGGTGACCGAGGACTACCAAGTCCCGGCGAAGTTTTCCGGCATGATCCGCAAGATCACGATCGAGGTGCAGCCGATCCTCGCGGCGGACCGCTCCGCCGTCGATCTCACCGACATCGAGGGGCTCGAGCGGCGGGCGGAGTTCGAGTGAGGATATTCGCGCGGGGTGGGGCTTTTGGCCGCGCTCTCTCGGGCTGCGACCCGGGAGCGGCCGAGGTGGCCCACTTCGCGTTCCTCGGGTGGGAGGGCGAGGACGTGACCCGCCGCTCCGCCAGCAGCCTCACCTACTACCGTCCACCTTTAGGTTCGTCCAGTCGCAGCAATTGTTCGCGCAACATGGCGCGCGCCGATTCGCCGCCAATCGCCTGCCGTTGCTTTTCGACATTGCGCCCTCGCGCAGCGGCCTCGTCGAGAATCTGGTCGGACGATTGAATGCGTCCTGCCGCTTCCAATTCATGGAGCAAATCGCCGGTCGAGAGCGCGGTCACTCGCTCCGGCAGGACCCGCACGAATTCGCGGCCGCGAATATCGCTGTCCTCGAACAGGAGGACGGCGTGCAAGTCGGCGTCGGCGGCGACTGCATAGGCCAAGACTTCGAGCGCCGCCTGCTCGCCCCGGCCCTTGGAGCGGATGTTCGGATTGATCGCGAGCAAGGCCTCGTATTCCGCGTAGACTTCCGTCGGGACGATCTCGACCTGGCCGAGATGCATGCGAATCCAATCGACGACTTCCGCAGCGCCGAGTTTCGTCATGTCCCTGGCCACTTCGGCGTAGACCATGTCGGGGACGAACACCGGCACGCCGGGCATGATGAGGCAGGCGAGCGCATGGGCGGCTCCCAAGGTGATGAGCGGCGAAGCGTCAGTGACGATGAGGCCGAGGCGCTGCGTCACTTCGGCGCCTTCAGAGCCTCGCGGATCAGGGCGCGAGCGCGCCGCCGCGCCGCGACGTTCGGCCCGTCCATCGGCGCGACGGGAGGGCGCAGGCCGAGTTCGCCGAGCCCGGCCAGGACGTCGAGATACGAGTCGAAGCCGCGCTCGCGCATGGTGCGCCAGGTGATTTCACCGGCGGCGTACTGGCGGATCATCGTGTCCTTGTCGCTCTCGGTCATCGGCAAGCCGGTTTCGAAGCTCTCGCTATTTTCCGCCTTTTGATAGGCTACAACGCGGTTGGCCGAAATCATCGTAGCCGATGATTTCGTCGGGAGACCGGGGATCGACCAGAGGACGCGCGGCGCTTCGGGCCGCAATTCCCTCCATGCCGGCGATGAGCTCATCTTTCGTCTCGGCTGGCGGACGCTGCCCTGCCTGTCTGCGCCAGGGCAGTACGTCGCCCATGCGGCACAGCGCGTCGCGCACGATTTCGTCGGACGTGCGTCCGGTGTTGCGGGAACTCGCCAGAATAAGGGATTCGGTTTCAGGGGACATTTCGATCATGGCTCTTTATACCACAGGCGGCCGCCGCGGCGTGACACAGAACTTCGAGCCGCCGAGTTCCGGCACTCTCTCGACTTTGCCCCGATTGACGCCTTCGGATTTGATGCCGCCGAATTGAACGGTCGGCGAAACCATACCGAATGGTTCGCCTACAGGCTTGCTTCCCATTCAGGAGCGAACAAAGCCTTCGGAGACGAGCATGAGCTTCCCCATTCTCGAGCATGTCGCCAGGAGCGCGCGGCACGCGACCTTCTATCTCTCGTGCGGCGCGGCGAACGCGACGCCGATCGTCTTCGTGCATGGCTGGCCGGAGCTGTCGATCTCCTGGCGCGCCCAGCTTCCGGCCTTCGCGGCCTTGGGCTTTCGGGCGATCGCGCCGGACATGCGCGGATACGGCCGCTCGAGCCTTTATCCGCGGCACGAGGACTACGCGCTCGAGCAAATCGTCGCCGACATGATGGAGCTCCTCGACGCGCTCGGCGTGAAGAAAGCGGTCTGGGTCGGCCACGACTGGGGCTCGCCGGTCGTCTGGTCGATCGCCCAGCATCATCCCGGCGCCTGTCACGGCGTCGCCAGCCTCTGCGTGCCCTATCTCCCCGAGGGCTTCGCCGTGGAGACTGCTCTTCCGCTGGCCGACCGGAACGTCTATCCGGCCGACAGGTTTCCCGCCGCGCAGTGGGATTACCAGCTGTTCTACCGCGAGAATTTCGCGCTCGCCGGGGCCGGCTTCGAGCGCGACGTCGGCGCGACGGTCCGGGCGCTCATCCGCTCCGGCGATCCCTCGAAGAGAGGCAGGCCCGCGCCCACCGCCTTCACCCGCGCGAACGGCGGCTGGTTCCGCGAAGGTTCGGCGCCGGATCGCCCGCGCGACCCTTCGGTCATGAGCGAGGAAGCCGAGCGCGGCTATGTCGCCGCGCTCGAACGCAACGGCTTCTTCGGGCCCGACAGCTGGTACATGAATTGGGAGGCCAACGCCGCCTACGCCAGGCGGGCAAAAGGCTCCTGGCGGCT